>NZ_JAERJN010000014.1:0-109638 GCF_018257595.1 Tatumella sp. JGM94 | reverse complement strand
GAAATACGTTTCATGTGTCACTCCATGCCCTCAGATTGATTTTTCAGAGGGGGTGACAACTATGCTGACACTGAGGGGTGCTTTCGCCTCAGAAGCTACAACAGACGCAGGCAAAAGCATTATCAAAAAACAGGGGAACGAAAAGTGATGAAAACCGTTCTCAAATATATACTGCTTTTTAGCTACTTTACAGTTGGCTTTTTCTTCCTGGGCTTACTTATAAAAATTGTCATTGGCTTTATACATATAGGTGGTTTTTTCTTGCCATTTGAGGAGATCACTAAAAATTTCATCAAAAGTATTATTGCTGGTTCAGCTATAACAGCAGCTGCAATCATCTTTAATCTGATTGATTATTTTAAGGCCCGAAAATCTCCCCCATCCGGTCCGCAGTAAACAGCGCCCCCAGCCCTTGCAGCTGGGATTTATTACCCGCCGAACACTCCTCAGCCAGTGGCCCTTAAGGGTAACCGCCCGGTTCCTGGGTAATCCCCCCGAAAAGCCGGTGTATTTATAAGCAGAATTTTATACTCACCTGAATTCAGGGGGATTTCTATGACCCGAAAGGCAGCGAAGCTCACCGATCACGTTTTACTGACAGCCAGATCATCGCGATTCTTAAGCAGACGCAATCTGCCTTTTTCCCCGGAATTATTTGAAAATCAGAACCTCACTCAGGGCGGTGTCTGCATTACGTGGGTAGGAGCATTGTCTCTGCTGGTTTGACCGCAGGGTCTCCCCCCCGATTAGTGGGTGACTGATTTTGAAAACAGCTGGATAACAACCACGCCGCTGATAATCAGTCCGATGCCCAGAATGGCGGGTAAATCCAGCTTCTGGCGGAAAAAGAACCAGGAGATCAGTGAAACAAGGCAGATCCCGACCCCCGCCCAGACGGCATAAGCAACCCCGACATTCATCACTTTAACGACCTGAGATAACCCGATAAAAGAAATTATATAGCCACAGATCACGGCCAGCGAGGGCAGCAGACGACTGAAACCTTCAGAAGATTTGATCATTGAAGTGGCAAAGGTTTCGGCAACGATCGAAATGAAAAGAATAATCCATACTTTTAACATGACACAATCCTGTAAATGGCGTGGTGGCCGGGGGAAGTTGCCGCAGGGGCACTCTTAATCAGCCGTTATCTTCGGGCAGCGTACGACCCAGTATACAGACATTTTTCTGTTTCCCTGAAGATTACGGAAATATACCTGGGATCAGCCGGGTGAGTATGCCAGTCATCGGGCAGTGAATATTTGACCGGACAGCGGTTGTTGAGTAGAAAATGGATTTCCCGGGGGGAGGCGGTATGATCTTCAGAAGGCAGCAGTGAATCTGGTTGTGTGATATTCACGAATAAATAATCTTTTTGTGGTTATATTTATGAGCATCCGGAAAGCCGGGTAATATGACTGCTAAAGAGAGCTGACGATAAAAGTAATAATCTGTTTCAACGGCTACACTCTGAAATAATAAAACAACCTGATTAAATAATCAGGAAATTATAATGACGGGCGTTACCGTACATTCCCTTCAGCAGTTAGAAAAAATGACCGGATTGTCTGTCTTGTTACTGTCAATCAAAGGTATGCGCCGGACGTGCAGCAGTCTCAAAATATAAGGTATTTTTATGTCCCTGCTATATTCTGTATCACCGGAAGTACATTCATCACAGCTGTTACAATTTTTTATCGTCTGACAACAGGCGGCTGTATTATACTTGCCGATTATATAAAAAATACATAATTAAGTTACTCTGCCTTATGAACTTTTTGACAAAAAGTGCGTTTATTTTTTCGTTAAAAACGACACTTGCGGCTTTTCTGGCCTTTTATCTGGCACTCAGGCTGAACCTGGAAAAACCGACCTGGTCTCTTACCACCGTCTATGTGGTTTCACAGATTTACACTGCCTCTACTGTTTCAAAATCGTTTTTCAGGCTGGCCGGGACGGTACTCGGGGGGATGTTTATATTTCTGATCTACCCGGCGACCGTGATGTCCCCGGTACTGTTCAGTCTGGCGGTTTCAGCCTGGGTTGCTGTTTGTCTGTATCTGTCTTTACGGGATCGTACACCGAAAAGTTATATTTTTATGCTGGCAGGTTACAGTGCCGCGATCATGGGGTTTCCGGATGTGGCTACTCCTTCGGCGATTACTTACACTGTAATTTCCCGTATCGAAGAGGTTGCCGTTGGGATTATTATCAGCAGCCTGGTCCATGTACTGATTTTCCCGGTCAGTATGAAGTCGTTGCTGGAAAACAGTGTCAATAACTGGTATCAGCAGGGGAAAAAACTCTGTGGTTCTTTACTCAGGCAGCATTCGTCGGCCGGCTCCCCTGAGCGTGACCAGATTCTGGTTCAGATGGCTAACTATCCGCTGAGTGTGGAAGTACTGATGACCCACTGTGCCTATGAAGCCAACCAGGTTCAGCGTCTGGTAAGACTGGTATCGGCGCAATATCAGCATTTATCCTACCTGGTGCCGACACTGACCGCGATCGAAAAACGACTGAATTTACTGGCTGCTGACAATATCCGGTTGCCGGAATTTGTCCATAACAGTGTCTGCCGCTTCCTCGCCTGGCTGGATGATGCGGCCGGTGAGGACAGTGCGTCGGTAACCCGGCAACTGGCACATACGCGGAGTATGATTGAACAGCATTTCCTGGAAAACAGGATGAGTACCGAAGAAAGTCTGCTGTTTACCGGTCTGATTGATCGCTTACAAAATGTTGTCCGTATTCTGACGGCTTATCACGGCGTCGGGGTCCGCTTATCCCGGCTGAAAAAACGTCCTGAGGGTGCTGAAGCAATCCACAGGAAAAAGTATATTGATAAAGGAATGAATGCCTTGTCTGCATTCACTGCCTTTATTGCTACGTTACTGGCTTGCCTGTTCTGGATTGGCAGTGGCTGGCACAGCGGAGCAAATGCGGCAATGATCGCCGCGGTGACCTGCTCTTTCTTCGCCACCCACGACAGCCCGGTGGGTGGTATGCGTATTTTTATGAAAGGCATGGTTATCGCGATAGCCATCAGTATTTTCTATTCTTTGATGGTGCTGCCGGCAGCCGTTACTTTTGAATCAATGATTATTTGCCTGTCACCGGCACTGATATTCATGGGACTGGTGATCGCTAACCCTGCGACTAATTTTATCGGATTAATTGTTGCGACCCAGTTACCTGCATATATCGGATTGACCCATGATTTTGCACCCGATACTCTGACAACGATCAATGCAGCAATATCGACAATGGTCGGGATTATTATTTCGCTGGTTGTTACTTTAATGATACGTAATAAACGTCCCTCCTGGACTGCCAAAAGAGCTCTCAGGGCGGGGATCCGTGAATTACTACAGCTAATAATCGATATCCGTCTGCAGCAGGCCTCGCTGCTGCAACGTCAGCAGTTCATTCAGCGGATGCTGGACAGAATCAATATTATTCTGCCACGTAACAAAGCTGACCCGGCAATCAGTATGACGATAGAAAATAATCTGATTACTGAGTTGTGGCTGGGGGCTAATCTTTTTGATTTTTATGGGCGTCATTTTCAGATTATTCAGCAATACGGGATAAAAACTGAGCCTTTATTTCACGAAATTAATCTTTACCTGAAAAGGCGGTTGAAAAACATCCATGAGTTACCCGGCGGGCATTTATTACGCGAGCTTGAAAAGGTACTGTCAGTCATGGAGTTGCGGGTAAAGGAAAATAATACGCTTTATATGCCATTCTATTTTTTATTTAATATCCGGTTAGCACTGTTTCCGAGAGTACGATGGAAAATTTCTCAGGGACAAGGGTACCTGTCAGATGATATCGAATGACAGTACTTCGGAAAAAAGACATATTGAGGTAATCAAGTGAAAAAATATTTTGCGGTGCTCGGGGTATGTGGCGGATTGCTGGCTGCGCCACTGGCGGGGGCCACCGATTTAAGCTATTTATTTATGCCCGCAGCCCAGCCGGGGCCGGATCCGTCAATGCTGGTTATGATGCACGGCTACGGGGCGAATGAGCAGGATTTTAATGATTTTCCGGTGATTGTGCCGGGCAACATGCTAGTGGTTTCCTTGCGGGCACCGTTACCTGTAGCCGGTGACAGCTACCAGTGGTATCGGAATAATGTCAGTGAATCTCAGGCGGCATCTGATGTTACAGAAAGCGGCAATGCGGTGGTAAAAACTGTGCAGGCGCTACAGCATCAGTACCATATTTCACCGGCACATACGTATCTGGGGGGGTTCAGCCAGGGAGCGGTGATGACCTATGCGGTCGCTCTGACACACCCACAGTTGTTTCATGGTGCGGCAATTTTCAGTGGTCGTTTACCGGATGGGTTCAGTCCTGCTGAGGTACCGGCTGAAGCAGCGAAGCAGCTGCATGTGTTTGTTGGTCATGGTGAGGCCGATCAGCGTATTCCTCTGAAAACCGGCCAGCAGGCAGTAAAACAGCTGACAGATTTTACCCCGTCGGTGGTCTTTAAAACTTATCCGGGAATGGGGCATACGATCAGTCTTGATGAAATAAAAGATTTCAGACAGTGGTTATTCCGCCAGGAAACACCCTGATCGGTGACTATTTCCTGCCCTGTCCGGCGCATCCTTAATATTCTTCCGGGGAATATTAAGGATGATTTTCTTATATAAAATACACAGAGTAACGGCTTCTCCCCGCCGGGCGATTATGTCATTATCATGAACGTTTACATTCTGCAATAAATGACGGAGCACAGGTGAGTAAATCTTTGAAATTATTTTTCCCCGCATTATTGCTGGTGGCCGGTAGTTTACTGACGGCCTGTGATAAAACCAGCGAAGACAGTAACCATATAAGAGTCGGTGTTATTAACGGAGCAGAGCAGGATGTGGCAGAAGTCGCCAAACAGGTTGCTCTGAAAAAGTATGGCCTGCATGTTGATTTAGTCGGATTCAGTGGTTCATTATTACCAAATGATCCTACGGCTAATAAAGAGCTGGATGCAAACGTATTTCAGCACCGGCCTTTCCTGGCAGAAGATAACCAGGCGCGGGGATATCACCTGGTGGCGGTAGCTAACACCTTTGTGTTTCCGATGGCCGGATATTCACGAAAAATCCATAATGTCTCTGAACTGAAAAGCGGAGATACCATTGCTATTCCCAATGATCCGACCAACCTTGGCCGTGCATTATTGTTGTTACAGAAAGAAAAGCTGATCACTCTGCGTAGCGGCACCGGATTACTGCCGACCGCTGCGGATATTACCAGTAATCCCCTCAGACTGAATATTATGCAACTGGAAGGCGCCCAGTTACCGCGTGTTCTGGATGACCCTAAAGTCACGGTCGCTATCATCAGTACCACCTATCTCCAGCAAACCGGCCTGTCTCCGGTCAGAGATGGTATCTTTATCGAAGATAAAAACTCACCCTATGTGAATGTGATTGTGACCCGCGAAGATAATAAAGATGCACCTAATGTGAAAAAATTTATTCAGGCCTACCAGTCACCGGAAGTGGCAGCGGCGGCGAATATTATATTTAATGGCGGTGCAGTCAAAGGCTGGTAATATGTCCGGTGTTGCTGTCAGGTGACTGGCAGCAACGGGATCATGATCAACAGGTGAATAATGGCTATTGATATTACGTTCTATCGTGCTTTTTCTGCAGATATTCTGGCTGGCCGCAAGATCATCACCATTCGTGACCACAGCGAAGCGGGTTTTTTGCCGGGCCAACGGCTCAGGGCTGGGTATCAATATGATCAGCAGTATTTTGCTACCCTGCGGGTTATCCGCATTACGCCGGTGTTACAGTCACAACTGACAGGGGAACATGCCCGCCAGGAAAATATGAGCCTGCCACAGTTACACAAGGTTATCGCGACCATTTATCCGCAGACGGAACAGTTATTCGTGATTGAGTTCTGTCTGTGTGAGCCTGCAGACTGAAACACCTTCAATGCCGGTGTTCTTTCACCGGCGACGATGTGCCATATAAACCATGATAAGATCACCTTTCTCCGCGGACTGATGAACGTTTTATCGGCGAAAGGGAAATATCATCGCCTGACACCGCGTAAAAATGCCATTACTGGTGCCATATTGTTTTATATGTATATTTAACGACATAAATAACTTACCTCAGGATATATATCATCCTATCCGAAAATATAATGCACAGGAGATGCATTTTTATTTCGCAGTCTGACTTCCAGAGCAGATGATTTCATCAAATTACATTTTTTAAAAAATGTCCCCTGATATTCACGAAAACTCCTTATGCATAATCTATATCAATGCTCTATGCTAGATTTATGTCAGACTACAGAGTAATGATGATGGAACAGATATACCGGATGGCGGAGCAGTCAGAATGAATAAAAAAATAATACTTACGGTGTTATTAATGGTCGCAGTAGTATCGCTGGCGATTTTTTTCAGGGCACAAAACCAGGGGTTATTATTACAAGGAGAAGTTGATGCACCGGAAGTGATTGTTGCTTCTAAGGCAAAAGGGCGGGTTGTGCAACGGCTGGTTGAACGGGGCGATGATGTACAAGCCGGACAAGTGCTGATGAAACTGGATGCACCTGAACTGATAGCACAGTTACGGGCTGCACAGGCTGCCAGGGACCAGGCAAAAGCGCAACTTGATTTATCTCTGAGTGGTACCCGTGAAGAGAGTATTCGTAATCTGCGGGCGGCACTGGCTTCTGCTACCTCTGATTACCAGAATGCCAGGGATGAATATAACCGTCAGCAGAAAATTGCTGAAAAGGGATATATTTCGGCACAGGCCCTGGATAATGCGCGTAATGCGCGTAATACGGCATTGCAGTCAATGCAAAGTGCCCGTGCGAATCTGGATGAAGGGCTGCATGGCGATCGTCTGCAACAGCGTGATATTTATGCCGCACAGCTGGATGAAGCCGAACAACAGTTACTTGAAGTCAAAGCCCAGACCGATGATCTGGTTGTCAGGGCTCCGGTATCTGGCGAGGTCGGGCCGATACCGGCAGAAGTCGGGGAGCTGCTGAGTGCATCCAGCCCGCTGCTGACTCTGGTCCGTCTTCACCAGGCGTATTTTATTTTTAATCTGCGTGAAGATATTCTGGCTCATGTCAGGAAAGGTGACCTGATTAAACTCAGGGTACCGGCACTGAATAACCAGTTAATCGAAGCCAGAGTGCATTACATCGCACCTCTGGGGGATTTTTCGACCAAAAGTGCGACCAGGGCGACAGGAGATTTTGACCTGAAAACCTTTGAAGTGCGTTTAACGCCGGTGATGCCGGTGAAAGGATTACGACAGGGAATGAGTGCATTATGGCAGTGGCAACATTAAAACGCAGCTGGCGTTATTTCTACCGCGCATTTAATAAACAAATCCGCACTGACTCACGCAAACCAGTGATCCACTGGCTTACGTGGTGTTTTCCGTTATTACTGTTCTGGTTACTGAGCAGTAACTTTTCTGCCGGTACTTTGCTGAATCTGCCGGTCGCGGTCGTGGATAATGACCATAGTCAATTGTCCCGTGAACTGATCCGTAAACTGGATGCCGGTCCCCATGCCCGCCTCACCGAATGGCCGGGCGGATTGCCACAGGCGGAGGAAAAATTACGTACCGCAGACGATTACGGGATTTTGTATATTCCGCCTGATTTTGAAGCTGATGCCCTGGCGGGACGTCAGCCGCAAGTGGTGTTTTATTATAATGCGCTGTTTTATGCGGCCGGCCTGTATTCGACACAGGATTTTTCCGGACTAATGAGCGCTCTGAACAGTCAGTACCGGACGATTATTGCGGCTAAAATCGGTAAGCCTGTGCCCGCGCTGGCGCAGGTATCACTGACCTACCAGAGTTTGTTTAATGCCAGCGGCAGTTATATTTATTACCAGCAATTTGCGGCGACGATCCATCTGATGCAGCTGTTTGTTGTAACCTGTATGATTTATGTGCTGTCACGCAGTAAAGCACTGATCTATTCCGGTGCCTTTACCTTGTCCCTGCTGGGGAAACTGGCGCCTTACACTCTGGTGTATACGGTGGTGCTGATGGGCCAGATTGCACTACTGGTCTGGAGCTCAGATGCCACAGTGGCAGGTAATCCGTTGTATATGTTCTGTGTGGCATTCTTCTATATTATTGCCGCACAGAGCCTGGCCGTATTGCTGTTCACTTTTACACGGACCTCGATTACCGCCTATACCCTGATGGCATTAATGGTCAGTATTGCGATGACTTTTTCGGGGATTGCGGTCCCCGAATTATCGATGCCATTACCGGCACAGATTATTGCGAATCTTGAGCCTCTGACCCATGCATTATATGCCATGTTTGATTTGTTCCTCCGCCAAGTCCCGGCGAAGCCGGTTGCCTCGGTCTGTGCCCTGTTACTCGCCTATCCGTTAGTGATCAGCCTGCTGGTGAGAAAGCGGTTACCGGTCCGGTTACGTGAGCAGGAGGCGATGGTATGAGGGAATACCGGCAGACTTTTATAAAGGTGCTCAGCGGGATGCTGCAACGGCCGATGTGGGGGATGCTGCTGATCTCTCTTTGTGTTATGAGCCTGGTGTATGCTAACCGTACCGTATGGAATTTACCGGTCGCGGTGGTGGACATGGACCACAGTCCGGCCAGCCGTTTATTTATCCGTGATCTGGATGCCACCTCGAAGATTGATATGATCAACTACGCCAGCCTGGAAGGCGCAAGGCGTGATCTCGGCTGGCGCAAGGTATTTGCGGTCATTGTTATGCCGGTAGATTTAGAGAAAAAAATGCTGGCTGGCCAGAGTGTGGCTATCCCCGTATTCGGCGATGCGACCAACCGGCTGGCGAATGGCCAGATTGAGCAGGATATTATCGGGGCGTACCAGCAAATGGTCACCCATTACAACAGCGCGATTCTGATGAATAATGGTTTTACCCGGCCGGAAGCGCAGGTGCTGCTGACACCGATTCGCGCCATCACCCAGCCATTATTTAATCCCGGCATCAGTTTTGCCGCGATAGTCTTTCCGGGGCTGCTGGTGATGCTGCTGCAACACTCACTACTGATTGCCAGTGTCAGGGTCAACCTGACCATCAGCGCCAGTGGCCAACCCTCCCTGTCGGTGATCCTCGGCGCGTATTCGGCGTTGATCCCGATCTGGCTGTTTTTATCTGTGGTGTTGTTTGGCCTGTGGCCATGGGTATTAGGTTACCGGCAAACCGCGTCTATCCCGGAAATTCTACTGCTGACGTTCCCGTTTTTACTGGCGGTGATCAGCCTCGGTAACCTGCTGACTGAATGTATCCGGCGGGTGGAAATTGTCTATCTGACACTGTCATTTATTACTATGCCGGTATTTTATATTTCCGGAACCATCTGGCCGGTTCAGGCGATGCCGTGGGGGGTAAGATTTATTTCTGATCTGTTGCCTTCAACATGGGCGATAAAAGCCATTGCCGGGGTAAATCAGATGGGACTGCCATGGAAAAATGCTCTGCCTTATATCATGGTATTACTGCTGCTCTGTCTGTTGTTTAATGTTCTGGAATTTCTGATCAATATTTTTCGTAACCGCCAGCGCAGAGAGACTTTTCTGAAATACCTTGGTTATCGCGGATAAGCGGGGGGCAGTGATAAAATCCGGCGGGGAGTCTCTCCCCCGCCGTTATCGGACTCAGGTTTTTTTTCTGGCCAGCAGGTTATAACCAATCATCAGCAGATAGATTGCCACCAGCAGCGAAATAATAGTCGCAGGGGTCAGGTATTTAATCCCGTTGCCGAGAATAATCCCTACCACACCGAAGTCAGAATCTGAGAAAGTGGTATTCTCCAGTCCGACCTGACCGAGCAATGGCAATAGCATCGCCGGCAGGAAGGTAATTAATAAGCCGTTAGTAAAGGCTCCGAATACCGCGCCCCGGCGTCCGCCGGTGGAATTGCCGAAAACACCGGCGGTTGCACCGGTAAAGAAGTGCGGGACGACCCCCGGCAGGATCAGTACCCAGTTCAGCTGGCCCAGAATAACCAGTCCGGCCAGCCCGCCGGCAAAACTGGAGATAAAACCGATTAATACTGCATTAGGTGCATAAGGATAGACAATAGGGCAGTCAAGGGCTGGTTTTGCGTCAGGGACCAGCTTTTCCGAGAATCCCTGAAAGGCAGGCACAATTTCTGACAGAATCAGACGCACCCCGGCCAGAATAATATAAACGCCGGCAGCAAAGGTGATGCCCATTATCACAGAAAAGATAATGATATTCTGTCCCTGACTAAAGTTTTGCTCAACATAACTGCTGCCGGAACAAAGGCTCAGAATGATATAGACCACCATCATGGTCAGTGAGATAGAAATAGTACTGTCCCGTAAGAAACCGAGATTTTTCGGTAAGTCCATCTCTTCAGTAGACGGCGAATTTTTGCCGACCAGTCGTCCAATCAGACCTGAAAGTACGTAACCAATGGTGCCGGTATGGGCCAGTGCGACGTCATCCTCACCGGTAATTTTCCGCATAAAAGGCTGTGCCAGTGCCGGGAAAACAACCATAAACAACCCCATAATCAGTGAGCCGCAGATAACCAGCGACAGACCACTAAACCCGGTAATGCTTAAAATAACAGCCAGCATACAGGCCATATAAAATGAGACATGTCCTGACAGGTAGATATATTTAAGCCGGCTGAATCTGGCCAGGAAAATATTGGCGACCATACCAAAAGCCATAATATAGGCGGTACTTTCACCATATTTACTCATGGATAATGAAACAATGGCCTCATTATTAGGAATAACACCCTGCACATTAAATGCATGTTCAAACATTCCGCCCAGCGGTCCGAGGGTCGTCACCAGTAAGGCTGCACCACCGCTCAGTACCAGAAAACCGAGAATAGTTTTAATTGTGCCCTGGATGATCAGATCGATGCTTTTTTTCTGGGCACACAGGCCGATCAGTGCGATCAGGCCCACCAGAATAGAAGGAACTTTTAGTATATCGAGGAAAAAAGAGAGAACCGAATCCATAGTTATACCCCCCGAAGCTATACAAGTCAGATGGTCAGTGATAAATCAGCGGTGATCCCCCAGAAACAGGGTCAGTTTTTCTTCCAGTTCAGCTTTTGAAATAATACTTTTCAGTACGATGACTTTCTGACTATCGACTTTTCCGGCAATGGCTGCTGCCAGGTCCTGACCGACCACAAAAATATCGGCAAGATTATCAGAGACAGAAGCCAGGTCGATATGGCCGACATCGGCAGTGGTGCCGTTTTTTGCCAGCACAGTGTTAATATTTTTTTCCAGCATAAAACTGCTGCCGAGACCATGACCACAAACCGCAAAAATTTTCATAGTACTTCCTCTGTTTAAGTAACGTGCCCCGCAAGGTAGGGGCACTGCAAAATAAATCAGTCAGTACGGATTAATAGCGCTGAATAATTGTATCGATGGTATCCCTGTTGCCGGTAGCCAGCAGAGCAATATTCTCTTCATCATCAAGTAATTCTGCCAGGGAAGAGATAAGAGCGATATGGCTGTCAGCATCTTTGGCAGCAAGAAAGAAAATTACTTTGACCGGATCATTGTCTTCGCTGCCGAAGTTAATACCTTGCCTGATCACCAGTAGTGAGAGGCCAATACCGTTGGAACCATTTTCCGGACGGCTATGGGGCATGGCAACGCCGGGGGCCAACACATAATAAGGGCCGGTTCGCCCGTGTTCTGCGATAATCTCATCAATATATCTCTGGCTGATCACACCCTGTTTCAGTAACGGGTCAGCAGATAAGGTCACCGCCTGTTGCCAGTCAGCGACAGTGTCACAGATATGGATTCTTTCTTTGGTCAGATAGTCAGTTAACATTGCATACCCTTTTCATGATGAAAACCGCAGGGATCTGAAAAACCTCGTAAAATCAGCGTCTCACATTACATAAAGCCTGCAGACATTATTGTGATGTGTTTCACAGATTAATCAGTGGCAGAGCCAGACAGCCGCATAACCCCGCAGCTGCGAAGTTAACCGTGGCCGGCTTTGCACACATCAGCGGCTAATCAGTTCCCCTTTATATGTACTGAGTAGTGTCTGTAAATCATTAACCACAAGGGCTATTTTTTCGTTATCAGGCAATATCCGGATAATCACCAGATATTCATGCAGTAACTGCTGCAGTTTTACATAAGCCCGTTCCCGCTGAATCGCCATTTTCTGCTGAGATAAATCACTGGCTGTTTCACGGATCTGCAGGTGAAAGTCAGACAGTGTCTGCAAATAGGGAATATTTAAGGCGGTAATACGCCGGTAAATAATGATCAGATTAATCCCGAGACGGTAACGTTTTAATTTACGGCTATCAAGGGTGATCAGTAACAACAGGTCATCGTATAAGGCGCTGAGACGACTGATTTTACGTCGTTTAGGGTTAGTGGTCAGTGTCTGCAGTGAGGTAGTAAGAATATTGCGTAACAGTGCATTGGACATGGAGCTTTTACTTAAGTCCGGAATCAGCCAGATAATCAGCAGGGTCACAATGGCACCGATAATCTGTCCCAGGGCGCTATCCAGATAATGACTGAAATTGAACACTTCCGGGTTGGTAATCGGGATCAGGTTAAAAATAAACATCAGAGAAGCCGCACTGCCCAGGATTTTCCACTGTACACACAGAGAAAAGAAAAATACCAGAATACTGACTGCAATAATCAGTAATAAGAAACTCTGCTGGGTGGCAGGCAGGACAATCAGGTAATAAAAAAAGCTGACCGGCAGGATATAAATCATACCGTAGATAAAATCCATGGCGACGCGGCGCGGGTTTTCTGCCCGCATCGCCAGGGTAGCAACAATACTCGAGATAATCAGAAACCCTGTGACTGCTGTTGAGGTGGTGGTAAACCATAAACAGCAGCCGACAAAGCCGGTCAGGAAAGTACGGAAGCCGTTCACCAGAGCATGTTTTCTTTGTACCGAAGCCGCAGCATTAATCGCATAACGGCTGATTATTTCCTTCTCGATATCATGCAATGGCACTTTGGAGTGAAACCCGGTGCACAGAATACGTAATTCTTTCAGCCCTTTTATCCAGGAAGAGAGGGCATACGGGGTCTGATGTGACGCTAACTGAGGAATAAGTAAAGTAAACTGGTGGAGTTTCTGTGTCAGTGCCGGAGTGCTGTCTGGTATCTGGCTGAACAGCAGATACCAGCTGGTACTGCGTTTTTCCGGACGCTGGTGGAAATACTGCCAGGTTTCATAGGTCAGGGTACATAAATGAAACATCAGTCCGTTTATTCCCTTCAGCCGCTGCAGTAACACCGGATTATTATGGGTGGACTCCATTTTCAGTACCTGACGCATTGCATTAAACTTTTTACATTCTTCAAGCATATGCCTGAAACGCTCTTCAAATTCCTGCTCATTGGCTGCGGTAAAGCAGCAGGCCATCAGGCGAAATAATGCCATTGGACAGTCATCAATAAAGCGTTTTATTTGCGGCTTAATACTGCGGGGCATAAAGATTAAATCGGAAAATATAATACACAACAGCCCTAAAGATATTTCCAGCGAACGGTAAATTGCTATTTGCGGCGCTGCCTGAGGCGTTTGCCAGGCGGTGACCAGAATAATAAATACCGAATAGCCGGCAAGGCCGAAAGCATAAGAGATTTCCTGCTTAACAATCGTATATAGCCAGGAAAAGAAACCCGCCCACAGACAACAGGCAAACAGCATCAGTACCGGGGCACGTGACAGGCCGCAGATAATGATGACCGCCCCCAGTGAACCAATCGCGGTACCTATCAGCCGTAAAAATCCCCTGAACCTCAGTACGCCGGTCATCGGCTCTCCGCCGGAGGCGAACGCCGGAGAAGCAGCAATAATAGCGACTGTCATCATTGACCATTTTGGTGTGTCCAGCTGCAGGACAAAGCTAAGTACTAACGCCATCACCAGGGCAAAAGTCGTTTTGCAGGCAAAACGAAGCCGGAAAAGTAATGAATTATGCATTTTTTATTGAATCATTATTAAAATAATTGCAGGCAGCTAAAAAAAGCCACACCTATACAGCAGCAACCAGCGATGGTTACAAAAGAGGCGATTAAATTAACGGTGCATCAGGGACATTTCCACACAGGAATTGGGTGATGAGCCTCATCTTACGCCTTTGTGAAGGAACACAAAAGTGTGATTTACATCAAAGTAATAAAATTTATTTCGGAGTCTGGCTGTCAGGAGAGCAGTAAAGGAACGGCAGAGCGGCTGGCGATCTGCCGTCAGTTAATCAGGCGTTGCGGATCCGTTCTGCCCACTGACTGATATCTTCACCACTACCCATATCCGGCTGGATCAGGCCATTAATCATAAAGGTCGGAGATACATGAATCCCGTTCTGACGGGAATATTTGCAATGCCATTTGATCAGCTGTTGCAGTTCCGGCTTTTCAAACGGCAGCCAGATATCAACACCACTGTATTTCTCAATACGTTCGATAATCTGCCGTGGTGTGGCATCCATATTCGGCCCGCTGCAGTGGTCGGTAAACTCGAACTCTTCACGATGATCACCGACCGCTTTCAGGACTTTCAGGGCGGCACTGTTGCCCTGTGGCAGGGTAGCGGCGGCGAGGATAGCGCGGACAATCACCCCGGAAAACATATGCCATGGCTGAGACTGCAGATAAATTTTGATAGTCAGTTGATCTTCGCCCATCAGGCTGAGCAACCCGTCGAGTTTATTCAATGCCCGGACCGAAAAAGGGCAGGTCGGTTCGAGAAAAATCGCCAGTAACGCCGGGCCATGGCCCAGGGTCAGTGCTTTTTCAGAAACAGGTGTTACAGCCATGATAATCCTCATTAGTCATTGCAGACCAACAAATACCCTGAGTTCTGTATGCAGGGTATTTATCAGTACAGGAGTGATGATGTCAGAATAAAGGGCGATACCGCCGGGCGCAACTCCTGCCGGTGACGCCCGGGGCAGCCGACCGGATGATTAGCCTGCGGGATTTAACTGAGAAAAAATACCGGTCACCGGTTTCGGTACCGGATAAGCCAGGTCACCGTGTTTGCTGGTGGTAAGGCCGAGAGACAACAGTGACTCCAGCATTTTCACTGCCGCAGTCACACCATCAATAACCGGGATCCCCAGTTCACGGGTAAGTTCACTGGCCAGCCCGGCCATCCCGCCACAGCCCAGCACAATCGCCCCGCTGTTATCATATTTCATCGCCTCAATACACTGCTGACGTATTTTCTCCCCCGGCAGCGGGCTGTCCTGTTCCAGAGCCAGTACCGGCAGGTCGATAGTACGGATTGCCGCGCAATGCCCACTAAAGCCATACTGCTGTAACAGGTGGCGGGCGATAACCACTGTACGTGGCAGGGTGGTAACAATAGTGAAACGGGTGGCGACCATTGTCGCCAGATGCATTGCCGCTTCAGCAATACCTATCACCGGGCCGCTGGCCAGTTCCCTGGCCGCCAGCAGCCCCGGATCGCCGAAACAGGCAATAATGTGCCCGTCGACCCGCTGGCGCAGTCCTGCGTTCACTTGTTGCAGTACCCCGACCGCCGCAATAGCTTCATCAAAATGCCCTTCAATGGAATTGACCCCTGAATCCGGACTGACAGCCAGAATACGGGTGTCAGGAGCAGCGACCGAGCGTGCAGCGGAGGCCATATTTTCGGTCATCGACTGGCAGGTGTTAGGATTAATTAATTGTATACAATACTGACCCATAAAGACTCCGGAATATTATTCAGCAAACAGTTTTCGAAAATCGGGCAGGGGCTTTTTAGCCCCGTTAAAATCCAGGCTCTGGACGATATTGTCAAAATGCGCCTGCATCAGGGCACTGAGAACCGGCAGATCCCGGTCCCTGACGGCATCCAGTAACTGCTGATGTTCTGAATCCCGGCACCCCTGTTGCCACTGGCTTCCCCAGGCGGCAATCACCAGTGAAGATCGTAATGTCAGATTAGTAACGATTTCGCTTATTACCGGGTTACCGGCGACCGCATGTAAACGAATATGGAACATGGCTGAATGGCGGATTGCCGCAGCCGCATCCCGCTGATGGTGCGCCTGGTGTTCGAGCTGCAGGACCTCTGCCAGCTCCTGATAATCCTGTGGCTGCAGGCGTTGTGCCACATCCGGCAAATTTGCCAGTTCAATCAGGGTCCGCGTCCGGAAAATCTGTAATGATTCGCCGGCTGTCGGGTTAGCGACAAATGCACCACGGCCGGGCGTCATATTCACCATTTGCACCGTGGCGAGGCGGGTCAGCACTTTCCTGATGCCGGTCCGGCTGATACCGAACGCATCGGCCAGTGCTTCCTCCGGAAGTTTACTGCCCGGCGGTAGCTGGTGTTCCACCATCGCTTTTATTAAAGCTTCCCGGATGTGGTCTTCTTTTTCCTGCCCTTCGCGACTGTCACGGTAAGGGGTGGCGGTTAACATGCGGTTCTCCCAGATAATGTTCTTTATTAGGTATACCAATTTTTTGTTTTTTGTATACAAAAAAATGAAAGCTGGTCTGGATCCTGCAAGGTATCAGAGCGTGTGATTATTACTTCAGAATAGCTAAAGGGTCTGCAACTATGCCAAAAAATGAACCACAGAACGCCGGGCTCGTCAAACCAGGTTACAGCCCGAGGCTGACCAATGACGACTTAGCGCCGGTCAGAAAGCAACACTGGAACTGGTACAATATTTTTTCTTTCTGGATGTCAGACGTACACAGTATGGGTGGCTACGTGGTTGCCGCCAGTTTCTTTGCCCTCGGGCTGGCAGGGTGGCAGGTGCTGCTGTGTCTGCTGGCAGGAATTTGCATTGTCCAGTTTTTCGCCAACCTGGTCGCTAAACCCAGCCAGCTCAGCGGGGTGCCCTATGCGGTTGTCTGTCGTCAGGCCTTCGGTGTGTTCGGGGCAAATATACCGGCAGTGATCCGTGGCCTGATCGCATTCGCCTGGTATGGTATCCAGACATGGCTGGCATCAAATGCATTACTGCTGGTGTTACTGAAATTCTGGCCCGCGCTGGGACCGATGACGGTCCCCCGTTTCCTCGGCCTTTCGGCTCTTGGCTGGGTATGCTTCGCGATTATGTGGGTATTACAGGCTCTGGTCTTCTGGCATGGAATGAATGCCATTAAACGCTTTATTGATATTGCCGGCCCGGCGGTCTATATCGTGATGCTGGCATTAGCCATATGGATTATTTCGCAGACCGGCTTCGCCGGTATATCTCTGACCCTGGCAGAAAAGCCGTTATCTTTTGCTCAGCAGGGATGGCAGATGATTTCGGCGGTTGCGCTGGTCGTTTCCTACTTTTCCGGTCCGTTGCTGAACTTTGGTGATTTTTCCCGCTACGCTGCCAGCATGCAGGATATCCGGCGCGGTAATCGCTGGGGCTTACCGTTTAACTTTTTACTGTTTTCGGTAATTACGGTGGTTATCGTTTCCGGAACCCATTCATTGTTCGGCAGAATGATTACCGATCCTATCGAAACCGTCTCTCAGGTTGGTAGCGGCGTGGCAATGGCAGTGGCTTTACTGACAATGATTATTGCTACGATAGGGATTAATATCGTGGCGAACTTTGTTTCACCGGCTTTTGATTTCTCTAACTGTGCACCGCAGAAAATCAGTTTCCGGATGGGCGGGATGATTGCTGCCGTAGGATCTGTCATTCTTACGCCGTGGAATTTGTTCCAGTCACCGGAGTTGATTCATTATACCCTCGACGTACTCGGTTCTTTTATCGGCCCGTTGTTCGGTATTCTGTTGTGTGATTTCTATCTGGTAAATCGCAGCCAGATAAACACCGACCAGTTATTTAATGATTCACCGCAAGGCGCTTACTGGTATCGGCAGGGCTTTAATCTGAAAGCGATTTTGTCCCTGCTGCCGGCAGTGATGCTCTGCCTGCTGCTCAGCTTTATTCCGTCTTTACATTCGGTCGCCAGTTTCAGCTGGTTTATCGGCGTTGCCCTGGCTGCCGGAATCTATTACCGGGTGAGCGGGGCCGGAGTCAGGGCTCAGTCAGCAACAGATATTTCAGCCGGCGTCACTAAAGATATCTGATAATCCTGTTCGCACTGGCGGACAGACAGGGGGGATAAGCTCTTCGTGCGCGGGGCCTCATTTCCCCCGCGAAATCCTGTGGTTGCTGTGCAACCTCTCGGCTATACTCGGCGGTCTGTTCAGCATTACCATCGCAGGAGCGATATGCTTGATTCTAACGGGTTAGTAAAACAACTTTGCGACCAGGGCTGGTTTTACCAGCAAAATGTACTGGATCCCGCGCTTATTTCGGGTTTAGCCGACTTATGTCATAGCCGTACCTTCCTGCAGGCAGGAATCGGCCGTGGCGTGAAGAACATTATTAATGAATCGATCCGTTCTGACAGCATCAGCTGGATAGAAAAGTCTGAAACAGACCCGGCCATTAGCCGCTATCTGACGCTGGTGGAGCAAACCCGGCAGCTACTTAACCGTGAGTTTTTTCTTGGGTTGCAGGATTTTGAAGGGCATTTCTCCCGCTATCCTGCGGGGGCTTATTACAAACCCCACTATGACTGTTTTGCCAATGATAAACGCCGGGCGGTCACGTTTATTGTTTATATCAACCAGAACTGGCATCCGCAGGATGGCGGGGAACTCTGTCTCCATTTACCGGAAGGGGAGCGGCTGATCCAGCCAGTTGCCGGCAGTGTTTTATGCTTCCTGTCGGAGCAGATCCTGCATGAAGTTAAGCCGACCCGCAAAGAACGTATGGCACTGACTGGCTGGTTTATCCGTAATGGCGGTCAGGATTACTACTACAGCTAACCAGCCATTCCCCGGCGGGGGACGATGTTGCCGACAGTAAAAGTCCGGTGCTGCCTGCCGGTACTCAGGAGGACGCTTTTTTGCCTGCCGTCACCTGACTGCCGGCATTTTTCTCCAGCAGTAAAATATCTGCCATTGCAATCAGGCATAACACCCCGAGGGCAATAAATGACAGCCGGAAACTGACCGCCGGTAACCCGTGAAGCCACTGTGATGTCTGACCCAGGCGCCCGGCCAGGTAGATACTGAGTGCGCAGAAAGTAATGCCTGCGCCCATGGAGAGCTGGGAAGATGCGCTGAACAGTGCGTTGGCATGGCTCATTTGCGCTTTAGGTACATCACAAAACACTAAGGTATTAATCGCGGTAAACTGCAAAGAACGGAACATACCGCCGATAAACAGCACCAGCATAATCAGCCAGTGAGCTGTCTGCGGAGTAAAAAATGCACAGGCGACCATCGCCACGACATTAAGCAGACCATTCACGGTCAGGACAGTTTTAAAACCAAAGGTCCGCAGAATCCGCGTTGTCGCGGGTTTGATAGCAAGATTTCCGGCAAAGACCGCCAGTACCAGCAATCCCGAATGAAAAGCATCCATATGAAAGCCGGTCTGAAACATCAGAGGCAGCAGGAACGGAATCGCGGAAATAGCCGAGCGAAACAGGAATCCGCCGATCAGGGTGGCGCGGAAGGTCGGGATTGATAAAGCATCCATGCGGATCATCGGACAGGGCACCCGCTTCATATGCCACCAGGTGATCCGGAGTCCGGCCAGACTGATCACCGACAATCCCAGTGTCAGGGGCAGAGGGATATCCGACGATACCATTTCCATACTGCATACCACACCGATCATTGACAACGCAGACAGGATAAAACCGGTTATATCAAAGGGCCGTTGTCCGGTGTCACTGCTGTTTTTCATCAGTCGTCGGGACAGCATAAACGCTATTATCCCCAGCGGCAGATTCAGAAAAAAAATCCAGCGCCAGTCAAACCAGGTGGTAATAAACCCTCCCAATGGCGGGCCGATAATCGGAGCGACCAGCGCAGGCCAGGTTAATGTCGCAATGGCGGTGATCAACTGCTCCGGCGGGGTGTTTTTTAATACTGCCAGCCTGCCGACCGGCACCATTAATGCGCCACCGGCCCCCTGCAGAATACGCATTGCCACAAACATCGTCAGATTTTCGCTGAGGCCACATAACACCGAGGACAGGGTGAAGATGACCAGTGCCAGAGAAAATACATTCTTTGCACCGTAGCGATCGGCTATCCAGCCACTGACCGGGATCAGGACCGCCAGGGTCAGTAAATAGGCACTGATCCCCAGATTCAGCCGGACAACATCTGTGGCAAAGGTGTGTGCCATCTGTGGCAGTGCGGTTGCAATCACCGTACCGTCGAGGAACTCCATAAAAAAAGCGCCCGCCACCAGCAGAGCAACACCTGAAACAGACTTATTTGTTTTATTTATCAATACGCACATGACTGTTGCTTACCGGGCATGAGAACATAAGGAGCGATCATGATATCCAATGCCCGGAAGGGATGCATCTCATGAATGTATGTAA
The DNA here is from genome assembly GCF_018257595.1 of Tatumella sp. JGM94. NCBI lineage: Bacteria > Pseudomonadati > Pseudomonadota > Gammaproteobacteria > Enterobacterales > Erwiniaceae > Tatumella > Tatumella sp. JGM94. The sequence continues at coordinate 89,235 of NZ_JAERJN010000014.1, read as the reverse complement.
ATATGTTTAGTAAATATTAATTAATTGTATTGGAGTTTTTGTGCAGCAAAAGAAGACCATAAATATCGGGATGGCCCTGCTGGCGATGGGGCTGGGCGGCTTCGGTATCGGCACCGGTGAGTTTGTGATTATGGGCTTATTACCGGATGTCGCGCACGGGCTCGGACATTCAGTCACCAGTACCGGTAATGCGATCACCGCATATGCATTAGGGGTGGTATTCGGAGCACCGTTAATTGCAGTACTGGGAGCACGGGCGTCCCGCCAGCATCTGCTTATTTTTCTGATGGGGTTGTTTGCCGCCGGTAATATTGCCAGTGCATTGACCCCGGGATATATGAGCTTTGTCGTGGCGCGTTTTATCAGCGGGTTACCTCACGGGGCGTATTTTGGTATTGCCTCGCTGGTATCAGCCTCGCTGGTTGCACCGGAACAGCGGGGTAAAGCGATTGGCCGGATGATGACAGGTCTGACCATTGCCACGCTGCTGGGAGTACCGCTGGCCGCCTGGGTAGGGCACCATCTTAACTGGCACTATGCCTTCCTGTTTGTCGGGCTCTGTGCACTGGTATCACTGCTGCTGGTGATCCGTTATGTGCCTTATCAGCCTGGGGATCCGTCAGCTCATCCGCTACAGGAACTGACGGCACTGAAAACCCCGCAGGTTTTGCTGGTACTGCTGACCGGTGCTGCCGGGTTTGGCGGTATGTTTGCGGTGTTCAGTTATATTACTCCGACTCTGATGCAGGTTGCCGGGCTGGCCGAATGGGCAATCCCCTGGGTGATGGCCGCTTTCGGGCTGGGAATGATTGTCGGCATGATGGCCGGCGGACGGTTATCTGACTGGAGTGTCAGGAGGGGGATCACGGTGGCTCTGTTATGGAACCTGGTGGTGATGGCTCTGTTCCCGCTGCTGGCTAAATTTGTGAGCGGTGGTGTGGTAGCAACTTTCCTGGTGGGGACAACTTCGCTACTGATCCCTTGTCTGCAAATCCGGCTGATGGATGTCGCGGGTAAGGCCCAGACGCTGGCGGCGGCTATGAATCACTCAGCATTAAATATTGCTAATGCATTAGGGGCGTTCTTCGGCGGAGTGGTGATCAATGCCGGTATGGGCTGGACAGCCACTGCCTGGGTGGGTGGTGCTTTAGGGATTGTCGGACTGTTAGCCTGGCTGAGTGCTTTAGTGACCAGTAAAGCGCAGACCTCCGTGCGCTAAGTCATCTGAGGTTTCAGACATATTCTGTCACCTTTTCTCTGTTACCTGCAGTATTCTGAAAGCCCCGCGGACTTTACAAAAAGCCGCGGGGCTTTTATACCTTTAATAGCCGTACGACGCAGTTACCGGGCAGACGATATCTGTTTGCTGCCGCTTATTCTCAGGGTAGAAATCTGCAGTTTTGTTAACTATTGCTCAAGGGGGAAATATGTCAGTCGATTCCCGCCGGGACTTTTTACGTGTGATGACGCAGATCGCGCTTAGCACACCACTTTTGTTTGCCGCCGCTGCACGTGGTGAATCTCCCTCCCGGCTCACTCCGGAACATTTCAGATTATCAGCCAATGGCTGGGTACCGAATAATCCGCACCTTCCTGTCCTGCTCTACCGGCAGGTATTGCCGCTATCCGGCGCGGTTACGCAGCACTCTGAACAGGCTTTTCAACATAACGGCTGGCCACCCCAGTGGGTGGCCGGGGTATTCGACTTCCACCATTACCACAGTACTGCCCATGAAGTCCTGGGGGTTGTCGGTGGTGAAGCCCGGCTGATGCTGGGCGGCCCGGGAGGAAAGACGGTGACGGTTAATGCCGGGGATGTGGTGTTACTGCCGGCAGGCACCGGACACTGTAACACCGGCAGCAGTGACGATTTTCTGGTGGTGGGTGCCTACCCGCCCGATCAGCACTGGGATATCTGTCGTTCTGCCCCGACCGCCGGGATGCAGCAGCGTATTGCCTCGCTGCCTTACCCGCATCAGGACCCGGTCAGTGGTCAGCCTCAGCCCCTGATGACCCTGTGGGATCCGCTCGCCTGATTTATTTGTATAACTAAGGAGGATTCCGTGACAGGAATTAAGCAGTTATTTTGCAGCGCTATATTGCTGGCTGGCAGTATGCTAACCGCCCACGCCAGTAGCTTACCGGTTGTCGGTATTATCGGTGCCGGTCAGATGGGCGGAACTCTGGCAACTCTGTGGAGCAAAGCCGGATATCCGGTGATTTTATCATCGCGGCATCCGGACCAGTTACAAAGCCAGGTCAGTGCCCTTGGTGCCCATGCCAGTGCCGCCACTCCTGAGCAGGCCGCTGAAAAAGCCAGTATTGTCGTGCTGGCCGTGCCTTATGGCGCATTGCCGTCTCTGGCGAAGGTTATCGGCCCGCAACTGAAAGGTAAAGTTGTCCTGGATGTCACCAATCCTTACCCCGGCCGCGATGGTAATATTGCGCAACAGGCCCTGAAACAGGGAGCAGGGGAATACAGTGCAGGGCTTTTCCCCGGTGCCCGTCTGGTACGCGGATTTAATTCGGTTGCTGCTTACACTCTGAGTTCACAGGCGCACCGGTCAGGGGAGTTACTGGCCATTCCGCTGGCGGGTAACGATCAGCAGGCCCTGAATGAAGTCTCTGAACTGGTAAAAAATGCCGGTTTTGATCCGGTGGTGGCTGGCGGACTGGATAAAGCGCGTCTGTTTCAGCCGGGCAGTGAATTATTCCTGAACAGTCTGACCGGTCAGCAACTCCGTCAGCAATTATCCCGCTAACCCTGCGGGCAAAAAAGGGGGCAGTCGCCCCCTTTAACCCGTTCGTCTAACGGCGGCGACTGCGCCGCAGGCGGAAGGCAACCAGCAACAGTATCACAATAATGACCGCAACACTGATGGCGGGGATCATGTACGGCTGCAGAGCGACCAGAGCCGGCGGATGACCGCCCTTACGGACCCAGGCCACATCACCTGCCTGCACGGTGACCTCAGGATTACCGTAATTATGCAGAACATAGTTACTGATATCCGCGATTTGCTGATCGGTCAGGTTATCCACATAAGTGGGGGAACTGAAGCCGGGCATCAGCACCTGATGATCTTTGGTATTGCGTTGCACACCGAACAGAATGGTCGCAATCAGGTTTTGCGGATGGATCATGCCGGTCGCGGTGTTATGGAACAGGGAAGGGTAGGCCTGATTCTTGCTGCCGGCACCGTCTGGCTGGTGACAACTGGCACAGTTACCGCTGAACAAGGCTGCACCGGAAGTCAGAGAGTCACGGGCATTATTTGCGGCCATCCCACGGACCTCATCATCCACATTGACCGATGAGGAGCCATAGCTGTACGCGGCTTTGGTTTCCCCCGCGGTGCGGATTGGCGTGGTCTGTTTCAGATAGACAGCAATCGCCTGCAGATCACTGTCCGGCAGGTATTGCAGGCTGTGCTCAACGGCTTCAGCCATACCGCCAGCAGCCTGGTTTTTACCTTCGGCCCGGCCGGTTTTCAGGTAGCTGATGATTTCATCATTGCTCCAGCCACCAATCCCGCTGATCTTATCGGAAGTAATATTCGGCGCGTACCAGCTGCCAAGCGGAGCCCCGGCCAGTGGCTGATCCGTTTTTTCATTCATCATAAAACCGCGTGGCGTGTGACAGGTGTCACAGTGAGCCAGCCCGTTAACCAGATAGTTACCGCGGTTCCACTCGGCACTTTTCTGCGGATCCGGTTGCAGGGTTTTATTATCGGCATACAGCAGGTTCCAGAACTTCATACTGAAACGGATATTGAACGGGAACGCTAACCGGGTTTCTGTATTCTGCTGTACCACCGGTTTAACGCCATGCATAAAGTAATAATACAGGGCATGAGCATCACTGTCGGTCATCATCCGGTACGAAGTATAGGGCATCGCCGGGTAGAGTTGCGCTCCGTCGGCCCGGACACCATGACGTACGGCATCAACAAACTGTGCTTCAGTGTAGTGACCAATCCCGGTGGCCGGGTCGGGGGTGATATTGGTTGAGTAAATCGCCCCCATCGGTGAGGCGATAGCATAGCCGCCACTGAAGGCAGTTTTACTGCCGGGGGCGGTGTGACAGGCCTGGCAGTCAGATGCCGTTGCGACCAGCTCACCTTGTTTTAGCAGAGACTGATCAATATCTGCCGCCCTGGCAGCCACGGATCCCAGGCTGCCGCAGACCAGAGCCAGTAACGTCAGCTTCAGGCGGAAAAATCGTTTCATGCCAGCTCCTTCATACGCAGAGAGATATCATGAGCCGCTTTCAGGCCCAGCGCCGCCATACTCAGGGTACTGTTCACCACACTGGCGGAAGGGATCGCGCCGCCACCCGGTAGCCACAGGTTTTCATGATCAAAGGTCCGGCAGTTTCCATCGACGACAGAATCTTTAGGGCTTTTCCCCATAATGGTGCCGCCCATAATATGGTTGTTAGCATTCAGGGCAGTAGTAATGTTGAACTCTTTGCCGTTGAACAGTGAACCGATATGCTGCAGCTGTTCGTGGGCAGCGGTGGCACCTTTACGGACATAATCGCCGACATCATAGTGAATATCCGGGCAGGCCAGTCCGTGGGGATCTTTACGGGTTTTACTCAGGGTCAGGCGGTTTTCCGGGTCTGGTAACGGTTCCAGACTGATGGAAAGATCGACACCATGGATAGAACGATAACGGATCTCTTCATCCAGTGCTTTACCGACCAGCCCTTTCGCCAGCGCCTGTTTGGTTGCCGGTACTACGCGGGAAATATTATTCAGGATCATTTTGTTCGCTGAATATTCACTGCGGAATTCACCGTCACGCGGGCCGACCATACAGCTGCTCTGGGCCGGACCACGCCCCAGCCAGACAGGTTCTTCCGTCAGGAAACTGCAGTGAAAACCTGAGTGATCCATCATATTACGGCCCACCATATCGGAACTGTTAGCAATTCCGGTCGGGTTAGCCTGGTTGGCGGCCTGTAACAGCAGGCGCGGGGTTTCTATGCCGTTACATGCCAGAGCAAAAGCTTTGCCGGTCGCTTTGTGAGAAGCGCCCTGATTATCCAGCCAGTGTACGGCAGTGACACGGTTATTATCATCGGTATCAATTTTATAGACCACCGATTCGGCCAGTACCACAGCACCTTTCTGCTCAGCACGTTCCACATGATGAATACCGTTATACATAGCACCAATCGGGCAAATAGGCTGGCAGTTATTATTGCCACAGCAGACCGGACGGCCTTCCCAGGGGCGGGTACTGCGGCCCTGCGGGATCGGTACCAGATTATAACCGTGCGGGTTAACCACACTGGCAAAATAAGTGTCTCCATGGGCAAAAGGCACCATATCCATCGGGTAGGGCCTGCTGCGCTCACTGGGTGACTGCATAGACGGGTCGCTGGGGCCCGCGACACCTATCGCATACTCAGCCTCACAGTACCAGGGTTCCATTTCATCATAAGAGACAGGCCAGTCACGACCGACACCGTATTTGCTTTTCATCACAAAATCGCTGGGATGGTGACGCCAGCAGGATGCCGCCCAGTGCCAGGTGGTTCCGCCGACGGTCCGTAAGTAGCCCTGCTGGAAGCTGCCGGCACTCGGACCTGTGACATTGACATAATTATTTGGCGGGAAATAGAGTGGGGCTGGCGCAAGGGGAGACTGAGGGTATAGCCCCTGAAAATCAGAGCCTGCGCGGTTAGCAAACGGCATATTTCGCCAGTTTTCTACTGCCTGTGCACGGCTGATCCGCAAGCCGGCTTCAAGGATCAGTACCGAATATCCCTGGCTGACCAGCTGGTCTGCAATCAGTCCGCCAACGATACCGGAGCCCACAATAACAATATCCGCGGATGCATCACCACCCGCAGTAAATTCTGGTTTTTTCATCATGATCTGTCTGTTTTAAGTGTTATTTACAGGTTATTAATCAGTTCAGGATCCAGCGGATCCGGTACCGGCGCTGTCCACCATAAGGGACCATTGCCGCAATAAGTGGGTACCACCAGCCCGTCACTGACCGTGTCGTACATCAGTGCCTGTTTATAGGCAACCAGGGTACCTTTGTAATCATCACCGATAGTCCCCGTATACCAGGCGGTCAGGATTTGCTGCAGGAAGTCGCCCAGTCCTGCGTCAATCGCTTTCTGCCTGAAAGCGATGGCGGAATCTCCGGGCTGACGTAGCTGTGCCAGTCGGGTGATTTTGCTGCTGAACTGATTATCACGTTTGATAAATGCACTGAGGAAGTGTGTGGCAAGCTGCGGGTTAATATGTTTATGCTCGGTAATCGCCTGCGAAACACTGATAAAGTCCTGAGTGGTATCGCCACCGTGAACCAGGCTGCTGGCAAAACTCTGCAGCGGTAAAGAGGCTGCCAGGCTGCCGGCGGTTAATATCAGCGCAGATTTTATAAATCCCCTGCGACTGGAACCGGTTCCACTGGCCGGTAAATCCGTATGACTTTGCTCAAAAATTTGCTTCATGTGAAATCCACATCTGTAAAACTATTTGTGATGGAAGTCACATCATATAATTAAAAGAAAATGATTTGTTAAATTTAATTGCCATGGTTAGCAAAAAAAAGCACTTTTTGTGCTTTTCCGGCCAGTGAAAAATATGGCGGAGAAGGTGATGTCTGGTAACAGAGGGAAGGGAACTGATGGCGTGGATAGCTCTGTGCGACGTCTGCCGGATAAACAGCGGCCATCCGTGGCCGTCAGATCGGTCAGTCCAGCTTACCACTCAGTCGCTGGTGAAGATCTTTGCTGCGTCCGTCAAGGCCGGCAATGGTCACTGTTGCATTATGGCGGCGGTAACGCTGTTCGATGGCATCCAGTACTGCCACCGTGGATGTATCCCAGAGTGTGGCGGCAGACAAGTCAATGATTACCGTCGCCGGGTCATCGGCATAACTGAAATGCTCATACAGGTCATTGCTGCTGGCGAAGAACAGGGGGCCGTGAATCTGATAACAGACTGACTGGCCATCGGCTGATACCCGGCGTTCGGCACGGATCACATGGCTCAGGCGGCGGGCAAACCACAGTATCGCCAGCACAACACCGCTGACCACGCCCAGTGCCAGATTAGCGGTTTGTACGGTAATAGCCACTGTTGCCAGCATAATCAGGGTTTCTGATAAAGGAATGCGTCTCAGGGTCGCAGGGTGAATACTGTGCCAGTTAAGGGTTTTGACTGCGACCACCATCATAATGGCTGCCAGTACGACCATCGGTATATGCGCCATCACCCGGCTCAGGACACTGACCAGTAACAGCAGGACCAGCCCGGCAGCCAGTGTTGACACCCGGCTGCGGGCTTTGCCTAACTCTACGTTGACAATTGTCTGGCCAATCATGGCACAGCCGGCCATTCCGCCGCAGAAACCCGCGATAATATTAGCGATACCTAAGCCGGTTGCTTCTTTGCGTTTTGACGAAGTGGTATCTGTCAGATCATCGACCACTTTGGCTGTCAGCAGCGTTTCTATCATACCGACCAGTGCCACACTGACCGCCGTTGGCCAGATGATCTGCAGTGTTGTCATATTCAGGGGTACCAGCAGCCGGGTAAGTGCCGGTAATCCGCCCCCGATAGCGCCTTCATCACCGACATTCGGTACGGTATAGCCCATTGTCCAGCAGATGGCTGTCACCGCGGCAATCGCGACCAGCGGAGCAGGGATGGCAGGTAACAGACGCGGCAGTAACAGCACAATCACCAGTGTCAGGGCAAAAAATCCCCAGACCACGGCAGAATGTCCAAGCACATGAGGCACCTGAGCAACAAATATCAGGATCCCGAGGGCGTTAACAAAACCGGTCATTACGGAACGGGGAATATAACGCATCATGCGTGACATGCCCGTCAGCCCGAAAATAATCTGCAATATCCCCGCCAGAACCACCGTCGGCAGAATATAGCTGATGCCGTGCAGATGCACCATCGGGCCGATCACCAGTGCCACAGAACCCGCAGCGGCACTGACCATCGCCGGACGGCCACCGATCAGTGACAGGGTCAGGCAGATCACTACCGAAGCAATCAGGCTGACCTGCGGTGATACCCCGGAAACGACGGAAAACGAAATCACTTCCGGAATCAGTGCCAGTGCGGTAACCACGCCGGCCAGGCATTCACGGGTAAGCAAAGCCGGAGAACGGAATACGGTGGTTATTCCCGGTGACTGGTGCGGCACAGGGCAGGATGAAGATAGGGTATTTTCCTGATTCATGGGGAAGATAACTCTTACGCTAAAGGGGATTAATGACCGGGGATGGCAGGGCGGCGGCGTTTGTTTGTGCAAACCCCGCGATGCTGACCCCGGGGGCTGCCGTGTCGCCTGGTGAACGACGTTACGGCAGACCACGAAAATATCAGGCTTTTTTACCGGAAAACAAAAAGCGTAGCAACGGAATACGCAGATGAATTTCGTAGAGCAGGAAAGAGATACCGAAAACAAATATCAGACCGGCAAAAAAACCGAGGCTGTTACTGGCAATATGTGGCATCACAAACAGACCGAATACCAGGGTTAACGGGTGGTGTACCAGATAAATAAACAGAGAGGAATTGACCAGATACCTGACCTTCCCTGACGGATTATTCAGGAAACGATAACCGAAACTGAAACAGATATTCAGCATGCACAGGCCCATGGCCATAGAGATTAACGCGTCCAGTTCATATAACCAGCCAGCCCCGGAACTGTATTGCTGGTTAAGGTGATAGGCGATAAACAGCAAAATAGCCCCGGCCCAGACCGGCGGGTGACGGCGAATAAACAGGGCTTTGGCCTGCGGGTTAATCCAGGCAATGGCGCCCAGCAGGAAAAAGGGTAAATAAAATAATGACTGCATAACGGCAATATTAAATAACCCGTCCATCAGCACCGCAGGTGCCTGCCAGAGTAATAAACGGCGAACCACTCCCCAGCCGATCACGCAGACCGACAGGGCAAGGAAAATACGCGGCCAGTTTATGGTCAGGGTACTTAATCGCTGCTTATGTTTATTGATCATCGCAAACAACAGCATGCCGGAGGCGGTCAGTAACAGTAATACCAGTAAAAACCATAAATGTGAGATCAGCTCCCAGACCAGAGTGTTATAACGCTGATAGAGGCTGTACTGCGACCAGTCGGTAAATTTATCCGACCAGGCTTTCAGCATAAAAAACTGCGGCAGGGTAATTAACGGGATCGCGGCCAGAAAAGGGATCCCGACTCTTTCCATCCTGACTTTCAGCCAGCGTACCGGCTGGTAACGCAGATAGAGCATATAAGAAAAATAACCGGAGATAACAAAGAAAACCTGCATCCGGAAGGAGTGGATAAACTCGTTGAATAACGTCAGCCACAATGAGTCTGTCGGGCTGTTCACTGTCCACTTCTGGCTTGAATAGATCAGTGATACATGGAAGGGGACACCGAGTAACATTAGCCCGGCACGGATGGAGTCCAGAAAATATTCTCGTTCAGGTTTTGCGGTAACCATAAAAATCACTCATAAGATAAATTAGAACTTTCCGGAAGTAACTGCTGGAAAAGTCATACTATAATTGTATCAGACAAGTGTTAACACTGGCTGGTTTCGTTAAAGATTCCGAAAAAAAAGCCTGTAGTAAGATAATCAGTACAATCTGCAGGCGTAGCTGTCAGAATCAGAAATAATCAATTACTATGGGCGCGATTTATTCAGGCACACGCACGCAAGGGGGAGATGTGCTCACGACAGAATGTAAAAAATCAGGATTGATGAAAATGCACTGGGTTGGTGCTGCGGTCCTGCTTGCAATGTATGCCAGCAACAGCTGGGCATTTGATCTGAATGATGTGGCCAGACAGGCAAAATCACTGGCTGATAAAAGTTATGAGGCACCGAAAAGTAATCTGCCTTCCCAGTTCCGGGACATGAAATTTGCGGATTATCAGAAAATTCAGTTCAGACAGGACAAAACCTATTGGGGTAAATTGCGTACCCCGTTTAAGCTCGAATTCTATCCGGAAGGCATGTACTTCGATTTGCCGGTGAAACTGAACGAAGTGACCGCCTCTTCAGTGCGTGAGATTAAGTACAGCCCTGATTATTTCAACTTTTCCAATGTTCAGGCCGATGCGGACTCGGTGAAAAACCTCGGTTTTGCCGGGTTTAAAGTTCTGTATCCGCTGAACAGTAAAAACAAACAAGACGAGATAACCAGTTTCCTCGGGGCCAGCTATTTCCGTGTGGTCGGTGCCGGACAAGTCTATGGACTGTCAGCGCGTGGCCTGGCGATTGATACCGCGTTACCGTCCGGTGAAGAGTTCCCGCGCTTTAAAGAGTTCTGGATCGAGCGACCGAAACCGCAGGATAAACAACTGGTGATCTATGCGCTGCTGGATTCGCCGCGGGCAACCGGTGCTTACCGTTTTGTACTACACCCGGGGAAAGAAACCACTGTTGATGTCCGTTCTAAAATATACCTGCGTGATACGGTCGGCAAACTGGGGATTGCCCCGCTGACCAGTATGTTCCTGTTCGGCGCGAATCAGCCATCACCGGCCATGAACTACCGTAATGAATTACACGACTCTGACGGACTGTCGATCCATAACGGTAACGGTGAATGGATCTGGCGACCGCTGAACAATCCGAAGCGTCTGGCGGTCAGTTCCTATTCACTGGAAAATCCGAAAGGGTTTGGTCTGTTACAGCGTAACCGTGACTTCAGCCATTATCAGGACCTGGATGACCGCTATGACTTACGGCCGAGTGGCTGGGTTGAGCCGCTGGGTAACTGGGGTAAAGGTCATGTTGAACTGGTAGAAATTCCGACCAATGATGAAACCAACGATAATATCGTTGCTTTCTGGTCACCGGAAAAAATGCCGGAAACGGGCAAGGCGTCAGACTTCAACTACCGTTTACATTTCACGGGTAACGAGTCTCAGCTGCACACGCCGGATGTGGCGTGGGTAAAAGATACCCTGCGTTCCGCGGGAGATGTACGACAGTCCAATCTGGTACGTCAGCCGGATGGTTCAATCGCCTTTATCGTCGATTTTACCGGTCAGGCAATGAGTAAACTGCCACAGGATACTCAGGTGTCTCCGCAAGTCAGTATCGGGGATAATGGTGACGTGGTGGAACAGAGTGTCCGTTATAATCCGGTCACTAAAGGCTGGCGTCTGATATTGCGATTGAAAGTCAAAGACCCGAAAAAAACCACCGAAATGCGCGCTGCGTTAGTGAGTGGCGACAAAACGTTGACGGAAACCTGGAGCTATCAGTTACCTGCCAATGAATAAATCTACCTTTAACCCCGAAAAATATGTCGATGCTCTGCCGCTGTCTGCGGCGGAGCAGGCACAGCTGCGTCCATCCGCAGAGACTGATTTTGCGGATTTACAGCAGCAACTTGGTCATGACAACGCCGCCAGTGATCGCGAGGATGATGCCGCACTGAAATCAGTGTCGGCCAGGATCCGGATGGCCTGGCCGGACTCCGTAGACGGAGGCCGGCAGTTTGGTAAAGATGACGCTGACCGGACGACCCTGAAAGCAACGCCGCCGCTGAAACGTGCCGGTATGTATCCCTCACCCTGGGAAACAAACCCGCTGACCCGCATGTGGGGCGCGATGCGTGGCAGGGCCAAAAAGCCGCTGCATCAGGACCAGGCCAGTGTCGATGAGCGTATTGCCGAAGAGAAATGGCGTACTGTCGGTACCATTCGCCGTTATATTCTGCTGTTACTGACAATGGTTCAGACAGTGATTGCCACCTGGTATATGAAGACTATTTTACCTTACCAGGGCTGGGGGATGATTGATTCTTCGGAATTACTCAGCCAGAGCTGGCAACAGACGGTGCTGCAGCTGTTACCTTATGTCTTACAGACCGGCATTCTGATACTGTTTGCGATTCTGTTCTGCTGGGTGTCTGCCGGATTCTGGACGGCGCTGATGGGCTTCCTGCAATTAATGATCGGTAAGGATAAATACAGTATCTCCTATTCGACCACCGGAGAGGAGCCCCTGAATCCTGAACACCGTACCGCCCTGATTATGCCAATATGTAATGAGGATGTGGAAAGGGTGTTTGCCGGTCTGCGCGCCACCTGGGAGTCGGTGGTACGTACGGGTAACAGTGATCACTTTGATGTTTATATCCTCAGTGACAGCTATGATGCTGATATTGCTGTTGCAGAGCAGAAAGCCTGGATGGAGCTGGTCCGTGATGTCGGCGGTGCCGGTAAGATCTTTTATCGCCGTCGTCGCCGTCGTGTAAAACGTAAAAGCGGTAACATCGATGATTTCTGCCGCCGCTGGGGCAGTGAATACAGTTATATGGTGGTACTGGACGCCGACAGTGTGATGAGCGGTGAATGTCTGACCGGTCTGGTACGGATGATGGAAGCGAATCCTAATGCCGGTATCATTCAGTCTGCCCCGAAAGCCTCAGGGATGGATACTCTGTATGCCCGTTGTCAGCAATTTGCGACCCGGGTCTATGGGCCATTGTTTACTGCCGGTTTACACTTCTGGCAACTCGGGGAGTCTCACTATTGGGGACATAACGCGATTATCCGTGTGAAACCTTTTATTGAGCACTGTGCTCTCGCACCGTTGCCGGGGGAGGGGTCTTTCGCCGGGTCAATTCTTTCTCATGACTTTGTTGAAGCAGCACTGATGCGCCGCGCCGGCTGGGGAGTATGGATTGCCTATGACCTGCCGGGTTCTTATGAAGAATTGCCGCCCAACCTGCTGGATGAACTTAAACGTGACCGCCGCTGGTGTCACGGTAACCTGATGAATTTCCGGCTGTTCCTGGTAAAAGGTATGCACCCGGTGCACCGCGCAGTGTTTCTGACAGGGGTGATGTCTTACCTGTCAGCGCCCTTATGGTTTATGTTCCTTGCCCTGTCGACAGCGTTGCAGGTGGTACACACGCTGGTGGAACCGCAGTATTTTCTGCAACAGCGACAGCTGTTTCCTGTCTGGCCTCAGTGGCGACCGGAACTGGCGATTGCGTTATTCTCCACCACGCTGGTGCTGCTTTTCCTGCCGAAACTGTTAAGTATTATTCTTATCTGGTTTAAAGGCTCGAAACCTTATGGTGGTCCGGTCCGGGTATTCCTGTCACTGATGCTGGAAATGTTATTCTCGGTATTACTGGCCCCGGTACGGATGTTATTCCATACGGTATTTGTGGTCAGTGCCTTCCTCGGGTTAAAAGCCGTGTGGAATTCACCACAGCGTGATGATGATGCTACGCCCTGGAAAGAAGCCTTTGCCCGCCATGGCTCGCAGATGCTGCTGGGAATTGTCTGGGCCTGGGGAATGGGGTATCTGGACCTCAACTTCCTGTGGTGGCTGGCACCGATCGTTTTCTCGCTGATCCTGTCGCCGTTTGTGTCCGTTTTCTCCAGCCGCGCAACCCTCGGGCTGAAGAGTCAGCGCGCCAGACTGTTTCTGATCCCCGAAGAGTATCAGCCACCGAAAGAGCTGGTAGATACGGATGCTTACCTGCAGCTGAACCGTGGCAGAGCACTGGAAAACGGCTTTATGCATGCGCTGTTTAATCCGTCTTTCAACGCGCTGGCCACCGCAATGGCGACCTCCAGACACAAGCGTAGCCAGTTACTGGAGCATGCCCGTGACCGGCGGGTGGATCAGGCACTCAGTGACGTACCGGAAAAACTTAACCGGGATCAGCGTTTAGAAATCATCAGTGATCCGGTGGTTCTGGCACGGGTGCATAGCCGGCTCTGGCAGTCCGGTGATAAATATCACCAGTGGCTGAGCAGTTATCAGAATCAGCCGCTTAACCCGCTGGCATTACCCCGCCACTGAACGGGCGTTACTCTGACGGCTACAAACCCCTGACTGGCTCAGGGGTTTTTTTATCCCCGCAGCAGCGGAATTAACAATAATCCGACAAAAAACAGAGAATTCCTTATCGGCACCCGCGGGGGAAACAGGCTAGACTACGCGGCACTGAAAGATAAAGGGTATCACAGAATGAGAGTCGTAATGCTGGCGGGATGTATGATGTTACTGACCGGCTGTGGCAGTATTATCAGCCGTACAGTGCCTGGTCAGGGCCACGGACACCAGTATTACCCGGGGGTGCAGTGGGATATGCGTGACGGGGGGCTGCGTTATCTGACGTTACTCGACCTGCCACTGTCTCTGATTATTGACACACTGTTACTGCCGGTGGATGCAAAACACGGAGCTTACGATTGATTCACCGGCCAGTGTTTGTTACCAGCGTTCAGCCTCGCTGTCGTCATCATTCCATTCTTCGGCGGCGGCTTCCCCTTCTTCGGTATCTGTAGGAGGGGTCAGCTGGAATTCGCCTTCATCCCATTCATGCAGTGTGTTTTCGTCCTGCCATTCCAGCGTCAGTTCCTGAGGGTCAAAATCTCCTGACCAGATAGCCTGCGCGGCATCATCATAGAGTAATGGCAGACATTCACTGGTTTCCTGATTTTCGTCGTCTGAGAATTGCGCCTGCCACATAATATCACCGTCCTGCATTACATATTTCTGTAAAGCAAACTGACTGATTTCCGGCTCGTGGTCAGCTTCCGGATGATCGGCCAGAAACTGTTCCCGTGCGGCATCGATTGCTTCAGACAGGGTGCTAAAAAGATCCATATGATAACCTCAGATTATCCGTGAGAAGAATGTAAAGCATAGATCAAAACAGACAGGGGGCAACCGGCGGAGTGAAGGATTTACGGCGTGCCGCCCGGAATGTGTATTGCCGGGCAGCAGTGGCAGATTAATACAGCGAAGGTTCACCTTCCGGCTGAGTTTTAAAGCGACGGTGTAGCCACATATACTGTTCCGGAGCCAGCAGGATAGCCTCTTCGACAATCTGATTCATACGGGTGGCAGTTGACACTTCATCAGTCAGCGGAATGGAGTCACTGGCATCCGGTAAAATCACCATTTCGTAACCACGGCCATTCGGTAACCGGCGGGGCACGAACGGGATGACGGTCGGATGACTGGTGCGCATTAGCATATAGGTACCGCGGGTGGTTGCTGCTGTTCCGACCGCGAAAAAGGGTGCAAAAACACTGGCGCGCGGGCCATAGTCATGGTCCGGCGCGTACCAGATAATCTGATTATTTTTCAGCGCGCGGATCATACCTTTAACGTCTTTACGGTCAATCATATCTTTATTGGAACGCATCCGGCCGTAGGTTTGCAGCCAGTCGAGGAGTTTATTGTCATTCGGACGATACACGCCGATACCCGGATTAAATACACCAAAAATACGGGCCCCCAGTTCCAGCGTCAGAAAATGCATCCCGATTAACAATATGCCACGGCCACTGGCCAGTGCAGTATCAATATGTTCCAGTCCGGAAACCCTGAACCACTTACGTACCCGCCATTCCGGCCAGAACCAGGCCATCCCGGTTTCCATCAGGCCCATACCGACAGATTCAAAATTATGTACCAGCAGTGCTTCGCGATCAGCCGCCGGCATCGCAGGAAAACACAGTTCCAGATTACGTCTGGCAGTGATCACCCTGCTTTTCAGAAAATGCATGGATAAACGACCAAGATTAGTCCCTATAAAATAGAGCACCGGGTAGGGCAGTAATACCAGAAGGTACAGAAAAACAATCCCCAGCCAGGTAAGCCAGTAACGCGGATGGAAAAGGCTTCGGTTAAATTCAGGCAATTGAGTCATATTATTTTATTATTTCCAGGTTTCCGTGGAACGACAGGGGAATCACTTCCCCACAATTCGGCGACTATTGTGCCATTTTTTTAGCTAAGCTAAAACGCAATATACGGGGGGGGCAGCTACCGGACAGCGGTGTATCGCGAAGATTTAGCATGATTCGCCAAAGAATCGGTAGTCCCCGTTTTTTCATGATAACAAATCAGTTATCATACGCGCCCCCGATAATGAGTATAGATGACAGGAACGAACACCATGCCAGTGTTACATAACCTTGTATCCAATAAAGAGCTGAAAGAGCGGATGCTGGCCGAAACCGAGCCACGAACAACCGTCTCTTTTTATAAATATTTTCAGATCACTGATCCTCAGGCATTCCGTGACAGTCTGTATATTCTGTTAACGTCATTACAGGTTTTTGGCCGTATTTATGTGGCACATGAAGGGATTAATGCCCAGATCAGTGTACCGGCCAGCCGTTATGAAGAGATGAAACAGGCACTGTACAGTTTTGATCCGGCCCTTAATCATCTGCGTATGAATATTGCGCTGGATGACGATGGTAAATCCTTCTGGGTATTACGCCTGAAAGTCCGTGACCGTATTGTGGCAGATGGAATTGAAGATGACAGTTTTGATGCCAGTGATGTGGGCGATTATCTGAAAGCCGACCAGGTCAATCAGATGCTGGATGATCCGGATGCGGTATTTGTCGATATGCGTAATCATTACGAATACGAAGTCGGACATTTTGATCGCGCGATGGAGATTCCGGCGGATACTTTCCGTGACCAGCTGCCGATGGCTGTCGATATGCTGGAACAGCAGAAAGATAAAAAAATTGTGATGTACTGTACCGGCGGGATCCGTTGCGAAAAGGCCAGCGCCTGGATGCGACATAACGGCTTCAGTAATGTTTACCATATTGAAGGCGGGATCATCGAATATACCCGCCGCGCCCGGGAGCAGGGGCTGCCTATCCGTTTTAAAGGTAAAAACTTCGTGTTTGATGAACGGATGGGTGAACGTATTTCCGATGATGTGCTGGCACACTGTCATCAGTGCGGCACCCCCTGTGACAGTCATGTTAATTGCATTAATGATGGCTGCCATTTATTGTTTATCCAGTGCCCGCAGTGCGCGGAAAAATATCATGGCTGCTGTAGCCCGATGTGCATGGAAGAGTCTCAGTTATCGCCGGACGAGCAACGCTTGCGCCGTGCGGGGCGGGAAACCAGTAATAAGATCTTTAATAAATCACGCGGAGTATTACGTATGACTCTGCCACAACCGGTTAAACCGGAATAATAACAATTAACGCCGGATAAAATCAGGCATATTGTTATCAGGAAACAGCCCCGTGACAGCAGGGGCTGTTTTATATATCAGACCGGAAAACGCAGTATTTCGGTTAAGTCACCCATCGGGGCAGACCCTTGTTTCGCCAGCGCTTTGTCGCGGGTCTGCAGACCCGGTAATTTCGGTAAATCATATACCCGGCTGATTAACCGCAGAATTGAACCGGTATCATACTGGGTATGTTCCACATGGCCTTTCAGGGCAAAGGGTGACACCACCAGTGCGGGTATCCGGGTGCCCGGTCCCCAGCGGTCGCCTTTCGGCGGAGCAACATGATCCCACCAGCCGCCATTCTCATCGAAAGTAATCACCACCACAGTATTATCCCACTGCGGGCTTTGCTGCAGGCGGTTAACAATATGGGCAATATGACGGTCCCCGGATTCTACATCTGAATAACCGGCATGCATATTCAGGTTACCCTGTGGCTTATAGAAAGTGACCGGTGGTAATTTTCCGGCATCGACATCTGCCAGAAATTTATTGGTCGCAGCCGTATCCCCCAGCCCGCCGTCACGCAGGTGTTTTGCCCGTCGCTCAGGGTGTTGCGGGCCGAGATCAGCAAAGTAGTTCAGGGGCTGATGATGCAGCTGGAAATCAGGGCGGGCAGGAAAAGTATCACTGTCTTTTTTACCGTCAACGGCAAACTGCCAGCCGCCTGAATACCAGGCCCAGTCAATACCTTTATCCGACAACAGGTCCCCGATATGCTGGTGTGTCTGTGCCGGCAGAGTTTTAGGTGAAGAAAGATCTGCCAGTGCCGGATTATTTTTGTCCCGGCTGCCTGATGGCCAGTACGGCGGCAGCATAGTATTTACCGCATAGCCATCGGGGGTCAGCTGGCTGGGACCGAACTGAGGGATCCCCTGTAATGCGCTGGCCGGTGAGCTGTCTTTTGGTTTCAGACGCGGATCGGTCGGGTCGTCGCTCATCAGGGTAGCGACCTGATCTTTCGCCGGTGACTGGTGGACATCCGGATAAAACGGCGGGCGGGCGCAGACCAGATACTGGTGGTTAAGGAATGAACCGCCAAAAGCGCCCTGGAAAAAGTTATCACAGAGAGTATATTCGCTGGCCAGATTCCACAGGCGCATATTATAGGCACCATCTCCGTAATGGCCCATCGTCAGGGCACCTGAATCTGCCCAGGCGACGAATTTATCGTTTTTTCCGCCGTTAATCTGCATCTGGTTCTGATAGAACACATGCCAGAGATCGCGGGTGATCACACCCTGTGGCAGAGCTTCACCATCGGGCCCCTTCAGCGCGAAGGGTTTATTAGGCAGATGCTGCATATACGGGGCATTTTCTGCGACCTGGTAACGGGTATGGTTGACGGTTTGTTCGTCAGGTACCAGTCCTTTCCAGACCGGGGGAAACTCGCTCAGTAGTGTGCCATCGCGGTCGCGCTGCTGATACTGTTGCGGGTGCAGTTCGGAAAGGGGATGTTTTACCCCAGGGAAATTGGCAAATAAATTATTAAAGCTGCGGTTTTCTGCATAGATAACAACAATATTGCGGACATGCTTTCTCAGCAATTGATCCTGCTGTTTCTCAGGCAGTTTATTTAAGGCTACAGGCTGATGAGCAGATGGCGTTTTTGCGTCTGCCAGCGGCAGTATCCCCGAACTCAGGCCGATAACCGAGGCTCCGGCGAGGAAGCGACGGCGGGCCGGGTTGTCAGGACGCGTATTTTGCGCCGAAGGCTGCTGTCCGGTAGCGTCATTCTTCTCATTTTCTGGTTTCTTCATTTGCACATAACCTTAATAGATTCATCATGGTAAAAGCAGCCAGAATCCTATAAGGCAGTTATGACAATATTATTACAACCACAGACTGGCGGAGGTACCGGCAGAAAAGAGCCTTCGTGACCGGGAAACCGGGCCAGCCCGGGGTACAGACCCGCGCAGGGTAAAATAAACAGCCCGCAGGGCCGCAGGAATGAATTGGTTTGTTACAATTACCCTGCGCCAGAGCGGCAGCAGGGTAACGCACTCAGCCAGTGAAGCGCTGCAGAGAAAAAGGTTTTACTGAGTCGGGTAACTGTCCCTGAGTAGCAAAATGGCAGGCAATTTCGCCTAACACCGGAGAAAACTTAAAGCCATGGCCGCTTAGCCCGGTGATCACCAGACAATCCGGGGTATCCGGCAGAGTATCAATAATAAAATCTTCATCCGGCGACATATCATAACTGCAGGACTCGCCATACAGACAGCCACCCACACCACTCAGACACTGGCGCAGAAAAGCGAAACACTCGCTGCCATCCCGGGCGATACTGCCAAAGGGCGGGCGGGGCTGATTCAGGGATAAGGGTTGTCCGCCGTCATGGCGTCCGGCTTTCAGAGCATTGTCCTGTGCCGGAAATCCGTAGTACTGGCTGCCGTCGTCCAGTTCGATACTGAACCCCGGGAAATGGTTGTTTTCACTATAGCGCCCGTCAGCCTGAAACCAGGAAAATACTTTGCGTATCGGGGTGACAGGTAATCCGGGCAACAGAGTCTGCACTGTGCTGCCGGAACTGACCAGCAGCTTGCGCCCGAAGTACTCACCTTCGGCAGTGGTGACTTTTTGCAGACCATCCTGCCGGCCGATGGCAGTGACGGGGCAATTAAACAGCTGGCCGCACCCCTGTTCCCTCGCCAGCCGGATCCAGTGTTCTACCGCACTTTCGGCAGAAAGATAACCGGCATCCTGTTCGTAAACGGCACAGAAGTGTTCAGGCAGGGTAATTTCAGGCCAGCGTTGCTGTACCTGCTTTGCAGTCAGGGTCTCTGTATTCAGTGACCAGCGTTGTGCACTGGTCCTGATATTTTCCATAAACCCCGAACCGCGGGGACCGGCATTTAATACACCACAGGGATGTAACAGCTTAACCCCGGCGGTTTGTTCAAATTCCTGCCACAGTGCCTTACTGCGCAGCAGCAGGGGAACATATTTTTCACCTTCGCCATAGGCATAACGGATCAGGCGGCTGGTGCCATGGTGTGCCCCCTGTTTATGGGGAGGATGGTGAGCATCAATCATCAATACATTCAGTCCTGCACGGCTGGCGTAATAACCGGCCGCTGCACCGGCAGAGCCACTGCCGGCAATTATTAAATCGTAAATCATTCCCGTTAACCCCCTGAGACAGTGCGGATAAACAGGATAACAGAGCCCTGAATGATAGCAAAAATAAAGGCACCCGGTCGGGTGCCTGCTGACGAGGGAGCAGAGACTAATGTTTTAACGGATGGAGGGGCCGGTCTTCGGCTGACTCTATTTTGGCAATACCGGCTTCCAGTATCGATATAAACTGCCGCGCCACATCAGTGGTCAGCCAGTAGGTCGGTCCTATATCCGCTTCTTCTTCTTTCTGTTGCATCGACGATAATGAATGCAGGCGGATCATCATTGCATCATAGACATCAACGGTGCTGATATCCCAGCCGACCAGTGAATGGGTCTGAATGACATCTTTCTCTCTATCCATAAAACCCCCTGATTACTCGTGAAACGACGTGTATATTGAGGTTTAGCTCCAGCCTGTGTAAAAAATTGCAAGGCAATATAATTATAACATGTATCCTGAAAACTGGCAGAAACGCAATAAAATATTGCGGGGGATGGCAGAAAAACAGCCCGCTCAAACCGGGCTGTGTCCCCTGACAGGGCTCTCGCGGCAAGAGTACAGGGTTGACCTGCACCATATTGTTGCCGGGCCGGGCCGGGTCGCAGGCGATTACTACAGGCTACGGGTCAGTAAAGCCGAATAAAAAAACCGGATGGCGACACCCGGTGGCGTATCAACGCTTAACCACCGTTTCACTGCCACCTTGTGTGGCAGTGAAACATGACTGACTGTCCACAGTAAGGGGGCTGCAGGCAGATATTACTGTATACGTATACAGTAATATCTCTGCTAAGGCAACGGCTGATCAGGGCGCTACCGTCCAGTTCAGTGTCTGGCCGGCGAGGAAGGGAACAATAACATCATCTCCGGCAGCTATCGTTTCAGGAACCGTCCATGGCTGGCGTAGCAGGGTCACTGTATCTTCGTTGACCGGTAACCCATAAAACTGCGGCCCGTTGACGGAGCAGAAAGCTTCGAGATGTTGCAGTGCATCCAGTTCTTCAAATACGGTAGCGTAGGCCGACAGTGCACTCGGGGCATTAAAGACTCCCGCACATCCGCAACTGCTTTCTTTACGGTGGCGCAGGTGTGGTGCCGTATCAGTGCCGAGGAAAAAGCGCGGATGACCACTGGCAACCACCTGACGCAACGCTTCCTGATGAATATTACGTTTCAGGATCGGCAGACAGTACAGGTGCGGGCGAATGCCGCCACTCAGCATATGGTTACGGTTAAACATCAGATGTTGCGGAGTAATCGTTGCTGCCAGGTGTTGATCACCGGCACTGACATAGTCAGCCGCATCTTTGGTGGTAATGTGTTCCAGCACCACCCGCAGGGCCGGGAACTGGCTGCGCAGCGGGATTAATACCTGTTCAATAAAACGTGCTTCACGGTCGAAAATATCCACATGTGAGTCGGTCACTTCGCCGTGGATTAACAGCGGCATCCCCAGCGACTGCATACGATCCAGCACGGAGGCAATATGTCCGATACTGGTGACCCCGTGGCTGGAGTTGGTGGTGGCATGTGCCGGATACAGCTTGGCAGCAGTGAATACTTTATTGCGAAAACCGGTTTCGATTTCGTCCGGATCCAGCGAGTCGGTCAGGTAGCAGGTCATCAGTGGCTGAAAACTATGCCCGGCAGGGCGGGCCGCCATGATACGGTCACGGTAAGCAATGGCTGCGCTGACGGTGGTTACCGGCGGGACAAGGTTTGGCATGACTATTGCGCGGCCATACACCTCGCTGGTATATGGCAGGACGGTGTTCAGCATTTCATCGTCACGTAAATGGATATGCCAGTCATCGGGACGGCGTAAAGTGATCTTATCTGGGTGAACAGTCATGCATCAGGCTCCGGCGTAAAAGAGTAAACGTTTGCGGGGGTTTTTACCGGGGACTAAGGATAAAGCCCCCGCGGCCGGATTGCACTTGTTTTTTGCGCTGATTTTTGGCAGTCAGTCGCCGGTTAGCGGGTCAGGGAAATCACCAGTTCGCCGGGTTTCACTTCCAGACCTTTGGCCAGTTTTTTTGCCAGCCCTTCGGCAGTACTGCGGTCCGCACTTAGCACATAGGCCGGATGATTCTTAAAATACTCCTGCAATGACTGGTTCAGAACCGGCATCAGGGCAGTGACAACAGAACGGAGCTTATCCGGGCTGACCTGTGAGTCGGTGATTTGCAGATCCTGCAGGTAGATAGCTGACTGTTGTGGATCAAAGACCGGCTGTGCTTTCATTTTCAGGCTCACCCGGGCGTCCTGCTGACCAAACAGTGATTGTAACTGTATATCGGCAGTGCCGGAGAGCGTCATTTTATTCGGTTCTTCCCTGCCGATAGCTGATTGTAAGTCAGTCAGGACAATATGCGCGCTGGCCAGCCCGTTAACCCCGATATCTTTCTGATAGTTATCGTGTTTTTTCAGCGCGTTGTTCACCTGTTGCTCGCTGATGGTGTATTGTGTCAGGTGGTCACAGCCTGTGAGCAGCAGGGCAGTGAATAAAAGTGACAGGCAGATAAACAATTTACGCATATATTCCTCAACTTACCGGTAAGATCCTTGCGGGCCGGGGAGTATTCTGCCTGAGTTACTGCCGGGTGTCATCCCGTGTCCCTGCCTCCTTCTCTGCCAGTTACTTCCGGCAACAGTGGCTGAAAATTACCCGTGTGCGACAACGATTTCGCGACAGTCAGCAGAAAATAAGTGTGTTTTTAATGGGATAAATAAGCCGCTGGTATTAACATAATCAGCAGTCCGTCCGGAGCAAACCGGACACGGAACAATCTGTTCATTAGTCAGGGAGTCTTTATGTTTGGATACCGTACAGCATCTTCCCGCGTGAGTCTGACGACTGACCGGATGGTGGTCCGGCTGGTGAATGATCGCGATGCATGGCGAATGGCAGACTATTATGCCGGTAACCGTGCCTACTTAATGCCGTGGGAACCTATCCGTGATCAAAGCTATTTCCAGGCGTCCGGCTGGCAGGCCCGGTTATCGGTGATGACAGAGCAGCAGCGTCAGGGGGCAGCCTATTACTTTATTCTGCTGGACCCCTCGGAACAGGAAGTAATGGGCGTGGCCAATTTCAGTAATGTGGTACGCGGCTGTTTTTATGCCTGCTATCTCGGTTATTCGCTGGGGGAAAAATGGCAGGGGCAAGGGCTGATGCAGGAAGCGTTACAGGCGGCCATTCGTTATATGCAGCGGCAACATAAGATCCACCGGATAATGGCCAATTATATGCCGCGGAATCAGCGCAGCGGAAATCTGCTGGCACGGCTGGGTTTTGAGAAAGAAGGGTATGCACGGCAATATCTGCTGATTAATGGTGTCTGGGAAGATCATGTTCTGACGGCACTGACTCGTGAGGATGGCAGTGCTGATAAGTATTGCTGAATTACGCCTTGTAACAAACACTGCTGGTGATTTTTACCAGCGCCGATAGACTATGCCCGCCTACAGAAACTGTGTGCCAATGGCCGGGGAGCAGATCACCGTTCCGGGCTATAAATGTCGAAATTGCAGGATGTCTGAACACTTATGAATTTGCTTAAATCACTGGCTGCGGTCAGTTCAATGACCTTGTTTTCCCGCGTGCTGGGTTTTGCCCGCGATGCCATTGTGGCGCGGGTATTTGGTGCCGGGATGGCGACCGATGCTTTTTTTGTGGCGTTTAAACTTCCCAATCTGTTGCGCCGTATATTTGCCGAAGGTGCATTTTCACAGGCCTTTGTGCCTATTCTGGCCGAGTATAAAAATACTCAGGGTGAAGAGGCCTCACGTATTTTTGTGTCGTATGTCGCGGGTTTACTGACACTGGTGCTGGCGGTAGTGACAATCCTGGGGATGCTGGCAGCCCCGTGGGTCATTTATATTACGGCCCCCGGTTTTGCTGATACGGCGGATAAATTTGCGTTAACCACCGCGTTACTGCGGGTAACCTTTCCATATATCTTACTGATCTCTCTGGCATCGCTGATTGGTGCGGTACTCAATACCTGGAACCGTTTTTCGGTACCGGCCTTTGCCCCGACCTTGCTGAATGTCAGCATGATCGGCTTTGCGCTGTTTGCTGCCCCCTGGTTTCACCCTCATGTGATGGCACTGGCCTGGGCGGTTGTAGTCGGCGGGGTACTGCAACTGGGTTATCAGCTGCCCCATTTACGTAAGATAGGTATGCTGGTATTACCGCGGATCAATCTGCACGATGCCGGGGTATGGCGGGTATTACGTCAGATGGGGCCGGCGATCCTCGGAGTCTCCGTCAGCCAGATCTCTCTGATTATCAATACTATTTTTGCTTCATTTCTGGTATCCGGCTCCGTGTCCTGGATGTATTACGCTGACCGGCTGATGGAATTTCCTTCGGGAGTGCTGGGGGTTGCCCTGGGGACGATTCTGTTACCGTCACTGTCCCGCAGTTTTGCCAGCGGTAATCACCAGGAATATTCCAACCTGATGGACTGGGGGCTGCGCCTGTGCCTGTTGCTGGCGATCCCCAGTTCAGTGGCAATAGGTATCCTTGCCGGGCCATTGACTTCAGCTCTGTTCCAGTATGGTAAGTTTACGGCATTTGATGCCCTGATGACTCAGCATGCGCTGGTTGCTTATGCGGTCGGGCTGGTAGGACTGATCGTGGTGAAGGTGCTGGCTCCGGGCTTCTATTCCCGGCAGGATATTAAAACACCGGTAAAAATTGCTATTTTCACCCTGTTATCGACTCAGGTGATGAATCTGGCATTTATTGGTCCCCTGAAACATGCCGGTTTATCTTTATCCATCGGGCTGGCGGCCTGTCTGAATGCCGGACTGTTATTCTGGCAATTACGCAAAAAGAAAATTTTTCATCCACAGCCGGGCTGGGCCGGTTTTCTTTCCCGACTGATTTTATCGGTGGTTATTATGGGGGCAGTCCTCTATACCCTGCTGCAATACATGCCATCGTGGGGGGAAGGCGAAATGGTGTGGCGGATCCTGCGGCTGACCGGAGTCTGTGCCGTCGGCGGGCTGGTGTACTTTGGCAGCCTCGCGATAATGGGATTCCGTGTCAAAGACTTCGCCCGGCGCAGTGTGACCTGATCAGCGGGCCACGGCCGGACTCTCAGGAAAGCAGTGATCACTGACAGGGTAACTTTTATCGGAAGTTACCCTGTCTCCGGCAGAGCCGGCATCTGCGTTTATATATCACTCAGCATAGCCATCCGGTCCGTAAAAGGGCCGCTGACTCAGGGGAGACAAGACGGATAAAGCCTGTTGTGTCCAGCGAAGTTGTTGTTGCAGCAGCAAGCCCGTATGCTGGTTGGCCTGCTGTAGCACACAAAGTTGCCGGCAAACCGCCTGCCACAAGTCGGCTAACGGTCCGCAGTCCGTATAGGGGGCCTGTAAACTGTGCTGCTGACCGGCCTCCGCCAGCCGTAAATCGAGATAACTTAAAGTATTCAGGGCCGCCTGCTTATCTTCTGTCAGGCTCTGCAGCCGGTAACTGTCAGGATGTGCTGCCATCAGTTCCTGTTGCTCTGTTTCCATCATCAGTTGCAGTGACGATAAAACCTGCTGCATGTTCTGCACGATTATCAATAACGCTTGCTGCGGATTAGTCTGCGTCATCATGCTCCACCCTCAGGCTGTCAGCGATCCCGTTAGCAATTATCCGGCTATCAGTGTGGTAATGTCCGTCGGCAATTGCCTGCCGGAGATCATTAACCTTTGACTGACGGATATCCCCCTGACTGGTGTTATGCAGTAATTGTGGTACCCGGCTCAGGTTTACCCTGGCAGCGGGGGCCGCAGTACCGGACAGTGACAGTTTGTCCTGAAGACGTATGCCGGCTGATGGCTGTTGTTCTGCCTGAGGGATAAGCCCGCTGGCCCGTGTTTTGTCGATGCTCATAAACGTGACTCCGCTGCTGGATTATTCTGTTCGCCTGACAACTCAGGCAGGATATCCGGATTATCGGCATTTGCCCCTGAAACCTTATGGCCTGCTTTGTGTTAGTTGATTTTTACGGATAACAGCCCGTGACTATCAACAGTTGCGATAATGATCTGACCATTCAGCGTTCTGACTCTGACTTCATTGCCTGCGGTTGCGTTGTTCAGTGCTGTACCGGCAGTGCCGACACTGAATCCGTTGCCATACAGGCTCACCTGTACCTGATCACCGCTTGTTACCTGCCAGGGCTGACGTAACTGTGTCCGGATAATCACTTTCCCGGGTTGCAGAGTTTGTAAGGCAATGGCAGGTAATGTCTGCGACGGTACCAGCAGCGACCGTGCTGGCAGGGTATCCAGCCTTCCGTAGCAGCGGGATAACAGTTGTTGCGTGACCAGGCCCCCACGGGGAATTTGTTGTGCTGCAACATAATAATTGCCGGTAACCTGTAATTCAGTTTGCAGAAAATTCTTTCGCGGGCCACAGCGGGCTGCCACGGTCATTTTCCCCCAGCGGCGGCTGTTACCGGGTAAACTGAATACCGGCCGGGAACAGACCGGCCAGCCCTGGCGGGGGGTAATAATGACCGCCTGCATCTGCCCGGCATATTGCGGTTCCCGTTGCCGGAAAAACTGCGTCAGCTGCTGTTGCAGGGGACTTGCCAGGCTGAACAGTGGGGTAATAAGCAGTAATAAAAACAGCATTTTTTTAGACATATTATTTCTAATTGTTTGTAATTTCAGTTAATTTTACATCTCCCCGGTGATTCTCAAACGCTAAACTGGTGACATTTTTTTCGGCTATTCTGTCGATTTCCCGCCACTGCATTCCCGTATTCTGCATGTCATACCTTCCTGACCGGAGACACTTATGTCCGACAGACTGGATACGGAACTTGGTTTTGCCCGCCAGGTGCTCAGCCTGCGTCAGCAGCGACAAACAATACTGGCCGCAAACATTGCTAATGCAGATACCCCGGGTTATCAGGCACGGGATATCGATTTTTCTTCACAGCTGAAAAAAGCAGTTTCCCGCGGGCAGCAAGGCGACCAGCCACTGGCCCTCACCCTGACCTCCGGGCGGCACATTGCTGCACAGGGTCATCCGCCCGCCGACACCCGGCTGTTGTATCGGGTGCCCGATCAGCCAGCGGCTGACGGCAACACGGTAGATATGGATCGGGAACGGGTTCAGTTTGCGGATAACAGTGTCAAATATCAGACCGATCTGACGATGCTGTCAGGCCGGATTAAACAAATGATCAGCGTATTACAGGGATAAGCGGATTGTATGAGCCTGTTCAGTATTTTTGATATTTCCGGGTCGGCACTGAGTGCCCAGTCCCAGCGGCTGAATGTCAGTGCCAGTAACCTGGCCAATGCGGATAGCCGCACAGGGCCTGACGGACAGCCATACCGTGCCAAACAGGTGATCTTCCGCACCGATGGCGGCTACCCGTCCGGTATCGGCGGGGTACATGTGGCCGGGGTGGTGAATGATCCTTCACCATTCAGGCTGGTGTATGCGCCGGGTGATCCGCTAGCCGATCAGCAAGGCTATATCCGTATGCCGAACGTCGATGTGGTGGCAGAAACGGTGAACACTATTTCTGCATCGCGCAGCTATCAGGCCAATATCGAAGTGATGAATACGGTCAAAAGCCTGATGATGAAAACACTGACCCTCGGTCAGTAACCGGAGAGAGTGTTATGAGCATAACTGTAACAGTCGGAGATATGCGCAGCAGACCCCCTTTACTGCGTGACAGTAACAGCAGCACAGATAACGGTAACAGCGCGGCTGATCTGCAAAATCAGTTTATGACGTTACTGATTGCCCAGCTGAAAAATCAGGATCCGACCAACCCGATGGATAACAGTCAGCTGACCTCCCAGCTGGCACAAATCAATACCCTCAGTGGTATAGAGCAACTTAACAGCACTCTGGGGGCGATTTCAGGACAGATCAACACCAGCCAGTCGATGGAAAATACGTTACTGATCGGTCATGGCGTGATGCTGCCAGGCAGTGCGGTACTGGCAGGTAAAGATACCTCTTCCGGAGACGGCAGTATCACAACCACACCGTTTGGCGTCGATGCGCCAGCCAGTGTCAGCGATGCAGTCGCCACCATTACTGACAGCAGTGGTAATGCTATCGCTACTCTGGACCTTGGCAGTATGGATCCCGGAGTACATACCTTCCAGTGGGATGGTAATCGTGACGATGGCAGTCCGGCAGAAGAAGGGAAGTATCAGGTCACCATCAGTGCCAGTAACGATAATGCGCCGGTGGATGTGACCAGCCTTAATTATGCCCGTGTTTACGGGGTTACCCCGGCAGGAAACGGTAATGCAGCGGTATTGAATCTGGGGGCCTATGGCACCGCGACCCTCGATCAGATACGGCAGATCCTTTAACTCAGTCAGGAGTCATTATGTCATTTTCACAGGCTGTCAGCGGTCTCAATGCCGCGTCGGCAAATCTGGATGTTATTGGTAATAATATTGCTAACTCTGCGACATCCGGTTTTAAATCGTCTGCCACGGCATTTGCCGATATGTTCGCAGCGTCACAGGTCGGGCTGGGGACTAAAGTGGCAAAAGTCATTCAGGACTTTGGTGACGGCGCGACGACCTCTACCGGCCGGGCCCTGGATGTCGCTCTGAGCGGTAACGGTTTTTTTCGCCTTACGGATCAGAACGGTAATGTTTATTATTCGCGTAACGGCCAGTTCGCGCTGGATGCCAATCGTAATCTGGTCAATACCGCCGGGCTGAATGTCAGCGGGTACCCGGCCAGTGGTATTCCGGCGGTGATCCAGACCGGTGCGAATCCTGGTCCGCTGTCGATCCCTGATACCCAGATGCAGGCCAATGCCACCAGTAAAGCAGCACTGGTGGCTAACCTTAACTCGACGGATGCTGTACCGACTGTAACGCCGTTCGATCCGACCAACGTCGACAGTTTTAATGCCAAAAGTACCGTCACAGTTTTTGACTCGCAGGGGAATCAGCATCAGCTGGATCTTTATTTTGTTAAAGACGCGGATAACCAGTGGACAGTGAATCCTCTCGATTCCTCGACCGGTCAGGCATCGGCATCTTTCGCTATGTCATTCGATGAAAATGGTATGCTGACCAGCAACCCTCAGCAAACCCTGGTGATCCAGGGCAGTAACGGGGCGGCGGCTAACCAGTCGATCACCCTGAATATGCAGAACAGTATGCAACAGAATACGGGGGCCAGTACGTTCGGCAGTCCGGTACAGGACGGGTTCGCCCCCGGTGATCTGACCGGCTATAAGGTGAATGATGATGGCACCATTACCGGGACCTATTCTAACCAGAAAACACAGTTACTCGGGCAAATTGTCTTGTCCGGATTTGCTAATCCGGAAGGCTTGCAGCCGGACGGTGATAATGTCTGGTCAGAGACCAGTGCTTCCGGTCAGCCGATGATTGGTGTGCCGGGGACCGGTAACCTCGGGTCAATGACCGCCGGAGCCCTTGAAGCCTCAAACGTCGATATGAGTAAAGAACTGGTAAATATGATTGTTGCGCAACGTAACTATCAGTCTAACGCTCAGACGATCAAAACCCAGGATCAGATCCTGAACACCCTGGTGAACCTGCGATAGCCGGAGGACTGCATTATGGATCATGCCATTTATACGGCGATGGGCGGGGCCAGCCAGACACTGGCCATGCAGGCGGTCACCACGGCGAACCTGGCCAATGTTTCCACCCCCGGTTTCAGGGCCCAGCTCAGTGCTTTTCGTGCCGTTCCGGTGAACGGGCCGTCATTGCCGACCCGCATCCTGGTGACCGCGTCTACCCCGGGGGCAGATATGTCTGCCGGGAAGCTGGATTATACGGAACGTCCGCTGGATGTCGCCACAGAGCCGGATGCCTGGCTGGCCATCCGTATGGCCGATGGCAGTGAGGCCTATACCCGCAACGGCAATATGCAACTGGATCCTCAGGGAATGCTCACTATCGCCGGGCATCCGGTGATGGGGGAGGACGGACCGATCGCCCTGCCGCAAAATGCAAAACTGACGATTGCCGCCGATGGATCTATTACCGCCTTAAATCCCGGTGATCAACCCAATGCGACGGTTCAGGTTGCCAGACTGAAGCTGGTTTCCGGCGGGCCGGCCACCCTGGTACGTTCTGATGACGGTTTTTTCCGGCCTTCGCGACAGGTGCAGCAGCAGTCAGGGCCGGTATTAGCGGAGGATCCGAATCTGCGGGTCATGCCCGGGGTACTGGAAGGCAGTAATGTGAATCCGGCAGAAGCGATGGTGTCGCTGATCGGTCAGGCAAGGCAGTTCGAAATGCAGATGAAAGAGATTAGCAGCGTTGATCAGAATGAACAGAAAGCGAATCAGCTACTGTCATTAAACAGTTAAGGGAAACGACAGCATGATACGTTCTTTATGGATTGCAAAAACCGGGCTGGATGCACAGCAGACCAATATGGATGTTATTTCCAATAACCTGGCCAATGTCAGTACTAACGGCTTCAAACGCTCCCGTGCTGTTTTTGAGGATCTTCTCTATCAAACGTTACGTCAGCCGGGAACCCAGTCTTCTGAACAGGATACTTTACCCTCAGGCCTGCAAATCGGTACCGGGGTCCGGCCGGTAACCACCGAGCGTCTGCATTCACAGGGAAACTTGTCCAAAACGGATAATGCCAAGGATATTGCGATCAACGGGCAAGGCTATTTTCAGGTACTGCTGCCCGACGGGAGTTCGGCTTATACCCGTGATGGTTCCTTTCAGGTCGATCAGAACGGACAACTGGTCAACAATGCCGGTTTCCAGGTGCAGCCGGGGATTACGATCCCGGCCAATGCCCTGAGTATTACTATCTCCCGTGACGGAGTGGTGAGTGTTACCCAGCCGGGCCAGACGCAGGCGACACAGGTGGGGCAGCTGACGCTGAATACCTTTGTAAATGATGCCGGTCTGGAGAGTAAAGGCGAAAACCTGTATCAGGAAACCCAGGCATCAGGCGCTCCCACAGAAAGTACCCCCGGGCAGAACGGGGCGGGGTTGTTGTATCAGGGCTATGTGGAAACCTCAAACGTCAAT
This sequence comes from Tatumella sp. JGM94, assembly GCF_018257595.1. Taxonomy (NCBI): domain Bacteria; kingdom Pseudomonadati; phylum Pseudomonadota; class Gammaproteobacteria; order Enterobacterales; family Erwiniaceae; genus Tatumella; species Tatumella sp. JGM94. Next base: position 58,035 of record NZ_JAERJN010000014.1, on the reverse strand, counting down.
GTCGCTGAAGAACTGGTATCGATGATCCAGACACAGCGAGCCTACGAAATTAACAGTAAAGCTATCAGTACTTCTGACCAGATGTTACAGCGTCTGACTCAGCTGTAAATGTATCCGGCAGACCGGCGGATCGTTCCGGTCAGAATTGCGTCTGAAAAGGTAGTGACATGGTAGTGAAGTCTGTTCTGTACCCCACGGGGCTGGCCGCGCTGTTGCTGCTAATGGCTGGCTGTGCGCTGATCCCTCAGACCCCGCTGGTGAAAGGGAGTACCAGTGCTGAACCACCGGATACGGGGAGTCCGCTGGCCGATGGTTCAATTTTTCAGGGGGTTGCTCCCCTCAGCTACGGCTACCAGCCATTATTTGAAGACCGGCGGCCGCGCAATATTGGCGATACCCTGACCATTGTGTTGCAGGAAAACGTCAGTGCCAGCAAAAGTTCGTCCAGCAATGCCAGCCGTAAAGCGAGCAGTAACTTTGGTCTGGCGACCACTCCGCGTTTTCTTAACGGATTACTGGGCGGCGATAAAACCAGCTTTGATGGCACCGGTGGCAATGATTTTAACGGTAAAGGCGGAGCCAGCGCGAATAACACCTTTACGGGCACCATCACTGTGACGGTGGATAAGGTGCTGACCAATGGCAACCTTAAAGTGGTGGGTGAAAAACAAATTGCGATTAATCAGGGGACCGAATTTATCCGTTTCTCCGGAGTGGTTAATCCCCGCACAATCAATGCCAGTAACTCCGTTATCTCCACCTCGGTGGCTGATGCCCGTATTGAGTATGTCGGAAACGGTTATATCAACGAAACACAGCAAATGGGCTGGTTACAACGGTTCTTTCTGAATATTTCCCCTATGTAAGAGGCAAGACAAATGTCAGTCATATTTCGCTGGATCAGCGGCGGGTTAATTCTGGTCGCGCTTTGCCTGCCCGCCAGTGCGGAAAGGATACGTGACCTGACCTCAGTGCAGGGTGTGCGGGCGAACCAGCTGATTGGTTACGGGCTGGCCGTCGGACTGGATGGCACAGGGGACCAGACCACGCAGACGCCGTTTACCACCCAGACCATGAGCAATATGTTGTCACAGCTGGGGATCACTGTGCCCGGCGGAACCAATATTCAGCTAAAAAATGTCGCGGCGGTAATGGTGACCGCGACCCTGCCGCCTTTTGCCCGCCAGGGGAAAACCATTGATGTGGTGGTTTCGTCAATGGGGAATGCCAAAAGCCTGCGGGGCGGGACCTTATTACTGACCCCCCTGAAAGGCGCTGACAATCAGGTGTATGCCCTGGCCCAGGGGAATATTCTGGTTGGCGGCGCGGGGGCCCAGGCCGGGGGCAGCAGTGTACAGGTCAATCAGCTGAACGGCGGGCGCATCAGTGGCGGGGGGATTGTCGAACGTGAGTTACCGGATGATTTTGGTACCCGCAATCAGCTGGTATTGCAGCTTAATCAGCAGGACTTTACCACCGCTCAGCGTATTGCCGATGCGATTAACCGCTTTACGGGTTACCCGGCCGCCGCACCTCAGGACAGCAGCTCGGTCCGGATAAAAGTTTCCCCGTCCCAGACATCACAGGTACAGCTGCTGGCGGCGATCCAGAATCTGGATGTGACCGTGCCTGTCGAAGATGCGCGGGTAATTATTAATTCGCGTACCGGTTCGGTAGTGATGAACCGTGAGGTTGAACTGAGTACCTGTGCAGTGGCTCAGGGGAGTTTGTCGGTCACTATTAATCAACAGCAACAGGTCAGTCAGCCAAATACGCCACTGACTGGCGGACAAACGGTGGTTACTAACCAGACACAGATTGATATGCGGCAACAGGGGGGGGCACTACAGCATGTACAGGCCAGTGCCAGCCTGAACAGTGTGATCCACGCACTGAACACCCTCGGGGCGAGGCCCACCGAACTGATGTCGATACTGCAGGCGATGCAGTCTGCCGGTTGTTTACGGGCACGGCTGGAGATTATCTGATGCGGGTCAGGGATCCTCTGAACGAACTGGCCTATGACAGCAATGCGCTGGATAAGCTAAAACGTGCCGCCGCCGCCCACCCCCGCCAGCAGGCGATGGCAGTTGCCCGCCAGGTGGAAAGTCTGTTTATGCAACTGATGCTGAAAAGCATGCGTGAGGCTTTACCAAAAGATCCGTTATTTGGCAGTGAACAGAGCCGGTTATTTACGTCTTTATACGATCAGCAAATCGCCCAAATGGCGGGAAACCGTGGTCTGGGCATGGCTGAACTTATCGCACAACAAATACAGCCAGCACCTGCGGTGGATCAGCGGGCGGGAACGGTCCCTATGCCTCTGGGGAGCGAACGGGTGGCTGCGCTGCTCCGGGGGACGGCACTCCGGCAGCAGGCAGGTCAGGCACTTGCCGTATTGCCTGCACCTTCGGCATCGATGGGGGCGTTTTTACAACGCTTATCACAGCCTGCCAGTCAGGTGAGCCTGCGCAGCGGTATACCGCATCATCTGATTCTTGCCCAGGCGGCTCTGGAAACCGGCTGGGGACGGCGAGAGATACTGCGCAGTAACGGGCTGCCGAGTTTTAATCTGTTCGGTATTAAAGCGGGGGCTGACTGGGGCGGTGAAACGACGCCGGTGGTGACCACCGAATACCAGCAGGGACGTGCCGAAAGGCGCACTGATAACTTCAGGGTATATCACTCTTACCGGGAAGCCCTGGAAGACTATGCACGGTTACTGACGGAAAACCCGCGTTATCGCCAGGTCACGGCCGCGCCTTCGGCAGAATCAGGCGCACAGGCTTTACAGACAGCGGGTTATGCCACAGACCCGGCTTATGCCGCGAAACTGATTACCGTAATCCGTCAGTTGAAAGAGATTGCTGATAAAACAGCCGCTCACGATCTGAGTCATTTATTTTAAATCATCGTCAAGTTCCCCGCCGGATAACCGATAACTCAGACAGATACTCACAGATAAGGCCGGTTAACGGCCTGAGATGAAACCAGCTTGCGGAGAGAAATATGTCAGCTCTGATTAATTCAGCCATGAGCGGACTGAGTGCTGCTCAGTCTGCGCTCAATATAACCAGTGTCAATATCAGTAACTACACGGTACCCGGCTATAACCGGCAACAGGTGTTACTGGCGCAGGCAAACAGTACGCTGAGTGGTAATGGCTGGTATGGGAATGGTGTCAGGGTGGATGGTGTGCAACGACAATATGATGAGCTGGTCAGCCAGCAGTTACGTCAGGCCAGTGCGCAAAACAGTGCGGCTAACAGCCAGTTTACTCAGATCTCCGGGATCGATAATTTAATGACGATGGATGGTAACGATCTGTCTGACTCATTTCAGGCTTTTTTTAAAAACGTCCAGAATGTTATCGACAGTGCCGAAGATCCTGCGGCACGCCAGGCAATGTTCAGCGGTGCACAGTCACTGGCCGGACAACTGAGAACCCTGCAACAATATCTGGATAATCTGCAATCGGCGACCAATAACCAGATCAGTGATTCGATCAGTGCCATTAACAATGATGCCCGCCAGATTGCGGCACTGAATAAACAAATTGGCCGCCTTTCTGCCAGCGGAGAAGCACCGAATAATTTACTTGATCAGCGCGATCAACTGGTCAGTGATCTGAATAATATCACTGCGGTAAATGTATCAATGCAGGACGGCAATATGGTGGTCTCGCTGCCGAACGGACTGAGCCTGGTGAATGGTGATCAGTCCACGGAGATGAAAGCCATAGCTTCGGCCGCCGATCCTACACTGCGGGTGCCGGGATATACGGATAAAATGGCGGGAGATGTTGAACTGCCGGATAAACTTTTTACCGGCGGGTCGCTGGCCGGGCTGCTGAAATTTCGCAGTGAAGACCTGGAAACAGTTAAGAACCGGTTAGGACAGATCAGTGTCACCTTTGCCAGCCGAATGAATCAGGTACAGCATCAGGGATTCGATAGTGAAGGTAATGAAGGCGGTGACTTTTTTTCCGTCGGTTCACCGGTGGTATTCAGTAACAGTAAAAATACGTCACAGGCGACACTCAGCGCCAGCTATTCGGACACTACTGCGCTGCAGGCCTCCGATTATCGTGTCGCTTATTCGCGGGGACAATGGACCGTCACCCGGTTGTCGGACAACCAGGTCATAACGCCGAAAGTCAGCACTGACAACGGGACGCAGCATCTGTCATTCGACGGGCTGGATGTTGCGGTCAGCGGCTCTCCGGCAGAAAAAGACAGTTTTTTGCTCAAACCGGTCAGTGAAGCGACCCATGACTTTGCGGTGGCTATTGATGACGGTTCGCAGATAGCGGCAGCCTCAGAGCCCGGAGGGGCCAGTGATAACCGGAATGCCAGTGCCATGCTGGCACTGCAGGATGAACAAATGGTCGGAGGCAGAGAAACGCTGACCCGGGCGTACGCATCGATGGTCAGCTATGTGGGCAATAAAACCGGCAGCCTGCAGAGCAGCTGTACAACCCGGCAGCTGGTGGTTGATCAACTGACTCAGCGACAGCAGTCGGTTTCCGGGGTCAATCTTGATGAAGAATACGCCATGCTGACCCAGTACCAGCAATACTACATTGCTAATACCAAAGTACTGCAAACGGCCGATACCTTATTTAATTCATTAATGAGTATTACTAACTGATAGCGAATTCAGCGGCGGGGGAGACAGAATATGAGGCTGAGTACCGGTTTAATTTTTTCTCAACAAATTAATGGGATCAGTAATGCTCAGAACCGCTGGCTGGCCAGCGGAATGCGGGTATCCAGCGGAAAACGGGTCACAAGACCGTCTGACGATCCGATTGCAGCAGCACAGGCTGTTAATCTGTCCCAGACACAGAATAAAGATGCCCAGTACGGTCTGGCCCAGTCATTTGCCAGCCAGTCTCTGACGTATGAAGATAATATCCTCGGCAGTGTCAGCAGCAGCATTCAGTCGGCTCTGACTCAGGTGGTGTACGGGTCAACCGGCACCCTGAATGATGATGACCGCGCATCAATTGCCACCCAGTTACAGGGGATTCGTGACCAACTGGTGAATCTGGCGAACAGCCAGGACAGTAACGGGCGTTATATTTTTGCCGGATATAAAACCGGGCAGCCTCCGTTTATCAGTGGCAGTAACGGGGTGCTGTATCAGGGGGGAGAACAGGCAATCAGCCAGCAGGTCAGTGGTCAGCGCACAATGACAATCGCCCATACGGGGGACAGTGTATTTATGTCTCTGACAGATAATGCGACACCGGAACCAGACGGTTCGGCCAGTGAAACCAGTGTGTTCGCTATGCTGGATTCAGCGATCAGTGCACTGAAAGTCCCGCAAAAAGGGGCGGATGACAGCACCATGCAGCAGTTCTCTGACAGTATGGAAAAAGCCAATCGCGGGTTAAATAATGCTCTGAATAATGTCCTGAAGGTACGTTCAGAAACCGGCACAGAACTGGCAGAACTGGATACCCTCAATAACCAGGGACAGGACCGGCAGGTAATACTGAGTGACCAGATGAGCCAGTTAACTGATGCTGATATTACCCGTTCGATTTCTGATTATGTGATGCAGGAAACGGCACTACAGGCCAGTTATAAAGTGTTCAGTGAAATGTCGCAGCTTTCTCTGTTCCGGATGAACAGTTAATCAGCGTCGTGCGGGTATAAAAAAACCTGACCAGAAACGGTCAGGTTTTTTTATGGAGTCTGGTATTGCGGACTATTTCTCCGGGCAATTTATTGCCCGGAAGCAAATGTCAGCTCACAGTTCTGAGGTTTTAGTCACCGGTGCGGTGGCCTGGTGAGTGGCTGTGTGTCCTCCGGCCGCACCTTTACCTGCAAAGACGTAAACATTACGTACCCAGTCACTGTGTCTCACAGGCTCAGAAACCCACTCCGGTGCCGGTGCCCGGGTCATGGGCGCGGTTGCATGGAAGCGCTGGTACGCGGAAGCGGTAGTCACGTTCTCTGCACTGTCTTTAGCCGGGGGTACTGATTCCGTGTCAGACAGAGTGTCTGTTGCAGCCTCAGTTTCCGCGACCGCAGCAACCGGCGCTTCGGCGATGATTTCAGCCGGTGCAACAGCTTCACTGCCCGCAGTCTCTTCTGCAGCGTTGACCGGTTCGGCTGGCTGTGCTTCTGCAACCGTGTCGGTGGTGTCAGCTACTGCTTCTGCAACCGCTTCGGTGGTGTCAGCCACGGTAGTTTGTGGCTCTGCGACAACTGGGGTGTCTGTCGCTACCGGCCCGGCGATAGCCTGCTGAACATGGGTACTCAGAGCGTTTTCGGCCAGCAGTGTATTTTCCGGCTGAGACGGGACTTCCGCAACCGGGGGAACTTCCCGGTGCTCAGCTGGTTCAGCTACAGTCTGTGGCTGCTGTTCGTGGAACTCAGGTTGCTGATATCCGTCTTCCGCACGGGTGACCGGCGCAGGGTAACGGACCCATACTTTACCGGAAGCCATCTCCGGCGAAGCAGCTGCGGTTTCCAGAGGCATCGAGGACTGCTGCGGATAACGTTCGTCACGATAACGACGACGACGCTGTCCGCTAACCCGCAGGTGGCGAGGTGAACGGCGTGAACGGCGCGGGATATTACCGTTACTGTCACGGTTATCCTGATATTCTTCACGGGTTGTTTCACTGACCACCGCTTCATCACGGGCCACCGGAGCTTCTGTAATCGCAGGTTCAGCAGTGATCTGCTCAGCCACAGCCTCTTCACCATAGCGGATTTTTTGTGTCAGAGTCCGCTGTTTACGGCGCACACTGGTGCGGGTCTGTTCTTCTTCTGCTGCAACACTACTGGCTGGTGCTTCCTGTAGCGCGACAGGTTGTTCAGCAACAGTTTCTTCCTGTTGCTGACGACGCTCCTCCTGACGGCGACGCTGACGCTCAGCCCGTTGTTCGCGGCGTTGCTGTTCACGTTGCTGACGGGCTTCCTCGGTCAGAGGCGTATGCTGACGTGTTGCCCGGGTCTCTTCACGGTTTTCCGCACCGGCAGAATTACGGCGATTATTGCGACGATTTTCCTGTGCATTACCATTTTCGGTATTACGCTCGTTACGCTCGTTACGGTCATTACGCTCGTTGCGGTCATTACGCTCGTTGCGGCCATTACGCTCGTTGCGGTCATTACGCTCATTGCGGTCATTACGCTCATTGCGGTCATTACGCTCATTGCGGTCATTACGCTCATTGCGGTCATTACGCTCGTTGCGGTCATTACGCTCGTTACGGTCATTACGCTCGTTGCGGTCATTACGCTCGTTACGGTCATTACGCTCGTTGCGGTTATTACGCTCGTTACGATTATTCCGGCGGTTATTGGAACGTTCATTACGGTTACCCGCCGTCCCGTTTTCCCGTGAACGGGCTGGTGCTTCGGTCTTTTCTGCGGTCTCAGTAACAGCCTGCTGGCTGTTGCTGCCGAACAGATTCTTAATACCGCTGACTAAACGGCTAAAGAAGCAGTTGCCTTTGGCGGCCGGGGCTGTCGCGTCCGCCGGAGTGACAGAAACTGCAGTGGCAGTGGCTTCACTGGTCGCTGGCGGTGCTTCAGCAATCGCAAATGCTGCCAGTGCCGGCTGTTCCGGACGGCGGCGTTCTGCCGGTTCTTCGTCAGAAATCGTCGCCATTTCAATCTCATGCATCTTCGGCAGATGATAGCTGAGTGTCTTGGTTTCTTCGCCTTTGCGCACACGTAATACCGAGTAGTGTGGTGTCTCCATACGATCATCAGGAACGATGATGGCACGCACGCCGCCCTGGCGTGTTTCGATGGCGTTGACGGCTTCACGTTTCTCGTTCAGAAGGTACGAGGCAATCTGCACCGGAACAATGGCATGTACTTCTTTGGTATTTTCTTTCAGCGCTTCTTCTTCAATCAGACGCAGAATCGATAGCGACAGTGATTCATTATCACGGATTGTGCCTGTGCCGCTGCAACGCGGGCAGACATGATGGCTTGACTCGCCAAGGGAAGGGCTGAGGCGCTGACGGGACATTTCCAACAGGCCAAACCGTGAAATATGGCTGATTTGTATCCGCGCACGGTCCTGACGGACGGCTTCACGCAGACGGTTTTCCACCGCACGCTGGTGACGTACCGGAGTCATATCGATAAAGTCGATAACAATCAGGCCACCGAGGTCACGCAGACGTAACTGGCGGGCTATCTCATCGGCCGCTTCCAGGTTGGTATTAAAGGCTGTTTCTTCGATATCACCGCCACGGGTGGCCCGTGCGGAGTTAATATCAATGGCTGTCAGGGCTTCGGTGCTGTCAATAACAATCGAGCCGCCGGATGGCAAACGCACTTCACGCTGGAAGGCAGACTCAATCTGTGACTCAATCTGATAATGGCTGAACAGCGGGATTTCACCGGTGTACAGTTTAATCTTACTGGTAAAGTCAGGGCGTCCCAGGGCAGCAATATGCTGGCGGGCCAGTTCCAGAACTTTCGGGTTATCAATCAGAATTTCGCCAATGTCCTGACGCAGGTAATCGCGGAAAGCGCGGACAATCACATTACTTTCCTGATGGATCAGGAAAGGGGCAGGGCGGTTTTCAGCCGCTTTGCGGATAGCTTCCCAGTGTTTCAGGCGAAAGCTAAGATCCCATTGTAAAGCTTCGGCAGATTTACCTACCCCGGCGGTACGGACAATCAGCCCCATACCTTCCGGTAACTGCAGGGAAGAGAGTGCTTCTTTCAGCTCTGTGCGGTCATCCCCTTCGATGCGGCGTGAAATACCGCCTGCCCGAGGGTTGTTTGGCATTAATACCAGATAGCTGCCGGCCAGGCTGATAAACGTGGTCAGTGCTGCACCTTTATTTCCGCGCTCTTCTTTATCTATCTGTACGATAACTTCCTGACCTTCACGTAATACCTCTTTGATATTAGGGCGGCCATGCATGGAATAATTAGCAGGGAAGTATTCGCGGGAGATTTCTTTCAGAGGGAGGAAACCGTGTCTTTCGGCACCGTAATCAACAAAAGCAGCTTCGAGGCTTGGTTCAATACGGGTGATTTTACCTTTATAAATATTTGCTTTTTTCTGTTCATGACCGGGACTTTCAATATCCAAATCATACAGACGCTGTCCATCTACAAGGGCGACGCGCAACTCTTCCTGCTGAGTTGCGTTAATTAACATTCTTTTCATTTATAGGTACTCGTCATTTTTTCATAAGTGACTCAGCTGCGGGCATCATTGCCCTGGACGACGATTAACCGATGGCTCCGTGGCTTATTGCAATCACGTCAGCCTCACGGCTGTCGATCGCTAAAGGAGCGCAAAAAATGTCGGAGGTGAGATTTCAAAACGAAACCGCGACCAGATGAGGAGAAACCCACTATAAAGGCAGTGATATGAACACCCCACTACGTCCAGGCTACAACCCGCAGCCCGCTATGTGCCTGATATAACATTACGTCTTATGCCATTGCTGCGTGTCTGTTTAATCCGGCAAAAATTCTTGTTACACGATCTTGTCCCGGGCGTTCCCGGCAAAGATACCCGAGCATTATTCCATTGCTCGCCTTAATATAGCAAGGTGACTTTCACTGCTACGATCACTTTATTTGTTATTTATTTGATCTTCCGGATGACCACCACCAGAGATTGTTTAAAAAGACTGCGCTTTGCTGGCTTCGCCACCAGTAAGAGGCAGGGGAAATGACAAATAGGTGGCACCGGGTGATAACTCTCTATTACAATCAGCGCCATGAAAAATGAGAATCCCGGCGTACAGTTTGTCGCCATCACGGCGGAAAACGCCGGACAACGTATTGATAACTTTTTGCGCACCTTCCTGAAAGGTGTGCCGAAGAGCATGATTTACCGTATTTTGCGTAAGGGCGAGGTGCGGGTAAATAAGAAACGCATTAAACCCGAATATAAACTGCTGGACGGCGATGAAATCCGTGTCCCGCCGGTGCGTGTTTCTGAACGTGAAGTGGCAGAAGTTTCACCGAAACTGGACAAAGTGGCTGAACTGGAACGGGCGGTTATCTATGAAGATGATGCCATCCTGGTGCTTAACAAGCCTTCCGGTACCGCGGTGCATGGTGGCAGCGGCCTGAGCTTTGGTGTTATTGAGGGGCTGAGAGCATTACGACCTGAAGCCCGCTTTCTCGAACTGGTACACCGTCTGGACAGGGATACTTCGGGAGTCTTGCTGGTTGCCAAAAAGCGGTCTGCTCTGCGCTCACTGCATGAACAGTTACGTGAAAAAGGGATGCAGAAAGACTATCTGGCTCTGGTCCGGGGCCAGTGGCCATCGCACGTTAAATCAGTCAAAGCACCATTACTGAAAAATATTTTACAAAGCGGTGAGCGGGTAGTGCGGGTCAGTGCCGAGGGTAAGCCATCAGAAACCCGCTTCAAAGTTGAAGAACGCTATGCCTTTGCCAGCCTGGTCAAAGCCAGTCCTGTCACGGGCCGCACCCATCAGATACGTGTGCACACCCTGCATGCCGACCATCCGATTGCTTTTGATGACCGTTATGGTGACAGGGCGTTTGATCAGCAACTGACCGGCAGCGGACTGGACCGGTTATTTCTGCATGCTGCGGCGATCACCTTTACCCATCCCGGCACCGGAGAAACGCTGCGTCTGGAGGCACCGATGGATGAGAAACTGCGTCGTTGCCTGACCCGTCTTCGTCAGCAAAAAAGCTGATCCTGGCGGCTGACAGAAACAGCGCCGGGGGGGAGTGCCGCAGTGACTCCCCCCTTTATCCGCGACTGGCCGGTGATTCAGTCGTCGATCAGCGGGTCAGCACCGGCTTCCCGCAGGAAATCACACAGAGCAATTAACGGCAGACCAACCAGTGTATTCGGGTCACGGCCCTGCAATGATTCAAACAGCGTAATGCCCAGCCCCTCAGATTTAAAACTGCCGGCGCAATTGAGAGGCCGCTCTTTTTCCAGGTATGCGTTGATTTCCTGGTCCGATAAGTGACGAAAGCTGACGTCGAACGTTTCGCAGCAGGACCAGAATTTCTGACGGCGGGCACAGTACAGCGCCAGACCGGTATAAAACACCACCCGGTTGCCACTGGCCGCACGTAACTGCTGTCGCGCGCGCGCCATCGTATGAGGCTTACCTGTTAAGCAGTTGTTCAGTACACATACCTGATCCGAACCGATAATTAAGCTGTGCGGGTACTGTCCGGCCAGTGCCAGTGCTTTCTGTTTTGCCAGTCTGACCACCAGTTGCGCCGCGGTTTCGGCGGGCAGGGCCGATTCATCAATTTCCGGGGCAACCGCATCGAAGGGCAGCTTCAGTCTGGAAAGCAGTGACTGGCGAAACGGAGAAGATGATGCCAGTAGTAAATGTTGTTTCATATTTTTTTCATAATCTATAGCGAATTGAACGCAGTCATTTTAAACTATCCCCCGCTACAGATGCGAATATTGGGTGAAAGATGCCGTAATCCGGCCTTTTTCTTTGACTCTCTGAGATTACAAAGTTAATATGCGCGCCCTATGCAAAAGGTAAAATTACCCCTGACACTGGATCTGCTTCGTTCTGCCCAGAAACGCCTTGATTATCATGGTGTGTATACTCCTGAGCTTACAGAACGGATTGCGGCCTCAGTTGTGAGTGTGGACAGTGATGTAGAATGTGAAATGTCGTTTGCAATTGACAGTCAGCGCCTTGCGGTGCTGAAGGGGACGGCCAGTGTTCAGGTCACCCTGCGCTGTCAGCGTTGCAATCAGCCTTTCCCGCATGCTGTACACGTAAGCTATATCTTCAGTCCTGTGCGTAATGACGAGCAGGCGGAGGCGCTACCGGAAGGTTACGAGCCAGTTGAAGTCGATGAGTATGGCGAAGTTGATTTGCTTGCAGTAATTGAGGATGAAATTATCCTCGCGTTACCTGTCGTTCCGGTGCATGATTCTGAACACTGTGAAGTGTCCGACGCGGATATGGTGTTTGGTGAACTGCCTGCAGAGGCCGAGAAACCAAACCCGTTTGCCGTATTAGCCAGTTTAAAGCGTAAGTAATAGGAGTAAGGTCCATGGCCGTACAACAGAATAAACCCACCCGTTCTAAGCGTGGTATGCGCCGTTCTCACGATGCGCTGACCACGACCACCCTGTCAGTAGATAAAGTTTCTGGTGAAACTCATCTGCGTCACCACATGACTGCCGACGGTTACTACCGTGGTCGTAAGGTCATTACTAAGTAATTTCTTGCTGCGACGCAAGGCGTTACTTTGACACGTTTGACCCTGGCAGTTGATGCTATGGGCGGGGATTTCGGTCCCTCCGTGACGGTGCCTGCTGCATTGCAGGCACTGGCCTCACATTCGCAACTTGAACTTCTTTTAGTCGGCTATCCCGACGAAATTCAGCCATTACTAGCCAGAGCGGACTCCTCATTATATAAGCGGGTAACCATTATTCCTGCTGAGTCAGTTATTGCCAGTGATGCAGTGCCTTCCGGGGCGATTCGTCATAGCCAGGGTTCTTCGATGCGGATTGCCCTCGAACTGTTAAAAGAAGGCCGCGCATCGGCCTGCGTGAGCGCCGGTAATACCGGTGTGCTGATGGGGCTGGCGACATTATTGTTACGACCGCTGGACGGTATTAAACGTCCGGCACTGGTTTCAGCGGTACCCCATATTCATCGCGGGCATACTTTGTTACTTGATTTAGGTGCAAATGCCAGCGCTGACACTACAATGTTAGTGCAGTTTGCGTTAATGGGTGCGGTGATGGCGGAAGAAGTGCTGGGAATATCCGCCCCCCGTGTTGCTTTACTCAACATTGGTCAGGAAGCCTGTAAAGGCCCGGAACATGTTCGTGATGCTGCAAAAATATTGCAATCCACTGAACAGATAAATTACACGGGGTTCCTTGAAGGCAGTGACTTACTGACCGGTAAGACAGATGTATTAGTCTGTGATGGCTTCGCAGGAAATGTCTCATTAAAAACCATGGAAGGCGTTATAAACACATTTCTGAACCTGATGACAGGGCCGGAAAAGACAATGAAGCGATCATGGTGGCGTCACCTGGTTGTTCGCAGTATGAAAGGACGTCTGATGAAGCGTTTTGGCGAAATCGACCCCGATCAGTATAACGGTGCATCCCTGCTGGGATTGCCGGGAATTGTCATTAAGAGTCATGGTGCCGCAAGTGAGCGAGCCTTCGCAGTTGCCATCGAACACGCGATTCAGGCGGTAGTCCGTAATATCCCTGAAAAAATTTCGGTTCGGCTTGATACAGTACTAGCCAGGAGTGACATAGCCTAGATGTTTAGCAAAATAATTGGTACCGGCAGCTATCTGCCTGAACAGATCCGCAGTAATGCCGATCTGGAAAAAATGGTAGACACCTCCGACGAGTGGATTGTCACCCGGACAGGCATTCATCAGCGTCGTATTGCGGCAGCGGATGAAACAGTTGCCACCATGGGATTCACTGCGGCGAAAAATGCACTGGAGATGGCAGGTATTGCGGCGACAGACATCGGTCTGATTATTGTCGCAACGACGTCTTCCTCACATGCGTTCCCAAGCTCAGCCTGTATGATCCAGCAACAGCTGGGTATTAAAGACTGTGCTGCATTTGATCTGGCTGCGGCTTGTGCGGGGTTTACCTACGCACTGAGCGTTGCTGATCAATATGTTAAAAGTGGAGCGGTCAGACATGCGCTGGTGATCGGGTCTGATACCCTGTCTCGCACCCTTGATCCGGAAGACCGCGGCACACTGATTTTATTCGGTGACGGCGCGGGGGCAGTGGTTATCGGACAAAGCGAGCAACCGGGGATTATTTCTACCCATCTGCATGCCGACGGAAGTTATGGACAGTTGCTGAGCCTGCCTTACCAGGATCGTGCTCATCAGGAAAGTGCAGCTTATCTCACCATGGCCGGTAACGAAGTTTTTAAAGTGGCAGTGACTGAACTGGCCCATATTGTTGATGAAACGCTGACGGCGAATAATATTGACCGTCAGGAACTTGACTGGCTGGTGCCACATCAGGCGAATTTACGGATCATCAATGCCACCGCCAGAAAGCTGGGGATGGGTATGGATAAAGTGGTTGTTACGCTGGATCGTCACGGAAATACCTCAGCGGCATCAGTACCGACAGCCCTGGATGAAGCAGTACGTGATGGCCGTATTCAGCCAGGACACTTAGTGCTGCTGGAAGCTTTTGGTGGTGGTTTCACCTGGGGTTCGGCGTTAGTTCGTTTTTGATTGACAGGAACTGGAAATGACACAATTTGCAATTGTATTCCCTGGTCAGGGTTCACAGACCGTTGGCATGCTGGCTGACCTGGCGGAACACTTTCCGTTAGTGCAGGAGACGTTTGCTGAGGCCTCCGCTGCACTGGGTTATGACTTATGGCAATTGGTCCAGCAGGGACCTGCTGAGGAACTGAATAAAACCTGGCAGACACAGCCGGCATTGCTGGCCGCGTCAGTGGCTATTTATCGTGTCTGGATACAGCAGGGCGGTAAAACACCTGAACTGCTGGCAGGACACAGCCTGGGTGAATATTCCGCACTGGTCTGTGCCGGCGTGCTGGATTTTGCTGACGCCGTACGTCTGGTCGAATTACGCGGTAAACTGATGCAGGAAGCCGTTCCTGAGGGAACCGGCGCCATGCAGGCGATCATTGGCCTGGATGATGATGCTATCCGTAAAGCCTGTGAAGAAAGTGCTCAGGGCCAGGTTGTTTCTCCGGTAAACTTTAATTCACCCGGCCAGGTAGTTATTGCCGGTAATAAAGAAGCGGTTGAACGTGCCGGTGCTGCCTGTAAAGCTGCCGGTGCAAAACGTGCACTGCCCCTGCCGGTCAGCGTACCGTCACACTGTGCTCTAATGAAGCCGGCCGCCGATAAACTGGCAGTTGCGCTGGAAGAACTGACATTTAATACCCCGCAACTGCCGGTAGTTAATAATGTCGATGTACAATGTGAACAACAACCAGCGGCTATCCGTGATGCGCTGGTTCGTCAGCTTTACAGCCCGGTCCGCTGGACCGAGAGCGTGCAATTTATTGCTTCCCGTGGCGTCAGCCAGTTGGTGGAAGCGGGGCCTGGTAAAGTACTGACCGGGCTGACTAAGCGCATTGCCGACTCATTGACTGCGGTAGCAGTGAATGATGCAGCGTCGTTAAATGCGGCCCTGACACAAGAATAAGAGGATAATCATGGACTTCAATGGTAAAATTGCGCTGGTCACCGGTGCGAGCCGTGGAATTGGTAAAGCAATCGCTGAGAAACTGGCTGCCCATGGTGCAACAGTTATCGGTACCGCCACCAGTGATAAAGGTGCTGCTGATATCAGTGCTTATCTCGGAACCCACGGTAAGGGTATGGCCCTGAACGTGACTGATGTCGATTCTGTCGAGTCAGTATTAAAAAACATCCGTGCAGAATTTGGCGAAATTGATATTTTGGTGAATAATGCCGGGGTTACCCGTGATAATCTGTTAATGCGTATGAAAGATGACGAATGGCAGGATATCATGGAGACTAATCTGACCTCTGTGTTCAGACTGTCTAAAGCCGTATTGCGTGCTATGATGAAAAAACGCAGCGGAAGGATCATTACCATTGGTTCAGTTGTTGGAACAATGGGTAATGCGGGCCAGGCAAACTACGCGGCAGCAAAAGCGGGTTTGATTGGTTTTAGCAAATCACTGGCGCGCGAAGTTGCGTCACGTGGTATTACGGTAAACGTTGTGGCTCCGGGCTTTATTGAGACGGACATGACGCGAGCACTAAATGAAGAGCAGCGTGCCGGTATATTAGCAGAAGTTCCTGCGGGCCGTCTGGGTGGCCCCGGGGATATTGCTAATGCGGTTGCATTTTTGTCCTCTGATGAGGCGGGTTACATCACTGGTGAAACCCTCCATGTCAATGGCGGAATGTACATGGTCTGATAACTGCGAAATTTATTTGCTTTTTTTGTGCAATAAAATGCAAAATATAGCAAATCGTGGTTAGACCAGACTGGTTTTAGTTGCATCTTTTTCAACATTTTATACACTACGAAAACCGTCGCGAAAGCGAGTTTTGATAGGAAATTAAATAGTATGAGCGATATCGAACAACGCGTTAAGAAAATCATTGCTGAGCAGCTGGGTGTTAAAGAAGATGAAGTGATCAACTCTGCTTCTTTCGTAGAAGACCTGGGTGCCGATTCTCTTGACACCGTTGAGCTGGTGATGGCTCTGGAAGAAGAGTTTGATACTGAGATTCCAGACGAAGAAGCTGAAAAAATCACTACCGTTCAGGCAGCGATCGACTACATCAATAGCCACCAGGGCTAATGAATATTATCAGGCGGTCATTCGACCGCCTGAGTTTTATGTCCGCCCCACTTAGTGTTGTTTTTATCCCCCTCCCTGGAGGAGTAACGTGTCTAAGCGTCGTGTAGTTGTGACTGGTCTTGGCATGCTGTCTCCTGTCGGCAATACCGTAGAGTCTACCTGGAGTGCTCTCCTTGCCGGTCAGAGCGGCATCAGCATGATTGACCACTTTGATGCCAGTGCCTATGCAACACAGTTTGCCGGTCTGGTCAAAGATTTTAATTGTGACGATATCATCTCGCGTAAAGAACAACGCAAAATGGATATCTTCATTCAGTATGGAATAGCGGCGGGCGCTCAGGCGATGCAGGACTCAGGTCTGGTTGTCACTGAAGAAAATGCCCCGCGTATCGGCGCAGCTATCGGTTCCGGTATTGGCGGTCTGGGCTTAATTGAAGACAACTATGCTTCGTTAGCCAAAGGCGGTCCGCGTAAAATTAGTCCTTTTTTCGTCCCGTCGACCATTGTAAATATGGTGGCCGGACATCTGACCATTATGTATGGCCTGAAAGGTCCGAGTATCAGTATTGCCACTGCCTGTACTTCAGGGGTGCACAATATTGGTCATGCGGCCCGAATGATTGCCTATGATGATGCAGATGTCATGCTGGCGGGCGGCGCAGAAAAAGCCAGTACCCCGCTGGGTGTCGGTGGCTTTGGTGCTGCCAGGGCGCTTTCGACCCGTAACGATGACCCGCAGGGTGCAAGCCGCCCGTGGGATAAAGGTCGTGACGGTTTTGTACTGGGTGATGGCGCCGGGATCGTGGTGCTTGAAGAGTACGAACATGCGAAAAAGCGTGGCGCAAAAATCTATGCTGAATTAGTTGGTTTTGGTATGAGCAGCGATGCCTACCACATGACTTCACCACCGGAAAACGGTGCCGGGGCTGCTCAGGCAATGGTTAATGCCTTGCGTGATGCCGGACTGGCAGCAGAGCAGATTAGTTATATCAATGCACACGGTACTTCTACCCCGGCAGGTGATAAAGCTGAAGCTCAGGCTGTGAAGTCAGTGTTTGGTTCCGTGGCTGACAATGTGATGGTAAGTTCCACTAAGTCGATGACTGGTCACCTGTTGGGTGCCGCCGGGGCTGTGGAATCAATTTTCTCGGTCCTTGCTTTGCGGGATCAGGCAATACCACCGACCATCAATCTGGATAATCCGGATGAAGGCTGCGATCTGGACTTCGTGCCTCATACTGCCCGCCAGGTGAAGGGAATGGAATACGTATTATGTAATTCATTCGGTTTCGGTGGCACCAACGGCTCGGTGATTTTCCGTAAAATCTGATCCGTCGGTTATTCAGTCAGGCCCGCTAAGCGGGCCTTTTTTTTACCCGTGTGGGACGGGGTAATCTGTTCAGTCATCCCCCGGCGGCCGCTAAGCATAAGGAGAGGAAGATGATGCTGATTAATGGTACGCAATCTGACAGCGTACCGGCAAATGACCGCGGGCTACAGTTCGGTGACGGCTGTTTTACTACGGCACTGATCAGCCATGGTCAGGTGCTGCGCCTCGGGGATCACCTGCAAAGACTGCGTGAGGCCTGTGAACGGCTGGCTATTCCCTGCACAGACTGGCAGCAAATGGCACAGGAAATGTCGGTGCTGGCGCGGGATAAAAAACGCGCTGTGCTGAAAGTTGTTATCAGCCGGGGGTCGGGCGGGCGGGGGTATTCTGCTGCCGGCTGTCAGCAGCCACGACGTATTATTTCTGTGACTGATTACCCGCTGCATTATGACGACTGGCGTATTAATGGCATTACGCTGGCGACTTCGCCGTTACGTTTAGGACTTAATCCGGCACTGGCTGGTATTAAACATCTTAACCGTCTGGAGCAGGTAATGATCCGCCAGTTTATTGACCGTGCCGGTGTCGATGAAGCACTGGTGCTGGATTATCAGGGAAGGATTGTTGAATGCTGTACGGCCAATATTTTCTGGCGCTGTGGCGAAGAATTATTTACCCCGCGGGTGGACGCTGCCGGTGTGGACGGTACAATGCGGCGTTATCTTATTCGTATTCTGGCAGAGCAGGGATATGCTTGTCAGACGGTAGCCGAAGATACCAGCATATTGCAGGCTGCTGACGAAATATTTATCTGTAATTCGTTAATGCCGGTGGTTCCGGTTATCAGGATTGATGACCGTACTTATCATGCCGGGGCACTGACGCGCAGACTTTCAGACATCTGTAACACACCAGGTTAAGCATGCAGAAAAAAATAAAATTTATACTGTCTTTAGCGGTTATCAGCGCTGCTGTCATTGGCGGAGGGCTCTGGAAGACCCGGCAACTGGCAGAATCACCGCTGCTGATTTCACAGCAAACGATTTATACCCTGCCTGCGGGTACCGGACGGCTGGGGCTGGAACAGCAGTTACAGCAACAACATATTATGCGTGACAGCGTCTGGTTTAGCTGGTTACTGAAAGCCGAACCGCAGCTGGCCAGCTTTAAAGCCGGTACCTACCGGCTGGAACCGGGAATGACGGTCCGCGGATTACTCGAGCTACTGGCCAGCGGTAAGGAAGCACAATTTCCGGTTCGTTTTATTGATGGTCAGCGGCTGAGTGAATGGCTGAACGTGCTGCGCAATGCCCCTTACCTGCGCCATGAACTGACTGATGACCAGCTTTCCAGCGTGGCTGCAGCCCTGAAATTGCCGGAGAAAGATCCTGAAGGCTGGTTTTATCCGGATACTTACCTGTATACCGCCCATATGAGCGATATTTCTTTACTGACCCGTGCTCATCAGCGGATGGTAAAACTGGTTGATCAGGTATGGGAAAGTCGTGCGACGGATCTGCCTTACAAGGACAAGAATCAGCTGCTGACGATGGCTTCAATTATCGAAAAAGAGACAGCATTAAGCGATGAGCGGGAAAAAATCGCGTCTGTGTTCGTTAACCGCCTGCGGCTGGGAATGAAATTACAGACTGACCCGACGGTGATTTATGGTATGGGTGATCTTTATCGCGGAACACTGACTCGCAAGGATCTTGAAACCCCCACGGCTTATAATACATATGTGATCCCGGCACTGCCGCCGGGGCCGATTGCTATCCCCGGTAAAGCATCATTACTGGCTGCCGCGCATCCGGTTACCAGTAACTATTTGTATTTTGTAGCCAATGGCAGTGGCGGGCATACCTTCAGTAGTACGCTGGCTGCCCATAACCGTGCAGTACAGGCGTGGCGCACCCTGCAAGATAAAGCGCCAGACAGCCGTCAGGCCAGGGAAGTACAGGAAAAGAAAACGACCAATGAAAAGTAAATTTATTGTTATTGAAGGGCTGGAAGGAGCGGGGAAAACCACCGCCCGTGAACGACTGCTGGAGGTCCTGCAACAACAGGGGATTACTGATGTCGTATTTACCCGAGAGCCGGGCGGTACGCCGCTGGCTGAAAAACTGCGGACCCTGATAAAACAGGGCGTCAGTGGTGAGCAGGTCACGGACAAAGCCGAATTACTGATGCTGTACGCCGCCAGAGTTCAGTTAGTCGACACAGTGATCAAACCGGCACTCAGCCGCGGGGCATGGGTGATAGGCGACCGGCATGATCTCTCTTCACGCGCTTATCAGGGGGGCGGGCGCGGCTTTGATGACCAGCTGATGAATACGTTACGTCAGGCGGTACTGGGTGATTTTAAACCTGATCTTACCCTGTATCTTGATGTTGCGCCGGAGACGGGTCTGGCCCGTGCCCGCAGTCGTGGCGAGCTTGATCGTATTGAACAGGAGTCACTGGATTTTTTCCATCGTACCCGTGCCCGTTATCTGCAAATTGCCGCTGAAGATTCGACAATCCTGACGATTGATGCCAACGGCACACCACAACAGGTCAGTGCGGCGCTGACGGAAACTCTCGGTCGCTGGCTGGCGGAAAACCGCTGATGGAATGGTATCCGTGGCTGAACAGCACTTATAAAAATATCATCAGTCAGCACCAGGCTGGCCGCGGACATCATGCGCTGCTGATTCAGGCCTTGCCGGGAATGGGTGACAGCGCGCTGGTATGGGGCGTTTCTCGCTGGCTGATGTGCAGCCAGCCGGCAGGTGTAAAAAGCTGTGGTCAGTGCCACGGCTGTCAGTTAATGACTGCTCATAATCACCCTGACTGGTATTCGTTAACTGCCGAGAAAGGTAAGTCTTCCCTGGGGGTGGACGCTATCCGCCAGGTGACGGATAAGCTTTATCATTTTGCTCAGCAGGGAGGCGCAAAGGTTATTTATATTCCGTATGCCGAACAACTGACCGAAGCCGCAGCCAATGCCCTGTTGAAAACACTGGAAGAGCCGCCGGAGGATTGCTGGTTTTTCCTGTGTTCCCGGCAGCCTTCAGCATTACCGGCCACGCTGCGCAGCCGATGTATGACCCTGACGCTACCGGTGCCCGCTGAACAGCACAGTCTGCAATGGCTGGCTGCGCAAACTTCACAACCGCAGGATAATTTGCTGACAGCCTTACGGTTGGCGGGGGGTGCCCCTGCGGCGGCTCTGGAGATGTTTACCGGAAATCAGTGGGAGCAACGCAGTAAATTGTGCCAGGGGCTGGGGACTTCACTGCCGGATAACTGCCTGGCATTACTGCCGCTGCTAAACCATGAGGACGTGGCGTTACGGATCCACTGGCTGATGGCACTGCTGCTGGACAGTGTGAAATATCACCAACAGAACCTGCGCTGGATAACCAATATTGATCAACAGCCACTGGTCGCCAGGCTGGCAGAAATAATCAGCTTACCGGCCTTACATCAAAGCCTTTCACGGTGGATGCAGTGCCGTCACCATCTCCTGGAAACCCCCGCCGTAAATCATGAATTGTTAGTCACCGAAGCTTTGCTCGACTGGGAACAGATGTTCCGGGCGGGCTGACTGAGTTTTGAATAAGCAGAGAGTAAATTATGTTTTTAGTCGATTCCCATTGTCACCTTGATTGTCTGGATTATGAAAATGAGCACCGTAATCTGGACGATGTTATCAATAAAGCCGCCGGGCGTGATGTCCGGTTTATGCTGGCCGTGGCAACGACTCTGCAGGGTTTTAGCGGGCTAAAAGCACTGGTCAGTGATCGCCCGGAGATAGCGCTGTCATGCGGCGTACATCCGTTAAATATGGAACAGCCTTATGAACAGGCAACGTTGCTGGAACTGGCATCTGACCCGCGTGTTGTGGCACTCGGGGAAACCGGACTGGACTATTTTTACCAGAAAGAAGCTGCACAGCAGCAGCAACAGCAGCAGTCTTTCCGGCAGCATATCCGCGTTGGCCGGCAGTTAAATAAACCGGTTATCGTTCATACCCGTGATGCGCGGGAAGATACCCTGGCGCTGTTACGTGAAGAAAAAGTCGAAGAGTGTGGCGGTGTGCTGCATTGCTTCACGGAAGACAAAGAAACTGCAGCCAGATTACTGGATATGGGCTTCTTTATTTCATTTTCCGGGATTGTGACTTTCCGCAATGCGGAACAGTTACGTGAAGCTGCGCGTTATGTGCCACTGGACCGGATTCTGGTTGAGACGGATTCGCCTTACCTTGCCCCTGTACCGCACCGCGGCAAACAAAATCAGCCGGCATTTACCCGCGATGTCGCCGATTTTATTGCGGAACTGAAAGGGGTCGATATTGAAACCCTGGCACAACAGACCACCGCTAACTTCTGTCAACTATTTCATATTCCGATGGAACAACTGGGTGCCTGATGTTTAAGCGCGGCCGGAAACCGCAGGGATGCTGTGTGCGGAAATAATCCGGCGGTTCAGGGGGGGAAATCGTCGCCGGCACAGGCCGGGCCGAAGATAACATCCCCCGTGACCCGGGATAAAGCACCAGAAAAGCCCGGGCCGGCAGTCAGGTCATCACATTTTGATGGCCTTCTGCTGAATGAATAATGTAAAGTCACACAATTACTTATCCCGGATTCTGTGGCACCTTATGGTTAAGCCGCGAACCCGCAGTCTGATACGGCACCAAAAACAATCAGGAATTTAGCGTATGGCCGAAGAAACTATTTTCAGTAAAATCATCCGTCGGGAAATCCCTGCAGATATCGTCTACCAGGACGAACTGGTCACAGCATTTCGTGATATTTCGCCACAGGCACCTGCCCATATTCTGATTATCCCTAACCAGTTAATCCCCACGGTTAACGACCTGAGTGCCGAACATGAACCGGCACTGGGCAGGATGATGACAGTGGCAGCGAAGATTGCCAAGCAGGAAGGTATTGATGAAGACGGTTATCGTTTAATCATTAACTGCAACCGGCATGGCGGGCAGGAAGTTTATCATATCCATATGCATCTGGTCGGTGGCCGTGCGCTGGGGCCGATGTTATCCCGGTAATGTTGCGGAGAGCTCAGATGCGCCTTGCTGTATTGTCTATTCCTTTGTTGTTGTTACTGTCCGCCTGTAGCAGCAGCCAGCCACAGATCAGTATTTCACAGCCTCTGGTCATGGAATCCGATGTGTTGTCTGCCGGTATTACTACCGACGGACCGGTGGTCAGAAGTGACAGTGGTCAGCAAAAAGCCACCGTTATTTTGTATAATGATCGTGACGTCCCGGTAACGCTGCACTATCGTTATTTTTGGTATGATGACAAAGGACTGGAAATTCTGCCGGAACAGACAGCTGAAACCGTGGTTGTGCCTGCACACCAGAGCCGTGAGGCAGTGTCCTGGTCAGGAAATCTGAGTGCAAGTCAGGTACGTGTGTCCCTTTATCTCTGAGGATGTTCAAGTGATTCGCAGCATAAAATTCAGTATTCCGTTGTTTTTTGCGTTTGTTTTATCGGGTTGTATGGTTAATCAGTCACAGAAACCGGCTCCGGTGGAACAGGCTCCGCAACCGGCACAACCTGCGCCGATCGGAGCTCCTCAGCAGACAACGCCGCCGCCGATGAGCCAGCCTCAGCCGGTCCCTGAACCACCGAAACTCAAAACGATTGACTGGCAGGGCAGTATTCCGCCGCTGGTAAATAAAATGATGAATACTCCCGGAATCACCCCGGGCAGTGTTTTACTGGTGGACCGCCTGAAAAACAATACCAACGGCGCTATTCAGAGCGCTAATGCCGACCTTGCTATTCATAATGCATTGCAGAGCAACAGCAAGTTTACCCTGATTACAGCCGAACAACTCAGCCAGGCCAAACAGGCACTGGGGCTGTCCCCGCAAGACAGCCTTAATTCACGGGGTAAAGCGATAGGCCTGGCGCGTAATCTGAATGCACAGTATGTGTTGTACAGTACTGCCCGCGGAGATGCCAAAGCACCACAGTTACAAATGCAACTGATGCTGGTGCAGACCGGCGAAATCGTCTGGACCGGCAGTGCCAGCGTCACTGACTGATCCCTCGCTGTTACAGCTTGTCCGACAATACCAACCGGCAGAATTTTCTGCCGGTTGTTTTTTTCCGTTGCCCGGGCTGAGTGGCCATTCAGTAAAGGTGATTCTGCCTTCGGCAACGCTGGTGGCTCGTCAGCAGCCGTTACAGCCGCTGCCTTTCGTCAATCGCCGGCGTGAATACCGGATCCTTAAAAAACTGTCAGCCTCGGGGCTGGTGGCGGCCCCGCTGGGGGTGAATTCCCGCTGGTTATTATCAGCCTGGCAGCCGGGGGAAGTGTTCAGCCCGCAGCAGTTTTCGCAGCAATACCGGCAAATCTGCCGGACGCTGTTACATCTGCACCGGCAGCCACTGACCGGCTACCCGGTATCGGTATCGGTATTACTGGAGCAGTACTGGCAGCTGTGCCGGCAGCGGACCCACCACTGGCTGAAACACTGGCAGCGTTTACAGTTGCGGGGTGAGCCGGCACCATTACGGCTGGCACCGCTGCATATGGATATCCATGCGGGTAACCTGCTTTCGGACCGTGAAGGCTGCCATTTTATTGACTGGGAATATGCTGCAGATGGCGATATAGCCATTGATCTGGCAATTATTTGTCTGAATGATCCACAATATGAAATGCGCTGGATAACCGCCTATGCACAGGCTGCGGCTGTGGATCGGCAGCTGCTGCAACGTCAGGTACAGCGCTGGAAACCATGGCTGAAGTTACTGATGGCCTGCTGGTATCAGTTGCGTGCAGAACAAACGGCCAGCCCGCAGATGAACACACTTGCCCGTCAGAGCTGGCAAGATTTATAACTTTCTAACCCCTGCTGTCGAGCAGGGATACAGGGACTGCACTATGACAACATCTCTCCCCGGCCCGCTGATGCTGGATGTGGAAGGCTATGAGCTGGACAGCGAAGAACGCGAATTACTGCACCACCCTCTGACCGGTGGTGTGATCCTGTTCAGCCGTAACTATCATGATCCTTCACAACTGGCGGAACTGGTACGCCAGATTCGGGCTGCATCTCATACGCGGCTGGTGGTGGCAGTGGATCAGGAAGGGGGCAGGGTACAGCGCTTCAGGGACGGATTTACTGAACTGCCGGCGATGCAGTCATTTGCGGCACTGGCTGACAGCCTGCAGCAAGCCGGAGAATGGGCCAGAGAAGCTGGCTGGCAGATGGCTGCTGAAATGACCGCACTGGATATTGATATCAGTTTTGCCCCGGTACTGGATATCGGACATATCAGTGCAGCTATCGGTGATCGTTCTTTTCATGATAATCCGGGAATTGCCCTGCCGGTTGCCGCGCAGTTTATTGCCGGCATGCATGAAGCAGGGATGAAAACCACCGGCAAGCACTTCCCGGGACACGGTGCGGTTCAGGCTGATTCCCATAAAGAAACACCGATAGATTTACGTGATGCTGAAACCTTACGCGAACAGGATATGGCGATTTTCAGTCAGCTGATCCGCGAACAACAGCTGGATGCGGTAATGCCTGCCCATGTGGTCTATCCGGCACTGGATCCGTTACCCGCCAGCGGCTCTCCCTACTGGCTGAAAACTGTTTTACGTCAGGAACTGGGGTTCGGCGGGGTTATTTTTTCAGATGACCTGTCGATGGAAGGTGCAGCGATCATGGGCAGCTATACTGAACGTGCACAGCAGTCGTTATCTGCCGGGTGCGATGTCATTCTGGCATGTAACAACCGTGCAGGGGTGATCAGTATTCTGGATAATCTTCCGTTGTCGCAGGCAGAACGCCTGACCCGGCTGTATCATCATGGGCAGAAGGGATATTCCCGCCTGCAACAACATCGCCGCTGGAAAGACAATCAGCGTCAGTTACCGCAATTACAACAGGCCTGGCTGGAGAAAAAACGGGCAGGTTAATCACGCTCCCCTCTGCCAGAGCGTTCCGGCAGAGGGGCAGTAAATATTTAAATATCTTATTGGTTATAGTTTTTATACCACTCTACTGCTTATGGGTATTATGCCCGTATTGTTGATCGGAAATTTTCCCCGCCTGCTGCCAGTTTGATCCGGATCATTTTAATAGGAACAGATTACCCTGACGTGTTATTCTCAAATCAGTGACTCTTTATCGAGTATAACCCTATGTTAGCAAAGGTTATATTAACCTTTTGTTAACTATCAGCTCATAAATCAGGGGGTTTGGTTGACTACTTCTGTGCAAAAAATAATCATAGTGGGTGGCGGTGCTGGCGGTCTGGAACTGGCAACTCAACTGGGCAACAAACTTGGCAAACATAAGAAAGCTGAGATTACACTGGTGGATCGTAATCAGACTCACTTATGGAAGCCATTACTGCATGAAATTGCTGCCGGTTCGATGGATGAAGGTATTGATGCACTGAGTTATCTGGCTCATGCCCGCAATCACCATTTCCGGTTCCAGCTGGGGACCCTGACGGATATCGATCGTGATACCAAAACCCTGCGGCTGGCCGAAATCCGCGATGAACAGGGTAATCTGTTAGTCCCGGAACGCAGCCTTGGCTATGATACCTTGGTGATGGCGCTGGGCAGTTCTTCTAACGATTTCGGGACGCCTGGCGTAAAAGATAACTGTATTTTCCTCGATAATCCCCATCAGGCGCGGCGTTTCCATAACGAAATGCTCAATCTGTTCCTCAAATATACCTCCGGCCAGCAGCCACAGCAGAAAGTGAATATCGCGATTGTCGGTGGTGGCGCAACCGGGGTCGAACTGTCGGCAGAGCTGTATAATGCCGTAAAAGAATTGCACAGTTATGGCTACGAATCACTGAATAATGATGCCCTGAATGTGACACTGGTGGAAGCCGGGGAACGTATCCTGCCGGCGTTACCGGCCCGTATTTCAGCGGCTGCCGAGCTGGAGCTGACCAAACTGGGTGTCAGGGTTCTGACCCGCACCATGGTGACCAGTGCTGATCCTGAAGGGTTACACACTAAATCCGGTGAACTGATCAATGCCGACCTGATGGTATGGGCTGCAGGTATCAAAGCCCCGGACTTTATCAAAGATATTGGCGGGCTGGAAACCAACCGGATTAACCAGCTGGTGGTAACCCCTGAACTGCAGACCACCCGCGATCAGGATATTTATGCGATCGGTGACTGTGCATCCTGCGCGTTACCGGAAGGCGGTTTTGTGCCTCCGCGCGCCCAGTCAGCCCATCAGATGGCTTCCTGTGTACTGCACAATATTCTGGCCCGCCGTAAAGGTAAAGCACAGCAAGCTTATATCTATAAAGATCACGGTTCTCTGGTTTCTCTGTCACGTTTTTCCACGGTCGGCAGCCTGATGGGGAACCTGATGCGTGGCTCGATGATGGTGGAAGGGCGGATTGCGCGGATGGTGTATATTTCACTGTATCGTATGCACCAGATTGCCCTGCATGGCTATTTCAAAACCTTACTGATGATGCTGTCCGGCAGTATTAATCGTGTTATCAGACCCAAACTGAAACTACACTGAGTTTTTGTCCCCGTCCCCGGCGATGATCCTGCCGGGGATTTCTAAGAAGCTTCTCAAAATACCCTTCAGGATCATGTTCAGTGTTTTTTTTCCATTTGTCTGATAGTCCCTGAAACCGGCTTTTGCGACACTGCCGCCACCAAACGAGGCACGCATGCCATCAGTCAGTCACTGGCTGGCAATGGCTGGTGCGTGGTTATCAGATCAATCAGGAGGAAACCTGTGAATAAATCATTAGTAGCAGGCGTAGGTATAGGGATTGTTGCGGCACTGGGTATTGCGTCAGTGGCAGGGGTGAATGTATTGCACCGCGGGCCGGAATACGCGCAAGTGCTTTCTGCTACGCCGATCCGTGAAGTGACTAAAAATCCGCGTCAGGAGTGTCATGATGTCAGTGTGGTCCATCGCCGTGCGGTTCAGGATGAAAACCGGCTGACAGGTTCATTACTCGGCGCTGTCGCCGGTGGTGTGCTGGGGCATCAGTTTGGTGGCGGACGCGGGCGCAGCGTGGCTACGGTCGCCGGGGCGCTGGCGGGGGGCTATGCCGGTAACCAGGCACAGGAAGGGTTACAGAACCGTGATACTTACACCACCACTCATCAGCAGTGTAAAACGGTGTATGACAAACAGGAAAAAACGCTCGGTTATGATGTTACCTATAAAATAGGCGATCAACAGGGGAAAATCCGGATGGATAAAGCCCCCGGCGAACGTATTCCGCTGGATAATAATGGTCAGCTGGTTATCGGTACTGCCGGCAGCTGATATTCAGCAGACCTCCCCCGCATCTGCGAGGGAGGTCTGGTTCAGACCCGGTGCTCCTGCATCTGTTGCAGCAGCCGGGTGACCCATTCAATACGCTGTTTCCTTTCTGCCAAATCCACACTGAAGCGCAGTTTTACCGGGCCTTCCAGCTTCCAGTGCTGAGGATCACTCTGTAATAAGCCGATCAGCCACAGGGGATCGACGTGATTCTTTTCGGCAAACTCAATATAGCCGCCTTTCTCACTGGCTTCGATTTTCCGGATACCGATACTGCCGGCCTGCAGACGCAGCAGGGCGATATCCAGTAAATTTCGGGCCGGATCCGGCAACAGTCCGAAACGGTCGATTAACTCCACCCTGAGTTCCTCGATTTCGCTTTCGCTGGCAGCACTGGCGATCCTTTTATAGAAAGAGAGGCGCGTATTGACGTCCGGCATATAATCATCCGGCAGCAATGACGGCATACGTAATTCGACCTCCGTTTGCTGGCTGGTTAAATCTTCCAGAGAAGGTTCACGGCCTGCTTTTAATGCTTCGACGGCATTTTCCAGCAGTTCCATATACAGGGTAAAACCAAGGGTCTCCATCTGACCGCTCTGACCTTCACCCAGCAGCTCCCCGGCACCGCGAATTTCCAGATCATGGGTTGCCAGTGCAAATCCGGCTCCCAGATCTTCCAGAGAAGCGATGGCCTCCAGCCGTTTAGCGGCGTCGGTCGTCATGGCTTTCGGGTGCGGGGTCAGTAACCAGGCATAGGCCTGATGATGGGAGCGTCCGACACGTCCGCGTAACTGGTGCAACTGTGCCAGACCGAAATGGTCAGCGCGTTCAATAATAATAGTATTGGCACTTGGGATATCGATTCCGGTTTCAATGATGGTGGTACAGACCAGCACATTAAAACGCTGATGATGGAAATCATTCATCACCCGCTCCAGTTCCCGCTCGCGCATTTGTCCGTGGCCTATGCCGATTCTGGCCTCAGGGACCAGGGTTGCCAGACGTTCTGCGGCTTTGCTGATATTCTCGACGTCGTTATAGAGATAATAGACCTGTCCGCCCCGCAGAGTTTCCCTGAGAATGGCCTCACGAACCACCAGCTCATCATATTCGCGGACAAAGGTTTTCACCGCCAGCCGCCGGGCGGGCGGGGTGGCAATAATGGACAAATCACGCATGCCGCTCATCGCCATATTCAGCGTTCGCGGGATCGGGGTAGCGGTTAATGTCAGAATATCAACATCGGCCCGCATTGATTTGATCCGTTCTTTATGCCGTACCCCGAAGCGGTGTTCTTCATCAACGATCAGCAGCCCCAGATCATGCCATTGCAGGTCACTCATCAGTAACTTATGGGTACCGATCAGAATATCCACTTTGCCCTCTGCGGCTTCGCGCAGGACCTGATTTTGCTCTTTGGTGGTACGGAACCGGGACAGCATTTCAATACGAACAGGCCAGTCGGCAAAGCGGTCACGGAAATTATCGAAATGCTGTTGTGCCAGCAGAGTGGTCGGCACCAGCACGGCGACCTGTTTGTGGTTTTCTACCGCCAGAAAAGCCGCACGCATTGCCACTTCAGTTTTACCGAAGCCGACATCACCACACACCAGACGATCCATGGCTAACGGCTGGCACATATCACTCAGCACAGCATTAATTGCCTGTGCCTGGTCCGGGGTCGTATCGTAGGGGAAACTCTCACAAAACTTCTGATACATATCACGGTTATGCTGAAAGGCGTAACCGTGTTTTGCCGCCCGCTGGGCATAGATATCCAGCAACTCTGCGGCGACATCACGTACTTTTTCTGCGGCTTTTTGTCGTGCCCGGTTCCAGCTGTCGCTGCCCAGACGGTGCAGCGGAGCATTTTCTTCGGCTCCGCCGGCATAACGGCTGATCAGGTGCAGAGAAGACACCGGGACATACAGGCTGGCATCACCGGCGTAGGTGAGCATCAGATATTCGGCTTTGACACCGCCGGTTTCCAGGGTGGTCAGCCCGGCATACCGGCCAACACCGTGTTCCAGGTGCACTACCGGCTGGCCCGGGTGCAGCTCGGCAAGGTTGCGGATCAGTACGTCCGGGTTGATCGTTTTACGGTTATCCTGACGTCGACGGGCCACCCGTTCGCCGAGTAAGTCCGTTTCACAAATCAGTGCCAGCCCGCGGGCATGGTCGATAAAACCGTGTTCGGCAGGGCCGGTCATCAGAAAGTAGCCACTCTCCCCGGCCTGACTGAGTTTGGTGATTTCTGCCGGACGAATTTTAATTTTACTCAGCTGTTCCTGCAGTCGTTCGCGACGGCCCTGGCTTTCCACGGAGAAGACAATCGCCCCCTCGAATGTTTCGCAAAACTTGCGCAATGCCTCCAGCGGATTTTTCGCCTGTGACTGCAGCCGGATATCCGGTAACGGGCGGTAACTGAGATTAGTATTCGCCGCTTTTTCGGGTAATTCCGTGGCAGATAAACGGATCAGCGGCCAGTTTTTCAGTGCAGACATCAGGGGGTCCGGTGCCAGCCACAGGCTGTCCGGAGGCAGCAGGGGCCGCAAAGGGTCGACCCGCCGGTTTTGATAGCGTTGCTGTGTATCCTGCCAGAAACGATCACCGGCAGTTTTGATATCACAGCTGCTCAGCAGCAGGGTATTGACCGGAAGATAGTCGAACAGTGGCTGTAGCGGCGTCGAAAAAAACAGTGGCTGCCAGTATTCAATACCCGTCGGTAACGACCCTTTACTGACCTGCTGGTAGATATGGCCGGGGTCACGTAACACATCAAAATGTTCACGCCACTGGCTGCGGAACAGTTCAATCGACTGTTTATCGGTGGGGAATTCATGGGCCGGCAACAGACTGATGGCCGCGACAGCATCCAGTGTCCGCTGGCTGTCAACATCAAACAAACGCAGGCTGTCAATTTCGTCATCAAAAAAGTCTATCCGGTAAGGCTGCTCACTGCCCATCGGGAACAGGTCAAGTAAGGCACCGCGGATAGCATATTCCCCGTGCTCCATCACCTGATCAACATGACGGTAGCCTGCCTGGTCAAGCTGTTCACGTAACAGGTCGCGGGATACTTTCTGACCACGTTTCATTAACAACGCGTGGCCTTGCAGAAACGGATGAGGGCAGACCCGTTGCATCAGTGTATTGACCGGCAGGATCAGTATCCCGCGCTCCATTGATGGCAAGTGGTACAGGGTTGATAACCTGGCCGAAATAATATCCTGATGAGGAGAGAAACTGTCATAGGGAAGGGTTTCCCAGTCAGGCAAATGACTGACAGGCAGGGCCGTAAACTGGCGGATTTCATCCTGTAAATGCAGAGCTGACTGCATATCACTGGTAATTAAAAGTAACGGACCTGAATGGCGTTCTGCAATCTCTGCGCATCCGGCAGCCATCGCGGCACCTGTCAGCTGGCCCAGTTGGCGGTGGTCGCCGGCATTGACTGGCAGGGAGTAATTTGTCTTATCTGACATGGGGGATGATCATTCTCTCCGAATTTTCCAGACGGCTATGATTTCACATAAATACTTATGGATCATCTGCCGTGACGAATTTTCCTTTTTATTAAAGGATTAAAGCAAATTATGTTCATGGCGGCCTTTTTTCAACCCGGCGCGGCGAAAAAACAGGCACTGCCGGCTGTTTTTTCGCCATTACCTGCTGTTATCAGATAACTTTACCCGTCAATCATCTGCGCAAAGGTTTCCTTCACCGGCTGGCTCCTTTATCATCCGGTTACTGAATTTCAGGCAACCGTCCGGGACCGATTTCATGTACCAACCCGTAGCTCTGTTTATTGGTCTGCGTTATATGCGTGGCCGTGCATCTGACCGTTTTGGTCGTTTTGTTTCCTGGCTCTCTGCGATTGGCATTACGCTGGGGGTACTGGCATTAGTGACTGTACTGTCGGTAATGAATGGTTTTGAGCGGCAACTGGAGGGAAATATTCTCGGGCTTATGCCTCAGGCGCTGGTGACCAGTGACAGCGGCAGTATTAACCCGCAACAAATACCGGCAGACAGCCTTGATCTGCAAGGGGTAGCACGGATAGCCCCTCTGACCACCGCGGATGTCGTGCTGCAAAGTGCCCGCAGTGTATCGGTGGCCGTTATGCTGGGAATTAATCCTGATGAAAAAGATCCGCTGTTGCCTTATCTGATTAACGGATCCGCCAGCCAGCTTCAGCCCGGCAGTTACCGCGTTATCCTGGGCGAACAACTGGCCAGCCAGCTGGGGGTGCATACGGGGGATACCCTGCGTCTGATGGTACCCTCCGTCAGCCAGTTTACCCCGGTTGGCCGTGTGCCGAGTGAACGTATTTTCACCGTGGCCGGAACCTATGCGGCAGACAGTGAAGTGGACAGTTATCAGATTCTGGTCAACCAGCAGGATGCATCCCGCGTGATGCATTATCCGCAGGGCAATATTACCGGCTGGCGTTTATGGCTGGATCACCCGCTGGATGTTGACAGCCTCAGCCAGCAAACCCTCGCCCCGGGGTTACAGTGGAAAGACTGGCGTGAACGCAAAGGCGACTTATTCCAGGCCGTCCGGATGGAAAAAAATATGATGGGTCTGTTGCTGAGCCTGATCGTTGCCGTTGCTGCATTTAATATCGTGACGTCTCTCGGGCTGCTGATTATGGAAAAACAGGGCGAAGTCGCGATTCTGCAAACCCTGGGACTGACCCGTGGTCAGATTATGGCCGTATTTATGGTTCAGGGAGCCAGTGCCGGTATGGCCGGTGCTTTACTGGGGACTTTGGGCGGTGTAGTACTGGCCAGCCAGCTGAACCATTTGTTGCCGGTGCTGGGTCTGTTTCTGGACGGGGCCGCATTGCCGGTAGATATTAATCCGCTGCAGGTGGTGTCAATTGCGGTTATCGCAATGATTGTTGCATTACTGGCGACCCTCTATCCTTCATGGCGCGCTGCCGCCGTTCAACCCGCCGAGGCATTACGTTATGAATAATCCGTTACTTCTGCAATGTGAGCAGCTATGCAAACGCTATCAGGAAGGCAGCGTACAGACCGATGTATTGAAAAATGTCTCTTTCACCCTGCAACCCGGCGAAATGACGGCAATTGTCGGCAGTTCCGGTTCAGGAAAGAGTACTCTGCTGCATTTACTGGGCGGTCTGGACTCGCCAACTTCCGGTGATGTGCTGTTTAAAGGGCAGTCACTGAATCAGATGTCATCGGCGGCGAAAGCTGAACTGCGTAACCGTGAACTGGGTTTTATTTACCAGTTTCACCATCTGTTACCGGACTTCTCCGCCCTGGAGAATGTGGCGATGCCGTTGCTGATTGGCAAAAGAAATAGCCGTGAAGCGTTACAACAGGCCGGCGAAATGCTTGATGCTGTTGGTCTGAAGGCCAGAGCGGCCCACCGTCCTGCTGAATTATCCGGTGGTGAACGTCAGCGGGTCGCTATTGCACGGGCACTGGTTAACCGGCCGAGTCTGGTGATGGCCGATGAACCGACAGGAAATCTGGATGCACGGAATGCTGATGCGATTTTTAAACTGCTGGGAGAGCTGAATCAGATGCAGGGCACGGCGTTTCTGGTGGTCACCCACGACCTGGCACTGGCAAAACGTCTGAACCGGCAGATGGAAATGCGTGACGGACAGTTAACGGCGGAAGTGACACTGACAGGAGCGTTGTGATGATGGGTCCGTTATCCCTGCAGCTGGCGTTGCGTTTTAGCCGCGGGCGTCGTCGTGGCGGTATGGTGTCGCTGATTTCGGTGATTTCGACGGTGGGTATTGCACTCGGGGTCGCGGTACTGATCATCGGACTGAGTGCGATGAACGGTTTTGAGCGTCAGCTGAATGAGCGGATCCTCAGTGTTGTCCCCCACGGGGAGATTGAACCGGTTAACCAGCCGTTCAGCCAGTGGCAACAGCTGATCACTCCGATAGAAAAAGTCCCCGGAGTAGCCGCCGCCGCACCTTATATCAATTTCACCGGGCTGGTGGAAAGTGCCAGCAAACTGCAGGCACTGACAGTTAAAGGGGTCGACCCGCAGCAGGAGCCCCGTCTGAGTGCACTGCCACACTTTGTACAGGATAATGCCTGGGCTGAGTTTGGTGCCGGAAAACAACAGATTATCCTCGGCGGCGGCATTGCTAAAAGCCTGTCGGTGAAAAAGGGCGACTGGATAACCATCATGATCCCGAACAATGATGGTCAGAACCGGCTGCTGCAACCGCGGCGTATTCGTCTGCAGGTTGAGGGAATCCTGCAACTCAGCGGTATGCTTGATCATAGTCTGGCGCTGGTACCGCTGGCCGATGCACAGCAGTATCTGGGTATGGGAAGCAGTGTGACAGGGATTGCGCTGAAAATGACAGACCCGTTCCGCGCCGTAAAAGTTGTCAGGGCGGCCGGGGAAGTGACCCACAGTTATGTCTATATTCGTAACTGGATCAGTACTTATGGCTATATGTACCACGATATTCAGATGATCCGTGCCATTATGTATCTGGCGATGATCCTGGTGATAGGTGTAGCCTGCTTCAATATTGTTTCAACCCTGGTGATGGCGGTGAAAGACAAGAGCAGTGATATTGCAGTGCTGCGAACCCTCGGTGCGGACGATAAACTGATCCGCACTGTTTTTGTCTGGTATGGCCTGCTGGCGGGTATGGCGGGCAGTATTCTCGGCGTGATTGCGGGGGGGCTGGGGGCTCTTAATCTGACCGCGATTATCCGCAGCATCGAAAAAATGACCGGTCATCACTTTCTGTCGGGAGATATCTATTTTATTGATTTTCTGCCGTCAGAACTGCACTGGCTGGATGTCTGGTCGGTACTGGCTACCGCAATAGTACTCACTCTGCTGGCCAGCTGGTACCCTGCCCGTCGAGCCAGCCGGATAGACCCTGCCCGGGTGCTGAGCGGACAGTAATCTGCTGACACCGGCCGGTCGGAGCTTTCCGGCCTGCCGGTTAATTTCTGCCCCAGACCGGGCGATTGATGTCCTTCTGTTTCATCCGCGATAGCCGTCATTTTCCCTGCGGGGTTATGCTTTCTGCTGCACAGGGCAGAGTTGCCGGCTGCGGATCGCGTCGCTAAAAATCATGCTATGTAAAGCTCTGTCATGGATGGGTGGTTCAGAGTCATAAAGAAAACTGTTATCCTTTCCCCGGTAAGTGAGTAGTGCCGGGCACAGGCAGATCCCGCCCGGCCGGAGTTTTGCCGGCTCATGCTGCGTCTGGTATATGAAATTACCGGCCAGACTGACGCCGTAAATTATCAGTAAAGAGTACCAGAGGGATTTTTATGCGCACACCGCGGCGTCGTGTCCGGATTGCCCGTTACAGGAAACATAAACGCAAACTGCATCAGCGTCACCGGCAGTCTATCTTTGAATGTGATCGGGAGCAGCAGAACATGGCGAAGAACCGCTTGCCTAAAGTGGTTATCCTGACCGGGGCGGGAATTTCCGCCGAGTCAGGGATCCAGACTTTCCGTGCCAGCGACGGTCTGTGGGAAAATCATAAGGTTGAAGATGTGGCGACACCCGAAGGGTTCCGTCGCGCGCCCCGCCAGGTTCAGGAATTTTATAATCAGCGAAGGCAACAATTACATGCCCCGGAAATCGCCCCGAATAATGCCCATCTGGCCCTTGCCAGACTGGAAGCTGTGCTCGGGGATAATCTGCTGCTGGTGACTCAGAACATTGATAATCTGCATGAACGAGCAGGCAGCCAGCGTATTATACATATGCATGGTGAACTGTTGAAAGTACGCTGCCAGGAGAGCGGCCAGGTGGTTACCCGTACCGGTGATATCGGCGCTGACGAACGCTGTACCTGTTGCCAGTTTCCTTCACCCCTGCGTCCGCATATTGTCTGGTTCGGTGAAATGCCTCTCGACATGGAAAGAATTTACCAGGCGATTGCCGAAGCGAATATCTTTATAGCAATAGGCACTTCCGGGCATGTGTATCCGGCGGCCGGTTTTGTCCATGAAGCGACATTACAGGGGGCGCATACGGTTGAACTCAACCTTGAGCCAAGCCAGGTAAATAACGAATTTGCGGAGTGTCATTACGGACCGGCGACCAGACTGGTTCCGGAGTATATCAATGAATTACTGAGTCATCTGCATCAGTAAACAACCCCGGCGGTGGCCGGGGTTATGGTCCGTTACTGACCGGCTTTCAGTTTCTGAAACAGGGTTTCATAAAGCCGGCTGGTATCACCGACATCATCCTGCCATTCTCCCTGTTGCAGTACACTGGCTGGCGGGTACAGGGAGGGGTCATTGGCCACTGCAGCAGGCAACAACTTACGGGCGGCGAGGTTCGGGGTCGGGTAACCGATAGTCGTTGCCACTTTAGCTGCAATATCCGGACGCAGCAGGAAATTAATCAGTTTCATTGCCGCGGCTTTATGTCTGGCATTGACAGGGATAGATAAATTATCCATCCAGAAAATACCGCCTTCTTTTGGCCAGATAACCTGCAACGGGGTACCTGCCTGGCGTGCGACATAGGCAGAACCATTCCATACCATGCCGAGATTAACCTCGCCTTCCATAAACGGGTTACCGGGATTGTCTGAATTAAATGCCAGTACATTGGGCATCAGCTGTCGCAGTTGCTGATAGGCGGCTTCAATCTGCTGCGGGTCACGGCTATTTCCTGAGTATCCCAGCTTACGCAGTGCAATCTGGAACACTTCACGGGCATCATCAGTCAGTAAAAGACTTTGCCGGTACTGAGGCTTCCATAAATCGGCCCATGAAGTCACAGTGGCAGGGTTGATAGCATCAGAATTTACACCGATCGCTGTGGCTCCCCAGATATAGGGAATCGAATACTCGTTCTGCGGGTCGAAAGGTTTATTCAGCAGCGCCGGGTCGAGGTTAACAAAGTTTGACAGCTGCGAGTGGTCTATCTTTGCCAGCATCCCTTCTTTACGCATTTTGGCGACATAATAGGAAGAGGGGACAATCAGATCATAAGCGCCGTCTTTCCAGGTTTTTAGCTTGGCGTACATACTTTCGTTAGAATCGTAGGTCGAATAGATGACTTTAATCCCGGTTTCTTTGGTGAATTGCTCCAGCAAACCCTCCGGCACATATTCGGTCCAGTTATAGAAGTACAGTGTGTTGCTGTCATCGGCGCTGGCGGCTGACAGGCTGAATACTGCGGTGACAGCGGCCAGTAAAAAGGCTGACTTTTTCATATTATTCCCGAAACTGTATTAGTGTTTTTTTCTTGTCAGCCACTGGCTGCAGGCAACCAGAAGAAATGACATTCCAAGCAACAGAGTTGCCAGCGCATTCACTTCCGGAGAGATACCGACTTTAACCATCGAATATATTTTGAGTGGCAGAATTTCGAAGGCAGGGCCGGTGACAAAGGATGAAACCACCACATCGTCCATCGACAGGGTAAAGCTCAGCAGCCAGCCTGCGGCAATCGCCGGCAGAGCGATAGGAAAGATGATGCGCCTTAAGATTGTCAGCTCACTGGCACCCAAATCTTTCGCCGCTTCAAGCATACGAATATCAAAGCCCTGTAACCGTGAAAATACCGTAATCACCACAAACGGCAGACAGAAGGTAATATGTGAGATCAGCAGAGTCCAGAAACCGAGGGAAATTCCCAGCAGCATAAATAAGATCAGCAGAGAAATCGCCATCACAATATCCGGCGACATCATCACTATAAACAGCATACCGTTAACCAGTGGTTTGCCGCGAAACCGGTACTGGTAAAGAGCAACGGCGGTCAGACTGCCGAGCAGTGTGGCACAGGTGGCGGAAATGCCCCCCAGTAATAGTGAGTGCTGTGCTGCCTGCAACAGACTGTCGTTATTCAGCAGAGTCTGATACCAGAGGGTTGTCCATCCCTGCCAGTGAATACCAAACCTGGACTGATTAAAGGAATTGATGACTAAAATGGCAATCGGGATATAAAACCAGGCATAGATCACCGACATAAAGCCGTTACGAAGCCAGCGCATCAGCATATTGCACTCCCGTAACCGGCGTTATCAGCGTGAAAATGGCGGAGGGAAAGCCCCGTTATCAGATATGTTTTAACCACTCGTGTATTGCCTCACCTGCCTTGATACAGTGCGTATATTCATCTGTGTATTTAATAAGGCCGCGAATTCTACACGATTTCAGCGTAAAGCACGATCAGTACCGGCAGATACGCCTGCAAATAAACTTTGCAGGACGTATAGGGGTCAGTGATCGGTTATCCGGGGAACAGGATAGGGAAAACGGGCGGTAAACATAATCACGGCACCTGTTTCTGTCAGAGTGACGTCACGGAACAGTTGTCTGAGCTGACCTTCAAGGACACTGGCAGAATCCTGGTAATTAGTGAAAATACCTTTACGGTTCATTATGTTCATCAGTAACCGGCCAAACAGATTATGTCGCTGGCGTTCACCGCTAATGGTGGTGCCGAACAGAATACCGTCAGCGCTGAGCGCGCGGGTGACATTTTTCAGGGCAGTAAATTTATCGTCAGCTGAGCCGTTAAGACAATGCAGCACGTAGTACAGTGCCACCGAATTAAATTTGTGCTGCAGCTTTTCCGGTAAGGGCAGGAATATATCATGTTGTACTGTCGCCGTGACACGGGCAGGGCCAATACGGCGTTCAGCCTGTTTCAGACATTCAGGGTTGAGGTCCAGCAGAGTCAGCTGACTGATGTTCATACAATGACGCGGGTAATAACCGGTGCCGGTACCGATATCGAGATGTCTGGAAGAAAGATGACGACGGTAAAACGGTAATTGTATTTCCGGGGTGGAGCAACGCCAGGCAAAGCGATTGGCGACCGACATTACCCACCAGTTATATAAGCGCAGTGATACGCTGTTATAGACTCGAATTCCGGGCTGGCTATCCATGTTAATCACTCCCTGTGATCCGGTAATAAGATAAATACTGATTTAAATTATATGAAAGGAAAAACAGGCCAGGGTTATCTCCTGACAGCCGTGGCCTGTCAACTTTAGCAGTATTAATCACCAATCCCAATCATTTTCTTGTTTATAATCCGCGCAGAACGCCGGTAAAACAGCAGCATAAGTCCCATCAGTACCGTCATAATCACACTGGTCGCTGCGCCGAATGGCCAGTCACGCAGTGACAGGAACTGGGTTTTAATAATATTACCGATCAGTAAGTTTTTTGCCCCGCCCATCAGGTCTGAAACATAGAACATCCCCATTGCCGGAATAAAAACCAGCAGACAGCCGGCAATAATTCCCGGCAGGGTCAGGGGCAGAATAATCCGCCAGAATCTTTGCCATTTGCCGGCACCCAGATCACGTGCGGCTTCGAGGCAGGGTTTATCCAGTTTCTCCAGACTGGAATACACCGGCATAACCATAAAAGGCAGTAAAATATACACCAGACCGAGGATCACCGCTTCCGGGGTATACATAATACGCAACGGCTTATCGGTGATACCCGACCAGAGCAGCGCATTGTTTAACCAGCCACGGGTACTGAGGAATATCTTCAGGCCATAAATCCTGATAAGTGAATTGGTCCAGAACGGTACAATCAACAGAAATAACATCACCGGCCGCCAGCGCTGTGGCAGAAGAGTCAGACACCAGGCAAACGGATAGCCGAGCAACAGACTGCACAGGGTGGCAATAAACGCCATATTCAGCGAGTGCAGTAACACGTCCAGATATAACGGGTCTGCCAGCCGGCGATAGTTATCCAGTGTCAGTACCGCGCTGATAAAATGATTATCATCACGGGTCAGGAAACTGGCGGCGATGATCATCAGGTTAGGGGCCAGCACAAACAGTACCAGCCAGCCGCTGATCAGACCGACCACCAGCGTCTGAAAGGGATTACGCATCAGCTTCATAGGGTAATACTACCTCCCGCTGTGCTATCCAGCGGACAGATACTTTCTGGTTCAGGGCAAAGTCCGTCGTCGGGTCATTACTGTTAAAAAACTCGCTGACAGTGACCGGCTGACCATTCTCCAGTATAACCACCGACTCCAGGGTACTGCCTTTGTAATTCAGCTCACGGATAACCCCCGGCATGACGTCTGCACTGTCATTATTGCCCGGAGTACTGAGCTGCAGGTCTTCCGGACGCAGCAATACATGGACCTGATCGCCTGCTGAAACCGGAAACGGACAGTCCACAGAATAGGGATGTCCGGCGATAGTGACGGTGGTTTTACCGTCAGCCTGTACCGACTGTACATGGCCGTTAAAGATATTAATTTCGCCAATAAACTGTGCCACAAACAGGCTGGCCGGTGCTTCATAGATTTCCCGCGGAGTCCCGTCCTGCTCTATATGACCGTCTTTCAACACCACAATTCTGTCAGACATGGTCAGTGCTTCTTCCTGATCGTGAGTGACAAAAATAAACGTGATGCCCAGTTTACGCTGCAGCGCTTTCAGCTCATTCTGCATTTGTTTACGTAATTTATAGTCAAGGGCAGACAGGGGTTCATCCAGTAGCAGCACGGCAGGCCGGTTGATCACTGCCCGTGCTATGGCGACACGTTGCTGCTGACCTCCTGATAACTGTGCCGGACGACGGGCAGAAAAATCCTGCAACTGCACCATTGCCAGCGCTTCTTCTGTGCGCCGTTTAATTTCAGCGGCGGGTGTTTTTTGCATCCGCAGACCGAAGGCGACGTTATCAAACACGCTCATATGGGGGAACAATGCATAGCTCTGAAACACGGTATTGACCGGGCGTTGTTCGGCTGGCAGAGCAGTAATATTCCGGCCATCGAGGATAATATCGCCGCGGTCTGTCGTTTCGAGACCGGCAATCAGCCGCAGGATGGTCGTTTTTCCGCAGCCTGAAGGTCCCAGCAGGGTAATAAATTCGCCATGACCGAGGGTCAGGTCAAAGCCGGAAATCACCGGCTTCCCGTCAAAAGCTTTACTGATGCCAGAAAGCGTAACCAGCGCCTGTTGCGCGCATGTTTGCGTCATTTTAGTCACTCAGTTAATAAAAAGGGAGGGAAGGTCAGCCGCTGATGCAGGCCAGCCAGTTTACTAAGCGCGGGATGATACCTGAATTATCCCTGATTACCAGAGAAACAGCCGGATCAAAAGCGCTGTCAGCGGAACAACGATTTTTTTGCCTGCAGCTATACCGCGCGGCAGAAAATACAGTATCGATTAATTAATTAAATAATATAAACGAATGCTTTATGACTTCGGACAAAATAATGCGCCTTTGATGCGTCAATAATACCAGACGCATGATTGAGGAGCCTGAGATGGAAATGTTACTGGATAGATTTTTAACGTATGTTCAGGTGGATACACAATCCAGGGTGCAATGCCGTAATGCCCGGGTCCCGAGCAGTGAAGGGCAATGGCAACTGGCAAAAATACTGGCGGAAGAGCTGGAAGCGCTGGGGTGTGTTGATATTAGCTTAAGTAATAATTGCTGTCTGATGGCGACGTTACCCGCGACCGTCAGTGAGCCGCTGCCGGTTATCGGTTTTGTTGCGCACCTGGATACTGCACCGGACTATAGCGGTAAAAACGTGCGCCCCCAGCTGGTAGAAAATTACCGTGGCGGGGATATTGCCCTCGGAATAGGTGATGAAATCCTTTCCCCGGTGCTGATTCCGGTACTGCATCAGTTACACGGGCATACACTGATTACCACAGAAGGTAAAACCTTACTGGGCGCAGATGATAAGGCCGGCATTGCTGAAATTATGACCGCCCTGGCAAGATTAAAACAACAGCAACGGCCACACGGTACAATCCGTGTAGCCTTTACGCCGGATGAAGAAACAGGGACGGGTTCTGCTTTGTTTGATATTGAAGCCTTTGGTGCTGACTGGGCTTATACCGTCGACGGCGGCGGCTGTGGTGAATTTGAGTATGAAAATTTTAATGCCGGGAGCGCTGTCGTAAAAATTACCGGTAACAGTGCCCATACGGGGGAGGCGAAAGGGAAACTGGTCAATGCCCTGGAGCTGGCATGGGAATTTCACCGCCAGCTGCCGGCAGATGAAAAACCGGAGAATACAGAAGGCTATCAGGGCTTCTATCATCTTGAGTCACTGAAGGGTAATGCTGCGCGCGCGGAACTGCATTATATGATCCGTGACTTTAACTGGCAGGATTTTCAGTGTCGTCAGCAACAGTTGCAGGCACTGGCAGAGCAAATCAACCAGCAATATGCAGGTAAAGCCATGCTGATGGT
Organism: Tatumella sp. JGM94; assembly: GCF_018257595.1. Taxonomy (NCBI): domain Bacteria; kingdom Pseudomonadati; phylum Pseudomonadota; class Gammaproteobacteria; order Enterobacterales; family Erwiniaceae; genus Tatumella; species Tatumella sp. JGM94. The sequence goes on along the minus strand of NZ_JAERJN010000014.1, from coordinate 15,883 downwards.
TTCTTTCTGCGACAGTTATCGCAATATGCGAGAAAAAATAGAAGCACAGCCACAGGTTATCAGCCTGGCATTACAGGCCATGAAACAGTGCGGTATTGAGCCGAAAATCAAGCCGGTACGCGGAGGAACCGACGGTGCCGTTCTTTCCTGGCGTGGTTTGCCTTGCCCCAATCTGTTTACCGGTGGGTTCAATTTTCATGGAAAACATGAGTTTGCTTCACTGAATATTATGGATCAGAGTGTTCAGGTGATTATGAAAATAGCGGAACTGGCTGTCAGTGGCGGGGAAAGGTAACGTCCGCAGAATTGCCCCGCCACGGGACAACTCTGCGATTATTACTGTAACTGTTACTGCTCGTCGCTGAAATACCAGTAACCACTGTTGATTAGCCCGGCCAGCTGGCTAAGGAAAGCCGGATCCTCCAGTGCATCGGCAAAATCGCTGGCGATAAGCAATGTTTTATTTGCCAGCGCGTGCAGGGCCTGCGGGTGGGCGCAGTGCAGACTTTCACCGTTAATAAACACCCCGTCTCCCGACATCAGCACCCGCAGTCCGCCAAGGCGGCTAAGCGTATCCCCTTGCTGCAGGGCATCCAGAATTTCATCCGGCTGGTAAGGGGGTTCCGGCGGCGCTACATCCAGTTCATGACGTGACTGAGAAATAAACTCACCGAACCATTGATTAAATTGCTGCGGTTCACGGATCAGCGCCAGCATCATGTCGCGGACAGCTTCCGTTTCTGCGGGCAAGATATCCGCCGGGTTTTCACGCATCTGTAGCTGCGGGTCACTGTAACGATGGGTACCGATATCATTAGCCAGTGCATAGTCAGCAAAACTGCTCAGCAGTTCTTTACCCGAAGGAGCGCGAAAACCCACCGAATAGTTCAGGGCGTTTTCCAGCGAATAACCGTCATGGGGGAAGCCGGGCGGAATATAAATAATATCGCCCGGCGCAAGCACCTCATCAATAATGGCGTCGAAGGGTTCCACCTGTAACAGATCAGGATGCGGGCAATGTTGTTTGATATGCACATTATTACCCACCCGCCAGCGACGACGGCCACTGCCCTGGATAATAAAGACATCGTATTGATCGAGATGCGGACCGACACCACCGCCGGGGACCGAAAACGAGACCATCAAATCGTCCATCCGCCAGTCCGGCAAAGCGCGGAAAGGCTGCATCAGTGCGGCTGACGGGGAGTGCCAATGATCAACGGCCTGCACCAGTAAAGACCAGTGTGTTTCACCGAGGTGATCGAAACTTTCAAAAGGTCCGTGGCTGACGTGCCATTTATCGTTATTCTGGCTGACCAGCCGGCTGTCGGTCTCATTTTCCATCGCCAGACCGGCAAGTTCATCGGGAGTAATAGGATCGACAAAATCCGTGAATCCCTGTTTAATGACTACCGGCTTTTTCTGCCAGTAAGTTGCCAGAAATTCCGGCCAGTTGATGGAAAGTTGATAGTCCATAGAAACCTTCAGTTGTACGGGGAGTATTGCCTGAGTATACCAGTCCGGCACCGCACCAGCCTGACAAAATTTACATCTGCTGCTGGCGAAATATTACCTGCATTCTGGTGCCACCCAGTGGCCCTGAATAAGCAATAATGTCTCCCTGGTACAATTCGACAATTTCGCGTGCCACCGCCAGGCCGATCCCCTGACCGGGCCTTAATGTATCCGCCCGCTGTCCGCGGAGAAAAATCAGGTCACGTTTACTCACCGGGATGCCGGGACCATCATCATCAATAAAAATATGTAATTCACTTTCTGTCTGCCGGGCAGTGACTTCAATAAACTCAAGACAGTATTTACAGGCATTATCCAGAATATTACCCATCACTTCCATAAAATCGTTCTGATCGCCACAGAAGGTAATTTCCGGCGAAATATCCAGTGACAGATCAATACCTTTCCGCTGATAGACCTTATTTAATGCCGAACAGAGGCTGTCTGACAGAGCGGATACTGAATGTAAATCACGCTGCAACGGATTATGGTCGGCCTGTAAACTGGCGCGGTGCAGATAATAACCAATCTGTTGTGAAATACGGCTGATCTGCTCCAGCATGACCGGCTCGGCCTGTTCCACGGTTAACGGATTTCCGCCACGCAGGGAGCGCAGGGTACTCTGCAATACAGCCAGTGGTGTTTTCAGGCTATGGGTTAAATCAGACAAGGTAGTGTGATAACGCATACCGCGCTGCCGCTCATTATTCAGCAACAGGTTCAGGTTACGTACCAGACTGCGCAGTTCACGAGGCGGAGTGGGATCCAGACTGTCCCGCTGGCTGGTTTCGAGCTGCTGGACCTGAGCCGCCAGATGACCGATAGGTTTCAGGCTCCAGCGTGCGGCCAGCCACAGCAGAGGGATCACCAGTAACAGATTAGCGGCCAGTACATAACTGAACCACAGCCAGACCACATCAGAATGCTGTAACTCCTGGGGGATAGAGTCTACCACCACAATTGTCAGGGCCGGCAAACTGGGGGTGGCATCATAACGGTTAACCGCGACTGAATGGGTGAAAGTATCATCACTGTCCAGCTGGCTCATTTTTCGCCGCGCTTCACGGTCATCCCCGATAGCTTCAAGGCTGGTATGATTATTGGTATCTATTTCGTAAAAGTCGCTTTTCAGCAGCCAGCTGGGATGGATCTCGGAACGTATTTCCGGGACATCGCGCAGTTGCCATAACAGGCGCCCATGTTCATCATAAATAAACACCAGCGTCGGAAAGTTAAGTTTTATCCGTTCGGGTTCGGCAATCGTCAGTTTATTATCCTGCCACTGGGCAAGGGTGAAAAACAGATTACTTTCACCACGCATCACCCGGTAAGTATTATTATCAAAGCCGATAACATAACCAATAACGGCCACCACCCCGTAAGACAGGGATAAGAATAATACCAGTACCGACGCAGCCAGCAAAAAACGCACCCGTAATGATAGCGGACCCCGCGGGGAGAAAAACCGCCACAGGCGTTTAGTTGTGCTCAAAGCGATATCCCTGACTGCGTACGGTGGTGATCACATCACCGTCATGCAGCTGCAGTATTTTCTTCCTCAGACGGCCCATCAGGACATCAATGGTATGGCTTTCACGCAGTTCTGCATCCGGATACAATTGCAGCATCAGTGATTCTTTGCTGACCACTTTTCCGGCATTACGGATCAGGGTTTCGACAATGGTATATTCGAACACTGTCAGTTTCACCGCCTGCTGGTGGATGGTTAATTCCTTGCGGGACAAGTCGACCTGAAAAGGCCCGGACTCTATGACCTGTGAGGCATGCCCGCTGTTACGGCGCATCAGGGCCTGTAGTCTGGCAGCCACTTCTTCAATATGAAAAGGTTTAGTGACATAGTCATCGGCACCGGCTTCCAGTGCTTCCACTTTTGCCTGCCAGCCTTCGCGGGCGGTCAGCACCAGAATCGGTTGCTTTACGGCGCGGGCACGCCAGCGGCGGATCAGTGTCATACCATCTTCGCCTGGCAGACCGAGATCAATCAGAGCAACATCCGGTTCATGTTCTGACAGAAAATAATCGGCTTCTTTGGCATCTTCGGCGGCATCTACCTGATGGCCCATATCACGTAACTGGACAGCCAGGTGATGACGTAACAAAGCATTATCTTCAATAACCAGCACACGCATAATTGCAACCTCAGAAATCAGCAGGAGGGACTATCAGGTGATTATACGTGATTTGAGGTAAACAGGGGATTAACGCAGGCCGGAAGATCCGGCCTGCGCTGGCAGGTTATTTCAGTTCATCAACCATAGTGACTGCACGGCCGAGATAATTAGCCGGGGTCATTGCTTTCAGGCGGGTCTTTTCTTCTTCCGGCAAGGGCAGGTTATCAATAAAGGTTTTCATTCCTTCCGCATCGACGCGTTTACCGCGGGTCAGCTCCTTCAGTTTTTCATACGGCTTTTCGATACCGTAACGACGCATAACGGTCTGCACCGGCTCAGCCAGAACTTCCCAGTTGTGATCCAGTTCATCCAGCAGACGTTCGCGGTTCACTTCCAGCTTAGAGATACCTTTCAGGGTAGACTGGTAGGCAATGACGGCATAGCCGATACCGACACCCAGGTTACGCAATACGGTGGAGTCGGTCAGATCACGCTGCCAGCGGGATACCGGCAGTTTGGCTGCCAGATGCTGTAACACGGCGTTAGCCAGTCCCAGGTTACCCTCTGAATTTTCGAAATCAATCGGGTTGACTTTATGGGGCATCGTGGAAGATCCAATCTCACCGGCGATGGTTTTCTGTTTGAAGTGATTCAGGGCAATATAACCCCAGATATCACGGTCAAAGTCGATCAGGATAGTGTTAAACCGGGCAATGCAGTCAAACAGTTCGGCAATATAATCGTGCGGTTCAATCTGCGTGGTGTACGGGTTCCAGCGGATCCCCAGTGAAGTAACAAACTCTTCGCTGATACGGTGCCAGTCGGCTTCCGGATAAGCGGCAATGTGAGCGTTATAGTTACCCACCGCGCCGTTAATTTTACCCAGGATTTCAACCTGTTCTAACTGACGGACCTGGCGTGCCATACGGTAAGCTACGTTTGCCATCTCTTTACCCAGGGTTGACGGCGTGGCCGGTTGTCCATGGGTACGGGACAACAGTGGCAGATCACGGTATTCCGTTGCCAGGGTCTGCAGTGCTTCGGTCAGCTGTTTCCAGTAAGGCAGAATAACCTCACGGCGGGCCGTCTCCAGCATTAATGCATGGGACAGGTTATTAATATCTTCAGAGGTACAGGCAAAGTGGATAAACTCAGAAACCGCCTGCAAAGCAGGAACAGTGGCCACTTTTTCTTTCAGGAAATACTCTACTGCTTTCACATCATGGTTAGTGGTACGTTCGATTGTTTTGATCCGCGCGGCATCTTGCTGGTTAAAACCGGCGACAATCTGGTCAAGGAAAGCGTTTGCGTCGGCATCAAATGCAGGAACTTCCCTGATTTCTGCGGTTGATGCCAGTTTCTGTAACCAGCGGACTTCAACCTGAACACGAAATTTCAGTAAACCAAATTCACTGAAAATCGCGCGCAGCGGGCTGACTTTTTCCCCATAGCGTCCATCAACAGGGGAAACGGCGGTCAGTGCGGATAATTCCATCAGTGCAACTCCTGAATCATTGTAAAAGCAGTCATGCTGTCGCCAGTTAAAATCCGGGCGACAAACGGGATAAAATTGATTTCGCTTCCCCGATAATCCGGGTGCGGCTGAACATTAAATGCAGGCGGCTGCCGCCAACCTGCTGCCACAGTACTGCGGCACGGATACCTGTCAGTAATGCGGCGCGGACTTTACTCTGTACCAGCGAATTTTGCAGTATTGCCGGATCACCGGTGACCTGAATACGCGGCCCTATCGGACTGATAACATCCACATAAATTGATGCAATAGCGGCAATCACTGTATCGGATTCCAGTGCGTAGTGCTGCAGCTGGCGATCGAGCTGAGAAATTCGTTGTGTCAGCTGCTGCAATGCCTGGCGGTTTTTATACAGTTTACGCTCCAGCATCAGCAGGCTCAGGGTATAGCGGGTAAGCTCAGCGCTGGCCCCCTGACGTGACGGACTGTGGAGTACGGCAATCAGAGTTTCCAGGCCAAAGCGCAGGGCAGACTCATCACCGCCATACACCGCCAGAGTATCCGGCGGGTTCAGATCGATCAGGCTGCGCAGGGACACACTGAATGTGTCGGCAGGACAGTTGCCCTGGTGTGCAAGTTGCCGGGCCAGATGTGCTGCCTGACAGACACCGGCCAGCGCCAGGGTAATTTCGCGGATATTTTTCGCCACAGGCTCCCCGTGATTATTCAGTGACCGGCAGAGGCAGGCGTTGTTCTATCACACCGCCGCCCAGACAGACATCGCCCAGATAAAATACAGCCGATTGTCCCGGAGTTACAGCAGCCACGGGCTCGTCAAAACGAACTTCAATACGCTCGTCAGACAGGGGAATCACGTCACAGGGAATATCCGTCTGGCGATAACGGGTTTTTACTGTGCAACGGAACGGGGCTGTTACCGGCTGGCGATCAACCCAGTCCAGTTGCTGTGCAACCAGCCCGACAGACATCAGCCGGGGATGTTCGGCGCCCTGGGCGACGATCAGCCGGTTTCCGGTCAGATCTTTATCAACCACATACCATGGGTCATCATTACTGTCTTTCAGGCCACCGATACCGAGGCCTTTACGCTGACCCAGAGTGTGATACATCAGCCCCTGGTGCTGGCCTAAGATCTGTCCGTCAGTGCTTTCGATCGGCCCCGGCCGCGCCGGCAAATAACGTCCGAGGAAATCACGGAATTTACGCTCGCCAATAAAACAGATCCCGGTAGAGTCTTTTTTACGGGCAGTGATCAGATCCAGCTGCTCTGCAATGCGGCGTACTTCCGGCTTCTCCAGCTCACCGACCGGGAACAGACTCTGGGCTATTTGCTGGTGGCTCAGGGCATACAAAAAGTAGCTCTGATCTTTATTGGTATCCAGACCGCGCAGTAACTGGCTTTTACCGTTGACATCCTGACGGCGGACATAGTGCCCTGTGGCTATCAGGTCTGCCCCCAGGTCTTCGGCGGCGAATTCCAGGAAGGCTTTAAATTTGATCTCTTTATTACAGAGAATATCCGGGTTAGGGGTACGACCGGCTTTATATTCGCCGAGGAAATGTTCGAACACATTGTCCCAGTATTCTGCCGCAAAATTGATTTTATGCAGGGGGATGCCGAGTTTGTCACATACGGCTTGTGCATCAGCCAGATCTTCTGCGGCGGTGCAGTATTCTTCACCGTCGTCTTCTTCCCAGTTCTTCATAAACAGACCTTCGACCTGATATCCTTGCTGTAACAGCAACCAGGCAGAAACGGAAGAATCAACCCCGCCGGACATACCGACGATTACTTTTTTTTGACTATTGTCAGACATGACCTACTCACACAAGACGTATTTATAAAAAACCGGCGGCATACTTTACCATGACACGGGGTATTACGCACCCCTGGCAGCAGGCCAATTGAAGGCGCTCACCAGACTCAGGGGGTAACGTGCCGGCTGTTGCCACAGACGGACGCTTTCGGCGACCAGCGGGGAACGCAGATTATCCGCGTGCAGAATCGCTTCAGGCGTCAGCCAGTGGCAGCAATCAATATCACTGTCCTGCGGGCTGGTTTGCGCACAAAAGGTGAGGTCCAGCCCGAACAGGAAACGGATAAAAGGCGTATTATCCGCAGCGATCCATTGCTGCACCCCGAGAAAATATTGCGGGCTGGCCTGCAAGCCCGTCTCTTCATATAACTCACGGCTGGCGGCGTCGGCTAAGGTTTCTGCGGCTTCCAGGTGGCCAGCCGGCTGGTTCAGTACTGGCCGGCCATTCACCTGTTCTTCAACCACCAGTAATTTTCCCGCCGCATGGACAATACAGGCGACAGTGATATGCGGAGTAAACATAACATCCCCTCTGCTCAGTAGAAAACAACAGCACTATGCCGCTGATACAGGAGCTTCGCGCCATTCACCACAGGCCAAATCCCCCAGCGTATAACTGCCAATCGCATAGCGTATCAGCCGCAACGTTGGAAAACCGATAGCCGCGGTCATCCGCCGGACCTGACGGTTGCGGCCTTCATACACAATAATTTTCAGCCAGCAGGTCGGTATTGATTTACGTTCGCGGATGGGTGGCTGACGTGGCCATAACCATTCCGGCTCTGAAACCTGTTCAACTACCGCCGGCAAGGCAGGGCCATCTTTCAGGACGATCCCGTTGCGCAGTTTCTGCAAATCCTCATCTGCCGGCTGCCCCTCTACCTGCACAAAATAGGTTTTCGCGGTGCGTTTGCCGGGCTGTGTCAGTCTGGCCTGCAACTTGCCATCATTGGTCAGCAGCAACAGTCCTTCGCTGTCACGGTCAAGCCGCCCGGCAGCATAGACACCACTCAGCGGAATAAACTCTTTCAGGGTTCGCCGTCCGCCATCATCAGTAAACTGTGGCAGAACATCGAAAGGCTTATTAAACAGGATCACCCGGCGGGGTTGATTGTCTGCCACAGGGTGGGCAGGGCGTCGCTGATTTCTGGGTTTCTTAAACATAATGTCTTTTTTTGGTCAGTATCGTCACAGTATAACTGCTGCGGGCTGTTTTGGCTGTAATAGAAACTACGCCACAGGCGGTGCTGAAGGGTAACTGACTATTTTACGTGCAGTTATTACCCGATGCCAACAAACTGAAGCTGTGCCACAAATCTTATCCTGTAAAAATAAAATGCTTATCACCGGCAATATTTTGCGGTAATACTCTTAGTCACAGTTTTGCCAGCGCCGGCTATTCGGGTTCATTTTTTTTATGCTATTGCCCGGGGATTCGGGTAGTATTGCGCGGCATCTTACAAATCATTAACATAAAATCGCTCGAAGGAGAGGTTGATGGAAAGCAAAGTTGTTGTTCCGACAGAAGGTCAGAAAATTACTGTTAGTCAGGGAAAACTCGTTGTACCAGATAACCCGGTGATCCCTTATATCGAGGGGGATGGGATTGGTGTTGATGTCTCTCCTGTGATGCTGAAAGTGGTCGATGCTGCGGTTAACAAGGCCTACCATGGCAAACGTAAAATTTCCTGGATGGAGATTTATACGGGTGAAAAATCAACTGAACTCTACGGCCCGGATGTCTGGCTGCCGCAGGAAACTCTTGACCTGATCAAAGAATACCGTGTTGCTATTAAAGGCCCATTAACCACCCCGGTTGGCGGCGGCATCCGTTCTCTGAACGTTGCCCTGCGTCAGCAGCTCGATTTATACATCTGCCTGCGTCCTGTCCGCTACTATACCGGTACTCCGAGCCCGCTGAAACGCCCGGAAGATACAGACATGGTCATCTTCCGTGAGAACTCCGAAGATATTTATGCCGGTATCGAATGGAAAGCCGGCAGTGCGGAAGCCGATAAAGTGATTAAATTCCTGCGGGATGAAATGGGTGTTAAAAAAATCCGTTTCCCTGAACACTGTGGTATCGGCGTAAAACCGTGTTCGGAAGAAGGAACCAAACGTCTGGTGCGTGCGGCAGTGGAATATACTATCGCTAATGATCGCGATAGTCTGACACTGGTCCACAAAGGCAACATTATGAAATTTACCGAAGGCGCTTTCAAAGACTGGGGTTACCAGTTAGTGAAAGACGAATTCGGCGGGGAACTGCTGGACGGTGGTCCATGGATGAAGTTCAAAAACCCAAAAAATGGTAAAGACATTATTGTTAAAGATGTCATTGCCGATGCTTTCCTGCAGCAAATCCTGTTACGTCCGGCAGAATACGATGTTATTGCCTGTATGAACCTGAACGGTGACTACATTTCTGATGCTCTGGCAGCCCAGGTGGGTGGTATTGGTATCGCCCCTGGCGCCAACATCGGTGACGAATGTGCACTGTTTGAAGCGACCCACGGCACCGCACCAAAATATGCCGGTCAGGACAAAGTGAACCCGGGTTCCGTTATCCTGTCCGCCGAAATGATGCTGCGTCATATGGGCTGGACCGAAGCAGCTGATTTAATCATTAAAGGTATGGAAGGCGCTATCGCCGCTAAAACCGTCACCTACGATTTCGAACGCCTGATGGACGGCGCTAAGCTGCTGAAATCCTCAGAGTTTGGTGATGCGATTATCAAGAATATGTAATTGCTGATGTAACTATAACCCCGGGTTAATAATGTTAATTCGGGGTGTTTTTTTCCCTTCAAAATTCTTCTGCAAAACTCCTGCAAAATTCTTCTGCAAAACTGATTAATAAACAACCTAAAATCAGACCGCAATAACACTCCATTCTTTGCCACGATCATCATGATATTTATCCGTCTGAGCCTGGTTTTTATGGCCGAGCAACTTCTGAGTATCGATCCCCTGTTCCCGGTATAGCCGTTCTGATAAAGAACGTTGTTCATGGAAAGTAGGAGGGGTTCCGTTACTCCATTCAAGCCCTGTTTTGTCACGCGCTGCCGAAAAGGCTGACGTGATTGTGTTATCCCGAACCCGGTCGCCCCTGACGCATTGTGATGAACCATGGAAATGATGGACGAGGTATTTGCTTAACACTCTGTCTCTGCATCTGTTCACAACATCTTCCAGGCTCAGATTTAAAGCGTCGCATCTTAGTTTCAGGGGAATGGCCAGCTTTGCCCCTGTTTTGCTTTGAACGACATGAAGCATCCCGTCCCAGATATCTTTAAACTGCATATTCGCCACGTCACCCAGTCTCTGGCCAGTGATGAGGGCTAACAGCATCGAATTTTGTACATAACGCGGCATGTCAGCGGCTACAGAAAATATTTCCTGCCATTCATCCAGGGTAAGTCTTTCACGCTGAACTTTGTTTTTCGGCATCCTGGTGGCCTCTGCCGGGTTGAAGCCTGGCGGAACTTCACCGGCATGCTGTGCCTCTTTGTAGAGGTCAATTAAGACCATCCGCACAATCTGAGCCATACGGTTTTGCCCACGCTCCTTGTACTCATCCAGAAGGGTAGCGACATCCCGTACAGAAACCTCATCTATATTTTTGGTGCCGAAGGCTGCGACAAAAGCTTTCAATGGCGCTGCTTTTTGTTTCAGGGTGTTTATCTTGATCTCCCCTGAGTTGAGTCGCTCAAGCTGATAGGCGTCATAACGCTCGACCCAGGATAGGACACTGATACCTTTACTACGTGACTTATTAATTTCATCCCTGACTTTCAGCAGTTGGTGGATCTGCTGTTCTTCCAGGCGAATATTTGCTTCGGAGGCAATAGCTTTAGCCTCTGCCTCATCCGTTCCCAGCCCATGAAACTTACCCGTGATCGGATGCTTATACCGCCAGTAAACCTTTTTGGTACGAGCATCCGTGTAGCAGGAAAGCCCGGGGATGTTAACGTTGTACTTCCTCGGTCTGGCCATCTTCCAAGATCCTCCTGAGGATAGGATTATCACTTTCTTTTGTCACTGGCTTAACAAACCCGATGAACCGGGCATTGCTTTCAACTCGCCAGGTCCTGCCGACTTTTCGCGCAGGCGGGGATATCATGCCATTCTTTGCAAATTTATGAAGAGTAGCTTTCCCTGGCACGGGAGCGCCAAATTCTTGTCTGGCCCAATCTTCAAGGACGATCCAGTTAGCCATTATCTTCCTCCGACTTTATTCAGCTTTTAGAAAGTGGCAATCCGTTGCCTCTATCTTCATTGCTCTTTAGCTCACATATTCAGGTTTCATATCGTCGAGAGTGATACGAAACTTATCATACAGTTCATCCCCTACGTGCCTGCGGGCCGCATTTAGAGCACGGTCAGCTTTTAAAAACAGTTCAGTTGCTTCAGGCTCACCAGCTGGTGGTATTGAATTAATTGCAGCCTCAACACCATTGCGATGCTTAATAAAGTGATAGCGGCGTGTCGCTTTATTTTTAAGCTCTGTGTGCAATGCCGCACCGAGCAGACTTTTCGAATCATTGATGCTATTGCCTACACCTGTTGCAGCATCCAGAGTCTCAGCAGCATCAATTTTTTCGCGGAATTCATCAGCCAGCTGATCAATATTTGATGTTGACTCCTGAGCGCTATTTGTCGATTCCGCGGCATTGGTGATTTCTTCAACGGTTACACGTCTTGCTGGCTCAGGATTAATTTCCCGTTCTGTACGCGCCTCAACTTCATCAGGGCTGTAAACACCCAAAATGACCTCAGGGCAGTAAAGGCGACCCCAGTATTTGACGCCCAGATAAGCAATCTGCTGTTTAGGATTTGAGACCCATAGCGGGGAATTACGCGTCACGATACCGGACAGATAAATAGGCTCTCCCCAGGTAACTTCACTTTCTCCGCGCAGTATTGCGCCAACTTCGACATACAAACCGATCTCGTCTTCATCGGTCCAATCGCGAACACGCTCGGTGACCTGGTATTTTCCGTTCTTACCATTTTTTTCCCTGGTAACTTCCCGCGTACGTGTGCAGAGTTCCCAGTTACCGCCGTAACGGTAGTGGAAGCGCCCACGGATGGCGCTGGAACTGGCAATTACCGCATTGATTAACTGGGCTTCATAGCCGAGAACACCGTTTACCAGATGGGTTTTCTGAGCAACAGCGTACGGGTTCATTCCCCATTGCATGGCCTGCATCACGATAGCCATACAATCAGCTGGCTTACCTGCAAGGTGAGCCGGCACGGTGACTGAGGAATCAGCCATCAGGTTAGCAAACGCTGTTAACTGGCCCAGAGCCTGGACATTGAAAATCGCATTGCTGGCCGAGATTGTGTTTGGTGTCTGCTGCTCAGCAGTAATGATGTTTGTGTTTTCCATCGTTGGTCTCCTTAAGCCTGTGTACGCAGCATTTCGAGGCGGCGAATATCAAAATCATTAAGCTCATCTGCATAATCGTTGGTGATTGGTGCTGGCCACACTCCGGTATCAAACCCGTTGGCAATCCCACGCATTACTTTTCGATACTCCAGTCGGCCTAATTCAAGCAATTCCTCGGTTGCTTCAACGATGGCAATCCAGTGATAGTTCTCGTCCTTATTTACAAAAATCCAGTAGAACTGGTCCAGCCCGGCAACATCACAGTACATAGCAGCGCTTAAGTGGTAGTCACGGTCGATAATTTCCCGGTGAAGTCTGGCGCGTAGAAAGTCCTGCTTAACGTTCCACATGCTGATGGTTTTCAGATCACCACCGATACGCAGACCATCCATATCGATTTCAAGATCCGGACGTACGCGGACTTCCAACCCGGTTTCATCATCAATACCGAAGTAGCTCACTTCAACCGAACGGTTATGGTGTGTCAGTAACTTGCCGGCGGTTGGGTGGCTCAATAGTGCCTGCTGGATTAACTTAGCCTGCATTAGTTGTTTATCGCTGATGATGGTCTTATCCTGATTATCTTCAATCCATTGCTTCTCAAATTCGTCAGCAAAAACTGCATCAGGTTTGACGGCGAGAATGGATTCCTGAAGTTCCTCTTTTTTGCCGGTAAGCTTTAGCTGATCGGCTTTGGGCTTATCAGTGTTGTACTCTCGAATGAACGCCTTTAGCGTGTCAGTGTTAGTAAATGCGTCATCAGGAACGCCAGGGAATACCGCGAATTCTTCATCAAATTTTTCTGGCTCTAAACCTAGCGTATGAACCAGGTTACCAAACGTTAGCGCGTCGGTGCTTTCGCGAGAGATAGTATTGGTTACGTGACGAGCACAGAAATACGACAGTGAAACCCTGGCATCTTTAATCTGCGTGCTGCTGATACCGTTCGCTGCGTGATAAACATCGTTTGGCAAACCTTTATACCGGCCAGGTTCGAAGTATTCCGGCCAGACAGGTGCCGGTTCATACAGGTGCTGCTCTGTGCTTTCAAAAACAGGCTCAACAATGGCGGCTGGTTCGGAATCTACTGTATTTGCTTTCGTATCATCTGCATCAGCACTTTTGCCTGCTGGTATTTCAATATCAGTTTTGTTTTCGGATTGGTGAGTCTCTTCCATCTGCACATGTTCAGTCCCTTCTGGTTGAGTTGTTGTGTCCCCTGGCGCCACAAGCCCATCGATGGCGAACTTGCCATTACCGAGGTTTGAAACAACTGGTGTGTTAGTGGCCGCTGCTTCAAGTTCACCAGCCATCGCAACGCTATCGATATGACGGGCAGCAGCAAGGGTTTCTGCTTTTGGTTTTTCGTGCAGATACTCAGTCAGGTTACTGTTGATGTATTGCTGCAGATCACCCGGAGCTACATAGACATTTTCCGGGGCCGTACGGATGACCGCGAAGATCGCAGCGCGTGAGAAGTCCAGAATACCCGGGGTTTTACGCATAACGTTTGACCACAGGATAAAAGGCTTCTCTTTGGCGCTAACAATTTCCTTCGCACGACGCAGAATCGATGCAGGGAAGTTATAGATATCAAAATCCATTGGCAGGGTGGCCAGTGCAATCTCTAAATCCAGCGTATCCAGCGTGTGCACATAATCGGGGTTGCGATCAGTTTTAATTCCACCGCCAGCAGATGTCCCGGTGTCCGTGCGGCGCTGAGTACGATCGTATTTTTTCTGCCATTTGTCCGTGACATCCTGTCGCGTTGGTTTTTCGTCGCCGCGATTATCAATCCACTCATTAAAAAAGCTCACCAGGTCGGAAAGTGTTGGCGCTTTGCCATCCTCCGGCCAGACAGTTTTTGCTGAGCGGTATAAATCGACTAAAACTTTATGGAAAACGTGGCGTAACTGGATAACGCTACGGCTGGCCAGCAATACGTTCTGCACATAAGTGGCGTCCATATCCATTTCTGTGGCTGATACAGAAGACATCTGGTCATCGGTCAGTTCATCAAAATGACCGAAGAGCCAGGTACCGATTACGCGCTTTTCGAACGATAAATTTACAGGGTGGCGAGCATTGTTATCATCAACGGTACCAACCGCCCCCTGAATAGATAATTTGTTGCCTGACTCAGCATCAGGTTTCAGTTTCAGTTCCCACGTACGCTGATCATCAGCCAGCTGATATTTTTCGCACCAGGTTAAATCTATTTCACTCTCTTCCGGAAGATCGTCATAGACAGGGAAATCAGTACGGACTGGTTTCATATAGTCTTTACCACGCCCAGTTTCGATCCCCGCATCTTCAAGAATCACATCTAATTGCAGATTTGCACGTGACTCAGTTTTCGCAGAAAGCCATACAACAGCGTCAGGTTGTCCGGACTTTTGAGTTGCCCGTATCAGGTGAAAAAATTCCATAGGTTTGCCTCAATTTTGGATGTTAGAATCCCTGAGCCATTGTTAGCGCCCGTTGGGTGTTCATTGGTTTTGGTAATTCCGGTGTAACTTTGGTCGGTGGCACCGGTCGTGGATCCCGCCTTGCGCGGGCTTTACGTTATGCTTCGTTTTCCATCTGGTCACATTGCCCGCAACGAGTAGAGCAATAATTCCTTGTTTTGGGTTCTACGTGTCTTTCCTTCGCGATCAGAATGACCATTTTCACTTATTTGCCTTCAGTGATGGGTTTCCGGCAAAACGCACAATATTGTTTGCGGATGAACTCAGTCATTAATGCGTACCTGCAGGAACCAGATTGGGTTCAATTCTGTGTGAAGCGTACGGACGTCGGATATTACGTAAATTCCCCACTGGCTCATGCCAGTAAATACCCTCGATGTAATTGAAAGAAACCAGCCAGGCTGCGCCGGTATTAGCGTTACGCATTGGTACTGCGCGTCCGTTATTGGGTACAGAATGAGCCATAAATCACCTCTCATGTTTAGCAATTACGTTGCCAGCGGAACTTGAAACCTACTGCGCGTTGATTGGTCCACCTCATCCCGGTTTTCGTATGCGCCGGGCCGCTACTTCGTGGGCGTCCTGCCTGG
Source organism: Tatumella sp. JGM94 (assembly GCF_018257595.1). Classification (NCBI taxonomy): domain Bacteria; kingdom Pseudomonadati; phylum Pseudomonadota; class Gammaproteobacteria; order Enterobacterales; family Erwiniaceae; genus Tatumella; species Tatumella sp. JGM94. The sequence goes on along the minus strand of NZ_JAERJN010000014.1, from coordinate 471 downwards.
GTGGTTCGTTGCGATGGATTCATATTAAGCCTATGACTTAATGTCAGTCAAGTCCTGGGCGAATTTAATATTAAGTTTTTGGCTTACTTCCAGTTTGTTAAGCCTCATTGATTGAGAAGATCGGCTGGTAATCCCCCCGAAAAACCGTTGTGTTCATAAGTAGAATTTTCTACTAACCTGAATCGGGGAGAAATCTATGAAGAAATCACGTTTTACTGACAGCCAGATTATGGCCATTCTCAAACAGGCCGAAGCCGGAACGCCGGTTTCTGAACTATGCCGCGAGCATGGTATGAGTAATGCCAGCTTCTATAAGTGGCGTTCACGCTTTGGTGGGATGGATGCCTCCATGATGGCCCGCCTGAAAGAGCTGGAAGACGAAAATCGTCGCCTGAAAAAGATGTATGCCGAAGAACGGCTTAAAGCCGAGATAATTCAGGAAGCCATGACAAAAAAGTGGTGAAACCATCG
>NZ_JAERJN010000013.1:0-193631 GCF_018257595.1 Tatumella sp. JGM94 | reverse complement strand
GGTTTTATAATCACGAGCGACCGAATATGGCACTGAATGGCTACACGCCGATGCAACATATTCAACGCTTATCTGATTCTACTTATCGCCTCCGTTAAAAATGGGGGGATTACCGCACAATATCCATTTCATATGGTGATCTCACACGACTGGTAGGGTTTGCCTCATCTATTGGAGGGATCACCCCCATTTCATTCCAAAGGGATATAGTTTGTATAGTCAACTTTAAACCTTATGACCAATTAATCATTGATAATTATATAGTTTTATTGGTTTTTGTTACAGAGTTGCTTTTTACGTTAATTATTCAGCATCACCCTTAATCCGCCGACTCATGTACTTCTCATAAAGCGCATCGAGCTCTTTCAGACGAAGAGCAAAAATGCGCAACATGTTTTGTTGCTCTTCTTCCGGCAGTTGGCGATAGAGCTCAAGCAGGCGCTGTTCGTCAGGTTTTAGGCCGTTGCTTTCATCGACTTCTTCACCCAGCAACCAAGGGACTGACACACCTGCAGCGTCTGCAACGGCCAAGGCTGAACCTTTACTAATAACTCCTTTTTTGAACCAGCCGTTAACGGACTGCGGCGTTATCCCCGCAACCCTTGCCATATCAGATTTAGTCATCCCGCGCCTTGTTAGCTCTGTTAATCGCTCAACAAGAATCGGGTTAAGTATTTTTTTCTCAGTCATTTCAGAAGAGTAAGCCTTTTTGATTTAAATTAAAATTCGCCCGGGACTTGACTTGGTATTAAGTCTTAGGCTTAATTGTCAAATCTACCACGGGAGACAACTATGAACGGATTAGAAAAGGCAATTAAAAAAGCAGGAACAGCCAGTAATTTGGCGTTGATGCTTGGCATTAAACCAATGTCAGTAAGTCGATGGAGGAACCGTTACAAGGGCGTGGTCCCACACGAACGCGTATTACCAATTTTTAACATCACCGGCGTAACACCCCACGAACTGCGACCAGATCTCTATCCCAACCCAACCGACGGCTTACCTCGGTCATGAGGGAGTATTCATCATGGAAAAGGCAATTACACGAAAGTTAGATCCACCAATTTTCAATCCGCTTGAAATAGAGAGTGTTCTGCTCAACCGGCTTGCCTCTGTGGGTCAAAAAGCTTACGCGGAGCACATGGGGGTTAGCGAATCGACCATCAGCAAGCGCAAATCGGAAGGGTATTTCGCAACGCTGGCGAGAGAGCTGGCGTTTCTGGGAATCCAGGCAGCACCCCCGGAGGCGGTACTGGTGTCGCGGGAATATTTAGCATCAGTTGAAACGCTGGCAGATATCGGGCTGAAAGCTGAGCGGGCTAGACCAGGGCCGCTTGGGTGGGACTAAACCATGAACCATATCGAGTTTATTGAGAAAAATGTTTATGAGGAGCTTATGCGCCAGGGGTTTACGCAGTCAGTAGCTCAGGGGGGGGGCATATCAGGCTATCGATTTATACAAACGTATGTCACAGGCAAGCCGGAAGGGAGGGATTTTTGATGATGTTATGCGTCACGCAAAATTGTGGGCACAAAAGCAAACCAGTAAAAGTGATCACCGAAAAAACAAAAAGGGTGAAGACCGTTGTGCGGGAACACAACCGGCCTTCGGACGCAAAAACGGTAAGTAATCGCGGGGTCAGTATGTCAGGAACCAGTACAAAGGTAAACGCTGGCTGACGCCAATTCAGTATGTAAGGGGTTTTTATGCGTGATTACGGAAAAGTGCACACGTCGTTCTGGATAAGCGATGGAATGCGGCGCGTCTCCGATGATGCCCGGTTGCTTGCACTGTACCTGCTAACCGGTCAACACACGAACATGATTGGGTGTTTCCGGCTACCCGATGGATATGTTTCGGAAGACCTTGCGTGGGCTCCGGAAAGGGTTTCGAAAGGGTTTGATGAACTGTCGAATAACGGTTTCGCAACCCGGGACTCAGTCTCTAAATGGGTACTTATCCACAACTTTCTTTCCTGGAATCCAATCGAGAATCCCAACCAGGGCATTTCAGCGATGCGGTTGTTTGATCAGATACCCGGTAATTCGAGGGTAAAGCCAGAGCTGGCGCGGATTCTGTCAGTGTCTGTTGCTCATATCGGGACGGAGAAATTAAAGGGTTCCGAAAGGGTTCTGCAACCCTTCCTTAGCCAGGAACAGGAACAGGAACAGGAACAGGAACAGAAAAACACTTTGGGGCATGGCTCCGCCATACCCCCTGACGATGACGAAACTGATTCAGAGACTCGGGGCTCGAAGAAAAAAACTTATCCCGAAGACTTTGAACGTGCCTGGGCGATTTATCCCAAACGGGCAGGGGGGAACAGCAAAGCGGATGCCGTCAAAGCGTGGAATGCCAGAATCACCGCCGGGGAACCTCCCGAGAAGCTGATTGCCGGTGTTAAGCGCTATGCGGTTTACGTGACCGCTGCCGGAAAGCTCGGCACGGAGTTTGTGAAGCAGGCAGCGACTTTTTTCGGTCCCTCAAAGCACTACGAGGAATCCTGGGAGAGTTCTGTGCAACCAGGCATGCGGGCCATGAACATGATTCCCCAGCCGGACATTGAGATCCCGACTGGGTTCAGGGGGTGACTGTGGAAAATATTTTAGCATCACGCAGGAATTACACACTGATTTACGCTGATCCACCGTGGCAATACAGGGATTCTGCAAACGATGGTGCCCGTGGCGCCACGCACAAATACCCGGTGATGAACGTGCAGGATATCTGCCGGCTTCCGGTATGGGACTTGGCTAATCCGGAATCATGCCTGCTGGCCATGTGGTGGGTACCGACTCAGCCGCTTGAAGCACTCAAGGTTGTCGAGGCCTGGGGATTCCGGCTGATGACCATGAAGGGATTTACCTGGCACAAAACCAACCGCAGGAAAGGTAACAGCGCTATCGGAATAGGCCATATGACCCGTGCCAACAGCGAAGACTGTCTCTTTGCGGTGAAAGGGAAATTGCCTGAACGCCTGGACGCTTCGATCTGCCAGCACATTACCGCGCCGCGACTCGAGCACAGCGCTAAGCCACAAGTCGTTCGGGACATGCTCGTAAAGCTTCTGGGAGACGTACCACGCATTGAGTTATTTAGTCGTGGTGACGCTGCCGGCTGGCACCACTTTGGCAATGAGAACCCGCGCAATGACGTTGAGTTATTCAGCGCAAATTTTAAACGGCAATATCAGTCACTAAAACTCAATTTTCAGGAAATTATTCTATCAGCAAGTGTTACAAGGGAGGCTGATCGATGACCGAGCAATCAATACTCGATATGTGCTGTGGCTCTCGAATGTTCTGGTTCGATAAGCAGGATGAAAGGGCTATATTCAGTGGTAGCGGCATCGCCTAAGGTGGTGAAGTAGCAGATCTTTCATATGAGTATGCTTGTAAACGAATTTTTCAAGATGTATGCCTGGCACCTTACTTTCATAAAATTTACATATGTAAGTGATTCACCAATAAAATTACTGTATAAAAACACAGCATATTGCTTTTGGAGGTAGGCATGCGCAGTGATAGTGATGAGTATTACGATTTAATTAAACGCTCTACGGGAGAGATTGTCGGTAGCATTAGCGCTGCCGGCAGGATCCTGGTGTACAGAAACAACGGCATTACATCAATGCGCCCGCTGTTGGAAGATGAAGGGATTTTTAATCTCAATACAATGACCAGTTTTCTTCATCGGCTTGGCTACCGCGTAATTGCACCTTCTGATATTATGAATTCCACGGCCTGAACAACCGTAACCTACTGCGCCACGGAGAAAAACCATGGCGCAATTGCATTTAATAAAACAGTCCCAAGGCATACTGATCCCTGCCACGCAGGAGACCAGCGATTTTTTGCAATCAAAATGTAGGCTCGGCTCTATTCTTCATGCCGATTATAAGCTTGTCCGTAATCCTGCATTTCACCGCCGCTTCTTCGCATTACTCAATCTCGGTTTTGAATACTGGGAACCTACCGGCGGGGCCATTTCTTCTAACGAGCGCAGGCTGATCACCGGTTACGCAAAATACCTGGCGGCCTATGGCGGAAGTGAATCAGCGCTGATGGATGCCGCTGAGCAGTACCTGGACCGCATCGCAGAAAAGCGGTCAGGCAGCATCAGCATCTGCAAATCTTTTGACGCCTATCGTGCATGGGTGATTGTCGAAGCTGGCCATTATGATGCTATCCAACTGCCTGACGGTACCCTGAGGAAGCATCCCCGCAGTATTTCATTCTCAAATATGGACGAAACGGAATTCCACCAGCTCTATCAGGGCTCTCTTGACGTGCTCTGGCGTTGGATACTCTCTGGCTCATTCAGTAGCCCGACAGAGGCCGAAAATGCCGCAAACCAACTGCTGAGCTTTGCATCATGAGTATAAAAATATCGTGGTTTCAGCATGACGATTGCACAACCGAGCAGGCCGACGAGCTTATTGAAAAATATCGTAAGAGAGGCGAGAAAGTTGAACGCAGCCTGAACCAGGACCTGAAAACCTGGACTGTCAGCGTCAGGCTGGTGGAGACCGAAAACCTACCGCGCCCGGACCACCGCTGGCGTAACCGGATGTGGGGGTGATTATGGCTAACCTTCGTAATGCGGCGCGTGGCCGGGATTGTACGGTCCGGATCCCAGGATACTGCAACGGAAACCCGGAAACCAGTGTGTTGGCCCATTACCGCCTGGCGGGAACGTGCGGTACCGGAATCAAGCCTGACGACACCCAGGCGGCCATTGCCTGTAACGGGTGCCATGACCTAATCGATGGCAGAACAAAAACCACCGATTACACCTACGAAGAACTGCGCCTGATGCATGCAGAGGGCGTATTTCGTACGCTTGAAATCTGGCGGAAAGAGGGACTTATCAAATCATGAAAATCTACGATATTACGCCCATCGGGAAACCCAGAATGACCAGAGCTGATAAGTGGAAACAGCGTCCGGCAGTAATGCGTTACCGGGCGTTCTGTGATGACGCACGCCTGCGAAAAATTCATCTGCCGGAATCTGGTGCCCACGTTACGTTCGTTCTCCCTATGCCACAAAGCTGGAGTAAGAAAAAGAAGGCGCAGTACGCCGGGCGGCCGCATCAGTCCAAACCCGATTGCGACAACATGCTAAAAGCCCTGATGGATGCGCTCTATGAAGATGATGCCAATATCTGGGACTGCCGCATAACCAAAATATGGGGAGATAAGGGGCAGATCATCATTGAGGAGTCTCTATGACTGTTAAGCGTGCCGGCCAAACCAAAACTAACCAGTCACAGAAGGAAGCCCCATGAATACTCAATACCTTCAGTACGTACGTGAGCAGCTTGTCGTGGCCACTGCCGATCTGAGTGGAGCGACGAAAGGGCAGTTGATGGCCTGGCTGGAGAACGCCCAGTTCGACACAAACACCTTTCCCCGTAAAAAATCACGCATCTGGGACGAGGAAACAAAAAAGTGGATAACGTTGAACAATCCCCCGATACCGGGTAAACAGTCCCATGCTAAAGGATCTCATATTCCGCTGGTACAACCGGTGGAATTCGCAACGGCATCCTGGCGCCGGGCATTGTTGTCACTCGAGGAGCATCAAAAGGCCTGGCTGCTATGGAACTATAGCGAAAGCATCCGGTGGGATCATCAGGAGACAATTATCCGTTGGGCATGGGAACAATTCAGAGCAAACCTCGTCGGTAAACGTGTTGCAAAAAAAACGATGGATAAACTACGGCAGCTTATCTGGCTGGCGGCTCAGGATACGAAAGAGGGATTGGCCGGGCGCGACATCTATCAATACACCGAACTGGCTGCGCTGGTGGGGGTGGAGACTAAAAACTGGTCTAAAACGTTTACAGCGCACTGGGAAGCAATGATAGATGTGTTTACCAGGCTGGACAAAGACTCATTACTAGCAGTTGTGGAAACACGTTCACGACAAAAGGCGACAAATTTACAGCAGGGTATTGCAAAAGTAGATTAATATGCCTATATTTAACTGAATTCTGATATTGTCGCCGTAATTTCGACAGTTGATGACCTTGAAACCTCGCCTCGGCGGGGTTTTTTGCTTTCTAAGATACGAAAAGTTTCCCTAGGCTCTGCTACGGCTGGGCTTTTTTTTATTTCTCCCTTATGCACAGCACAGCCCATTGAAAGTGGGAGGTGGAGACTATGAGAATGGACAAGCTAACTACCGGTATTGCGTACGGCGCGGCCGGAACTAATACCGGATTCTGGCTATACCGGTTACTCAATTCTTTCACGCCAGATCAATGGACGGCCATCGGTGTACTCGGTGGCCTTTTTTTTGCGCTTATTACCTGCCTGGTCAATGTTGGATTTAAGGTGTGGGATCGCAAGCACAATATGGTTAGGGCTGATGAGGACTGAAAGTTATGGCCATGTCACCCTCGCTACGAAAAAAGCTGATAGCAGCTATTGGTGGCGGAGCAGTTGCAATAGCAGCGGTACTACTGCCTCCTCTTGAGGATACTGTTTATACGCCTTATCGCGACGGTGGCGGGGTATGGACCGTTTGCACCGGCCACACAGGCCCGGATGTTATTCCCGGTCACCGTTATACACCTGCTCAGTGTGATTCATTTCTGAAGTCTGATATCCGAACTGCTGATAACTCAGTAAATCGCCTGGTTAAAGTGCCAATGACAGCAACGCAGGAAGCGGCTCTGACCAGTTTTGTGTTTAACGTGGGTGCCGGTAACTTTGCCCGGTCATCGTTGCTGCGTGAACTCAACGCCGGTCATTACACAGAAGCCTGTAACTCGCTCACCCGATGGGTGTATATAGGCCGGACTAAATCCACTGGCCTGATGAACCGCCGCGCCATCGAAAGCGAATTATGTATGTGGGGTGACAATGATTAATAAAATCGCTGTAGCCCTCACTGTCCTGATACTGCTTATTTTCAGTTTGCTGTTATGGGCAGCCTTTCATTACTACGGTAAGGCGGTCACCCAGCGCGACAGCATTATCACCCTTACTCAGCAGAAAAATGAAGCTGAATTCATCACGCAGACTCAGGCTCTTACCGTCGGTATTTTCAATACCATCGCACAATCCACTCTGGATAAACAAAATGCGAACACATTGGACTCACAGGCAGCCCAGGCTGACATCAAAACAGCTATTTCGGGTGATGCTTGTTCTGCTGTTGTTGTGCCTGGTCGCGCAGCTGACAGGTTGCTCAGCGCCTACAACGCAGTACGTAAAGGTTCCGGTAACACCAATTCCGGCAAGTCTTCTGCAACCGTGTCCCGTATCCGCACCACCAGGTGACCCGTTAACTTTCGGTGACAGCGTATTGTGGAATGACCTGTTGCTGACTGACCTGCAGAACTGCAACAGCCAGATAGATGGCATCAGACAGATTGAAAACGAGAGGCAGAAGCAATGAGTCAGATGCCAATACACACTGTTGAGACCGGTATCAACGGTAATTTCAGATTTCGTCGCCAACCTCTAACAGGACTCGCAGTACTACAGGTTGAAATCAATCTGCGAACTTTCAGACAGCCATCTTTGCACTCGCCAGGTATTGATCGCAGTTCAACTGGTTGGCGGGACGCGACAATGGAAGAGGCGTATTCAATCCAAATGAAGTCCGCCCAACCGAAGAGTCCAGACAAAAATGATTAAGCGCTTTTTCGCATGGTTAAAAAATATTTATTACCACCCGGCCACCACGGCTGAAACAATCAAGGAAACAGTTATGCCAAACGTTCTAACGTTAACCCTCGTCACCAATAATTCAGCCGCTGACGGCGTGTCAGCCAATACTGCTCAGGTTAAAGTTACCGATGCTAATGGTGTGGCAGTTGTGTCTCAGACAGTCAATCTGTCCACTGATTCAGCAGTATCTCTGCCGGCTTCCGTAATAACTGATTCAGCCGGTACAGCTTCATTCAGCCTGACCAGCGTGACTGCCGGCAGTTACCCGATCACTGCAGCGTTGGATGATGGTACCTCAGCAACCGGAACGGTAGTTTTTGCTTCAGCGCCAGTTACTGTGGCTGATCCAACACCTGTAACCCCAGTATCTCTTTCTGCAGTAGCTGATGTATCCCCCCTGGCATCACTAAAGGCCCGGGTTGAAGCGTTCGTTGCGTTTGTGGAACACGGTCTGGAAGTTCTTGGCGCTGATGCAGAAGCTGAGCTGGTGGCTCTGAAAGATAAGTATCTGTAATCAGAACAGAGGCCATTGCGGTGGCCTCGATTGTGATTACCCTGCAAGATGAACTAGAAGTAACTACTCAGATGTTCTTCCGCAATAGATCTAAGGCGTCTGGTTGCTTCATTATCAGGAACATCCTCAGACACAGGCTTGGAACCCGACTCTCGGATAGTCTTTATCAAAGCATCCCTGGACTCCTTCCCGTGCAGGAGTTCAAAATGACCAATTATTAACCTGATAACAGTATCCTGAGTTGTTGTTATTACCCGTAATCTTTGTAGTTCATCATTAACTTCTTCAAAGTCATTAAACTCTAGTGTCATTTATACATTCCTTTTGGTTGTAGGACGTTTTGTTTGCAGCGTGAAGCTGTTATCAGCTAGTGCCTAATATTGACCATTCATAAGTAAAATTAAAGAGAAACCTCATGGCAAAGCCGGATTGGAGCGAGCTTCAAGATCGGTTCCTGTCCGAACATGCCGAATCCGGCGTATCACCGAAAGAGTGGTGTGAGTCGCAGGGGCTGAATTACTCGTCTGCGCGACGGTATATCAAAAAACCTACTGCGCAGCATTCTGCGCAAAAAAATGTTCAGTCTGATACCAGAAAGTTGCGCAAAACAGGTAATGCGCAAAAGGCCAATGACAGCGATGCGCAGGAAATTGCGCAGGAATTCGATTTGCGCAGTTATGGCCTCAATGACATGCAGATGAAGTTTGTTGATGAATATCTCATCGACCTTAACCGCACAGCTGCATATAAGCGGGCTGGTTATAAAGGTGAGGGAAACACTGCATACGTTAATGCTTCGAGGCTGCTCAGAAATGCTAAGGTCACCGCTGCTGTGAGAGATGCGATGGATGCGCGGGCAAAGCGCACTCAGATTTCACAGGATGCCGTTCTGCAATGGTGGTGGGATATTGCGACCGCTGATGCATCCGAGCTGACTGAGTACCACCGAGGGTGCTGCCGCTACTGCTGGGGCTTCGGTCATCAATATCAGTGGCGTGACATAGTGGAGTTTGAAGAAGAGTTTGCCGAAGCCGCCGCACGCAAACAGCGTGAGCCTACAGATCAGGGCGGTTACGGTTATGATGCTGTTCTCGATCCGAATCCAGAATGCCCCCGTTGCAATGGTGTGGGCCTGAGCCGTACTGTTATCCACGATACCCGCGACACTTCGGCTGCTGCCCGTCGATTATTTGCCGGAGTAAAAGAGGGTAAGTTTGGGATAGAAGTCATTACCCGAAATCAGGACGACGCTCTAAAGATGGTAGCTCAGCATCTGGGTATGCTGAAAAGCAAAACGGAAATCAGCGGTCCAGAGGGCGGACCGATTCAGACCGAGGCGACAAATCTAACCCCCGATGAAGCCGCAGAGCTCTACCGTAAGATGATGGGATAACTGCTGAAAACGAGAGTTTGGCGATTAAAAAACGCTATGCAAATTCAGTGGTGTTTTATGCACTGTTTATGCAATCAATTTTGCCAGTTTTTCAGTTGAAAACTGATAAAAAAAAGGCACGCAGCCGTTTTTCTCGGTGAGTGCCTTTCTCGCAGGGCGCTTAAGGACCATTATGTTAAAAAGAGCTTATTTATATTAATTTAGCTAATCTTGTTGCCGGCCTGGATTGTCATAGCTCTCTCTTTTGCGCCAAGCCTTTTCACCGCGCTCCCATATTGCTGTGTCGGCTGTTAGTTTTTTGAATTTAGCCAACACCTTTTTATCAATCGCAAGATTTCCGTTATCATTTGTATATACAAATGCATTTCCGAATCTCTTATTGATCTCATACACCGCAACTTCTTGGTAAAGTCTATTTTGGTTGTTCAATTCAGACTTCATCCATAGTGCAACATCGTCAACTGTAGCCATGATTTACCCTCAATAATAGTGCTTACGGTTTGTAACACTATGTTAGTAATATATATAGTGTGGAAAACAATGCCAATTCCTTTCCCCTTCGATTTCCGGAAACCGGACTATACGCAGGTGTTTGAGTGGCGCATGGAAAGGCTGCAGCGCATCCGCAAGAATCCGGAAGCGCTCCCTGCTTTGAAAGAGTTTTATCGTAACGACCCGGCCCAGTTCATTATCGACTGGGGAATGACGACAGACCCGCGTAACCTCGATTTTGGCCTGCCGGTGTCGGTACCGTTTCTTCTGTTCCCAAAACAGGAAGAATGGATTCACTGGATTATGGACCGCCGAGGCCACCATGAAAATGGCATCACAGAAAAGAGCCGTGAGATGGGGCTCAGCTGGACCTCAATCGGCCTGGCGTGTGCGATGTGCCTCTTCAACAAAGAGATGGTGATCGGCTTCGGTTCCCGTAAAGAAGAATACGTGGACAGTACCGGTGACCCTAAGGCCTTGTTCTGGAAAGCACGGAAATTCGTCGAGACACTGCCGGTGGAGTTTCGCGGCGACTGGAACGCAAAGAAACACGCGCCTTATATGCGCGTTGAGTTCCCGACCACTGGTGCAGTTCTCAAAGGAGAAGCGGGGGACAATATCGGACGAGGTGACCGTACCACGCTTTATTTCGTGGATGAGGCCGCATTCCTGCAGCGCCCGATGCTTATTGAGGCTTCACTTTCACAAACCACACGTTGCCGTATTGATCTGTCATCAGTCAATGGCATGGCAAACCCGTTTGCACAGAAGCGCCACGGTGGCCGCATTCCGGTATTCACGTTCCACTGGCGCAGTGACCCACGTAAGGACGATGAGTGGTACCGCAAAGAGTGCGAGAAGATAGATAACCCGGTTGTTGTGGCACAGGAACTTGACCTGAATTATGCAGCTTCGGCTGAGGGTGTCCTGATTCCCAGCGACTGGGTACAGGCCTCCATTGATGCACACATTAAGCTGGGCATAGAACCAACAGGCAAGCGCCTGGGTGCAATGGACGTGGCCGATGAGGGCCGCGATAAAAACGCATTCTCGTCCCGCTATGGCTTTCTGCTTGAGAGCGTTCGTGAATGGTCTGGCGTGGGTAGCGATATCTACGGCTCTGTTGAGAAGGTATTCGGTTACTGCGAAGAAGACGGACTCGAAGAATTCCGCTTTGATGAGGACGGTCTGGGTGCTGGCGTTCGTGGTGATGCCCGAGCTATTAACGAGCTGCGTAAAGCGGCAAGACGACCAATGATACTGGCTACCCCATTCCGTGGCAGTGGCGGGGTATTCGATCCGGATGATGAAGCGGTACGCGGAGATAACGGCCAGGCGGCCAGACTGAACAAAGACTTCTTTGCTAACGCCAAAGCACAAAGCTGGTGGTACCTGCGCAAGCTGTTCCAGAACACCTACCGTGCAGTGGTTGAGGGCATGTCTTACAACCCTGACGAAATCATTTCAATCAGCAGCAGCATGGCAAATAAGGACAAGCTCGTTATCGAACTGTCCCAGCCAACCTATTCCATCAACGGTGTCGGAAAAATCATCGTGGATAAACAGCCGGACGGCACTAAATCACCGAACCTGGCCGATGCCGTGATGATCAATTACGCACCAATGAATACCGAACTTGATATCTGGATTCGCCTGTAACGGAGTAATGATGGCACGAAAAAACAGAAGTGGCGCCACGTCTCCTCAGGCGACAGCGGACAGCTACGATAACTTTATGGCGCGGGTTGGCATGCAGCAACCTAACCAGCATGCGGCATCAACCTACCGTGCAAACTTTACCAGCCGCAACCGGCTACAGATTGAATGGGCATACCGGTCATCGGCCATTATAGGTTCAGCCGTTGACGCTATTGCAGATGATATGACCCGCAAAGGCATCCGTATCACCTCAGAGATTGATCCCAAACACCGCGGCGTTATCGAATCAAAATTTGATGAGCTGGAACTGTGGGACCGGCTGAACGACACCATTAAATGGTCACGCCTCTATGGTGGCGCTGTAGGCTTCATTATGATTGAAGGGCAGGCACCGATGACGCCGCTCCGACTTGAGACAATAGGCAAAGGCCGGTTTAAAGGGGTGCTTCCTCTCGACCGCTGGATGATTAACCCTGTACTCACGCGGCGTATCAAAGAGATGGGGCCAAACCTTGGTAAGCCAGAGTTCTATGATGTAGTGACCACCGCAACCGGCATCCCTGCCTGGCGAATTCACCACAGCCGCCTGATCCGCTTTGACGGTGTGACATTGCCTTACCAGCAGGCCATTACGGAAAACGAGTGGGGCATGTCGGTGGTTGAGCGTATCTGGGATCGCCTGACTGCCTTCGACAGCGCCACCATGGGTGCTGCACAGCTGGTTTACAAAGCCCACCTGCGCACCATGAAGATTAAAAAACTCAGAGAGCTGATAGCCCTGGGTGGAAAAGCTTATGACGCCTTATTGAAAAACATGGACATGGTACGAATGTATCAGAGCAACGAGGGGCTGACTCTTCTCGACGGTGATGATGAGTTTGAAACTCACCAGTACACGTTTTCCGGACTCGATGACGTGATCGGCCAGTTTGCGGAACAGATCAGCGGTGCTGTGGGTATTCCACTTGTGCGCCTGTTCGGGCAGTCGCCGAAAGGGTTCTCGACTGGTGATGCTGACCTTGCCAACTATTACGACAATATTGGCACACAGCAGGAGCGTCGCCTGCGTCACCCATTGCGCCGGCTGCTGGATATTATCCACCGCTCCGAACTGAGCCAGCCACTTCCGGATGATTTCACCTTTGAGTTTAACCCTCTGTGGCAAATGTCAGATGTGGACCGCTCAACCGTGGCGGTTAACATGACCAATGCCATCAGTACCGCCCTGAATGATGGGCTGCTCACTCAAAAGGCAGCCATGACTGATCTGCGCGAAACATCTGATGTGACCGGTATCGGCGCATCGATAACCGACGAGGATATTAATAATGCCGCAGACGAACCGCCACCACCGCCGGGGCTCAGCAGTGATGACGACCAGAAACCAGTCGAAGCAGGCGGAGATCCGGTATCGAACCAGCCTACGCAGGATAGCAAAAGCCGTGGGGGACATCGTCCATGGCGGCTACGATGGTTCAAACGATAGCGTTACTGAAATAATGGGTGCTCTGGATTCCTACAGTGATGTCATTGACGGCTGGGCTAATCGTGTGGCGGAAAAGTTCGCTACGGATATCGCCAGGCATACAGAACGTGAATGGAAGCGTAACAGTCAGGACATCAGTGCTGAGCTGCGTACGCTGATTAGCAGCACGTCAACCGGCCAGGTGATGCAGAGTATCGTCGCTGAACAGGTTAAGTACATTAAGTCTCTTCCACTTGAAGCCGCTGAGCGTATTTACGATATCCAGAACAAAGCTATTGAGGCTGTTTCCTCTGGTGGCCGAGCGTCACAGTTCGCGAAAGAAATAGCTGCATCCGGCGATGTGGCCGCATCTCGCGCCCAATTGATAGCCCGTACTGAAACCGGTCGGGCGATAACAGCACTTACTCAGGCACGCTCAACAGCCGCAGGTTCAGAAGGTTATATCTGGCGCACAGCAGACGATGGCGATGTCCGGCACTCACATGAAGAAATGGAAGGAAAGTTTGTCGCCTGGAGTAACCCTCCAACGCTCGACGGAATGACCGGACACGCTGGTACGCTACCTAACTGCCGTTGCTGGTGTGAAGTCATTTTCCAGAATTAGGAATTTTAACAGGAATTAATAGGCTGAATAATATTTGGAAGGCTAAGATGAGAAAAGCCACCGCGCAGAAGTAAGTTGCTTTTGCCAAGCTGCTGTTTTGATGTTCAGACATAAATGTTAACAATGCATCCGCAATACTTGCTGCAACCGGTGATATAGCCGTTCCCAAAGTTACTAATTTTGCATCTAGTTCTGTTTTAAATTTCCCCATACGGTCGTATGCCACTGTCCAAAAAACGAAAATTGCATAACATAAATTTAAAACGGTTAGCAGCTCGTCCTGCTTCCAGGCCCTACAAAACATAAATAAAATAACATAACCCCATGATGATAAAAATGTAAATGCTATAACCTTTTTCGAATAACCGTCAGAGCCTTTCATACAATTTGTTCCCTTCATAATGTTTGGATAGCTAATAAATACGAAAGAGATGACATATGCAATATTTTTTCATATCCCGCCTTGGTAGCTCTCGCTTTCTACTGAACGATGGTTCGCTGCTCTGTAAAAACGTACCGATCGCCAGAACAGGCAGCCAGTTGTATTCCGCTGATGACCTTCCCAAGCTAGAGCCTGACGACGATGACGAGATAGTTGTTGAACGTACGCCTGATGAAGTTTTCAGCCCTGAAACGCTGGCCTCATTTGAAGGCATGACGGTGACAATCCTCCATCCGGAAGATGATGAAGGGAATATTAAATTTGTCGATCCGGATAACTGGCGCGAACTGGCCGTCGGGCATGTTCAGAACGTCCGGCAAGGTACCGGTAGTCAGTCAGACCTAATCATTGCTGACCTGATCATTAAAGATGAGGCAGCAATTAGCTATATCGAGAATGGATTGCGCGAAGTGTCATGCGGTTATGACGCTGAATACAAGCAAACCGCACCCGGTAAAGCGAAACAATACCAGATCTCTGGTAATCACGTGGCTCTCGTTCCAAACGGCAGAGCCGGTTCACGTTGCGCAATTGGAGACAGAAACACGATGGCAACATTTAAAAAGAGCTGGGTTACGCGCTTCAGACAAGCGATGAAAACCGGCGATGCCGACACCATGAATGAACTGCTTGAATCAGCACCGACAGGTGATGAAGGCGATTTACCTAAGGGCGTCAACCTCAATATCAATCTGAGTCCGCAAAACCCTATGCCGGATAAAGACTCGGAAATGGGCGGTAAGGCTACAGCCGATGATGACGATGTTCCTGACTGGGCAAAAGCACTGATTGCCCGACTGGATAAGCTGGAAGGCAAAACTACTGATAGCGACGACCAGGAGGACAAAGACAAAACTGGCGACGCTGAAGATGACGAAGATAAGGAAGAGGAAACTACAGCTACCGGTGATGCCGCGTATCGTGCAGACCTCATTTTGCCTGGCATTGACCTGAAAAAAATGAAGCCGACTGCTTTCAAGCGTCACGTCCTGGCTTCTGCAGATCAGTCTCTGGTACGCCAGATTGTTGGTGATGCGGCAATCAAAACACTCAAAAAGCCTGTGGTGGACATGGCATTTACCGCGGTCTCTGAGCTGGCAAAAAACCGCAATACCGGTTCACAACGCACTGCTGATGCACAGCGCACCACCGGTTCTATTTCCTCTATCAATGAGCGCAACCAGGCTTTCTGGAAACGCTAAGGATCACTATGAGATCAATTCTACTCAGGATGCCAGTCGGCATCCCGGGCGCTATTTCACGTCCACAGGATTTAACAACCGAACCGGCTTTGCTGGATGCCACTCTGACCTTTACCGCTTACGGCCTGCCTGGCAAGTTTAGCGGTAACAGTCTGGTCCCGCTGGTGGCGGGTGACACTGCTGCCCTTATCGTGGGCTTTCTGGTTCGTCCATATCCGACGACCAGCAATGCCGACTTTAATCATCAGCTGACTTCCGGTACCGAACTGACTGGTGGCCTTCGTACCGGTGACATTCTGAAACGCGGCTATCTGACGGTAAATGTCGGTGGTGATGCAACCACTATCACGCGTAACGCCCCGGTGTATTGCGCCCTGGCTGGCGGCGCACTGACGGCAACCGCTCCGGCAGAAGGTGATGCCACGGTGGTGGCCATCCCTAATGCTGTCTTCACCGGTGCCGGTGATGCTGACGGCAACGCTGAAATTTCTTACAAGATTTAAGGATCAACCATGCAGACTTTTGACCAACGTACCATTGACGGCACTGGTGCTTTCCTGGTTGGTGAGCTTGAACGCCTCGACCAGACACTGAACGCGCCGCTGGTGGCCTATACCTGGAGTCGTGATATTCAGTTGCGCGAAGATGTATCTATCGCTGATGACATCTCCAGCTGGACCAATACCAGCTTTGCCGCTGCCGGTTCTGGTGCTAACCCGAATGGTAAGAACTGGATCGGGGCTAATTCAACGGCTATTGCAGGCGTGAATGTCGATATCGATAAAACCGGTCTGCCTCTGAACCTGTGGGGGATGGAGCTCGGATGGACAGTTGTCGAACTCGCTGCTGCACAGCAGGTCGGTCGCCCGATTGATGCGCAGAAATATGACGGCATGCAGCTGAAATGGCAGATGGACAACGATGAGCAGGTTTACATCGGCGACACTGACAAGGGGCTGAAAGGGCTGCTTACTCTGGCAACAGGTGCCGGCAAGGTTGCTCTGACCAACGCTACTAAAACGTGGGCCACCTCAACCGCTGATGAAATGCGCGATTCTATTAACACGCTGCTGACTACTGCGTGGAAAAATTCAGCGTATTCGATGGTACCGACAGACCTGCTGCTACCTCCTGAGCAATATGCGCTTCTGGCCAGCACTATCGTTTCAGATGCCGGCAACCAGTCACTGCTGACTTATCTGGCCACCAACACCATTGCCTACCACCAGAACGGTATTCCACTGAATATTCGTGCTGTGAAGTGGCTTAAAGGTCGTGGCGTAGGCAGCACCGATCGCATGCTGGCCTACACCAATGACAAAAAGTTTGTCCGCTTCCCTCAGGTACCACTGCGCAGTATCCCGATCCAGTATCGTGGCTTGTATCAGCTGGTGACCTACTACGGCAAGCTGGGTGCTGTTGAGCCGGTATATCCGGAAACGCTGGCCTACATGGACGGCATCTGATCACTTTAAGCGCCCTGAAAGGGGCGCTGCAGGAGCTATCATGGCTAAAAAATCACAGGTAGAAATTCTGGTGCATACGCCGTTCATGTTCAATGCGCCAGGTGGCGGCGTGACAGAGTTTAAAGCAGGCCGGATCGCGGTGGATAAGGATGTGGCAGAACACTGGTTCGTCAAAGCCCATTCAGATCAGACCGGCGCGGTAACTGTCAGCGGCACCGATGAGGAATTACTGGCGGAGATCGAGAGTCTGAAAACGCAAATTACTGAAAAAGACAAAGAGATTGCCGAACTGAAAGCTGCCGCAAAGGGGGAATCATCAGATGTCACGGAACCTCAGCCTGCCGTCAGTAAGTGATTTTCGCACTGCCTTCCCTCAGTTCGCTGACACCACCCGATTCCCGGATGGACAGGTGACATTTCGTCTTAACCTGGCGGATAACCTCATAAGTGAGAAAGTCACTGGTACCGAAATGTTCCCGTATTTTGCGGAGCTGTTTGTTGCGCACTATATGGTGCTCTTTGCTGCTGACAGCCGGTCAGTGGCTGCTGGTGGTGCCGGCGGTTCAACCAACGGCGTTCAGGCGTCCAAATCAGTGGATAAGGTCAGCGTCAGTTATGACACCGGATCAACACTTAATCCTGATGCCGGGTTCTGGAACAACAGCCGCTACGGTGCGGAATTCTGGCAACTGATCATCATGTTCGGTGCCGGGGGGCGTCAGCTATGAAATCCGGCCTGTTTGTTCGCACCGATAACACTCAAAGCATCCTTGATGCTCTGAAGTCTCTGGGCAATAAGGATGTGCTGGTGGGCATTCCTTCTGACCGGGCTGAGCGTACGGACGGCATGGAGATCAATAACGCCGAACTGGGATATCTGCACAGCTTTGGCGGAAATATCCGTATCCCTGAGCATATGACCACCATTTACCGGCAGATGGCTGATGATGGCAGTTTTAAGCGCAACGGCCAGTTTGTGCAGAAGGCAAAAAGCAACTTCGCGACCACACACAAAGTTGCCGCATACAGCGTACAGCTGCCGCCTCGTCCCTTTCTGACAATGGGGATCGCACAATCCAGGGATAAGGTAGCGGCGCTGATGAAACTGGCAGCCACTGCTGCGCTGGAAGGTAATGCATCTGCTGCTGATGTTTATCTCAACCGTGCCGGCACCGAGGCCATGAATTCAGCAAAGCAGATCATTACATCAGGTGACCAGCTTTCACCCTTGGCAGAATCTACGCTTCGCGCGAGACGCTCCAGGGGGCGTTCCGGTACAAAGCCGCTCTATGACACCGGGCAGCTGCTTCGGTCTATCACTTACGTAGTGAGGAGTAAAAATGCCTGTTCTTGACGTGACGGACATCCTTTTTGACCCTGATTTCTGCGATACCACTCTGACAGTTACCCGCCGGACAATGACAAAAGATGATGACGGTTTTGGAAAAAACACGCCCGTTACTTCTCCGTTCTCCGGCGTTGTCACCGTGGATAAATCACTTGAAAGTCGCAGGCTGGAATCAGGCCAGGTGGTACATGGTGCCATTCTGATTGTGACTACCGAACGACTGACGCAGGGGCAAACGGGGCGGGATGCAGATATCGTGACATATCAGGGCCGCGATTACAGGGTGTCATTCGTCGATCCTTACACTGCTTACGGTGCCGGGTTTGTTCAGGCTCACTGTGAATTGCAGCCATTCGACGGAGGTACACCAGTTGAGTGACAACACCACCGGCCAGACCGGCTGGCTTACGCCACAGCAATCGGCCAATGATTACGATGTGCTGCTTGATGTCCAT
This sequence comes from Tatumella sp. JGM94, assembly GCF_018257595.1. Taxonomy (NCBI): domain Bacteria; kingdom Pseudomonadati; phylum Pseudomonadota; class Gammaproteobacteria; order Enterobacterales; family Erwiniaceae; genus Tatumella; species Tatumella sp. JGM94. The sequence continues at coordinate 174,885 of NZ_JAERJN010000013.1, read as the reverse complement.
TTAAGCCGCTGGATTCGTGGGGTAACGGGATTGCCTGCCGGCAATGTTATTGCCAGATGGCAACCCGACCAGCCCGCCATGCCATCCGCAACCACCAACTGGTGTGCCTTTGGGGTAACCGGGATTGAAGCTGACGATTATCCGGCATTTGTAAATCAGGCTGACGGTGCATCAGAACAATGGCGGCATGAGCTGGTGGACTGTCTGACTTCGTTCTACGGTCCCGCTGGTCAGATGTATGCCGCCGGATTTCGCGACGGCATTGCAGTGAATCAGAACAATGAAATGCTGGGGCAGTGGGGGCTGACATTTGCCGACTGCGACAGTATCCGGCCAGCACCAGAACTTATTAATAATCAGTGGGTACGCCGTTACGACGTAATGGTACGCCTTCGCCGTAAAGTCATCAGCACCTGGGGAGTCCAGTCGCTGACTGACGTATCCATCCAGATCTCCGGAGATTAACTATGTCACAGGGATTACCTGTTTCTAATGTCGTCAACGTTGACGTCATCATGTCGCCGACGGCGGCAACCGGGCGTAACTTTGGTGCGCTACTCATTCTCGGTACATCTACCGTAATCCCTGTTACTGAGCGTATCCGCCTTTATTCATCTGCGGCAGATATCGGTACGGATTTCGGTACCGACAGCGAAGAATATAAAGCGGCTGTCGTATTCTTTGGTCAGTCACCCGCACCCGATCAGGTTTATGTGGGCCGCTGGGCTAAAACGCTGGCAACCGGTGAGGCCGGTTCGGTGGAAACTCTGCTGCAGGCTGTCAACGCCGCGCTGGATTATAACAGCTGGTATGGCCTGGCAGTGGCCGACAGCGATGCGCTGGTGGATGCTGATATACTGTCGGCCGCAGCAGCTATTGAGTCGGCAGCGGTAAGCCGTGTTATGGGTATTACCACTTCTGAAACCACTGTACTGACCAGCGGTGATACCACGAATATTGCCTATCAGCTGAAGGCGGGGAAATACGCCCGCACGTTCGTGCAGTATTCGTCATCCAGTAAATACGCGGCAATCTCTTCCTTCGGACGGGCGTTTACTGTCGATTTCACTGGCAGCAATACCACGCTGACCCTGAAGTTTAAACAGGAACCAACGGTTACCTATGAAACGCTGACCACCTCGCAGGCAGCGGCCATTGATGCGCAAAACTGTAACGTTTATGTCTACTATGCGAACGATACGGCGATTCTGCAGCAGGGCGTCATGTCAAACGGCGATTTCTTCGACGAACGGCACGGCCTGGACTGGCTGCAGAACTACGTACAGACCAATCTTTATAACCTGCTGTATACCAGTACCACCAAAATACCTCAGACAGATGCCGGGGTAACTCGTCTGCTGACCAACGTGGAAGCATCCATGGATCAGACCGTGACAAACGGGCTGGTGGCACCTGGGGTGTGGAATGGTGCAGATATTGGCGCGTTATCCTCCGGAGATACGCTGACCAAAGGGTATTACGTGTATGCACCTGCTGTGGCCAGTCAGGCTCAGTCTGACCGTGAAGCCCGAAAATCACCCACTATTCAGGTTGCCTGTAAGCTGGCAGGTGCCGTCCATTACGCTGACGTTCAAATTAACGTCGTCCGATAAGGATAAAAAATGTCTACTTATTCTTTTCTAAACGTCACAGCATCACTGACAGGACCAACAGGGAGTATCGATCTCGGTTACGGTTCGGCGAACTCTGAAGAGGGGATCACTGTTGCGATGGCTGAGGCGAAAAACACCATGGTCATCGGTGCTGATGGTGAAGTGATGCACAGCCTGCATGCCGGTAAAAGCGGCACGATCACCGTAACTCTGCTCAAGACCTCCCCGGTAAACGCAAAACTGTCCCTGATGTACAACGCACAGACCCAGTCCTCTGCCACCTGGGGGAATAACGTGATTGTGATGCGTAACTCTGCGTCTGGCGACATTACCACAGCTCGTTCTGTGGCATTTCAGAAGCAACCGGATCACGCTAACGCCAAAACCGGTAATACAGTTTCGTGGGTATTTGACTGCGGCAAAATCGATCAGGTTCTTGGAACATTTTAAGGGGATGAATGATGCAGTTTGAGATCAATGGCCAGCAGTACCGCACTGCAAAAATGGATGTGTTCGCACAGTTTCGTGTTGCCCGTAAGCTGGTCCCTGTACTGGCTGGCATGGCTTCCGATCTGGCCGTCATTCGCGATGCGGCGGACGATAAAAGTAAAATTATGGATGCGGTAACATCGGTGCTGCCGAAAATTGCCAACTCCCTGGCCGATATGTCGGATGAAAGCGTGGACGCGATTATCAAACCCTGTCTGGCAACAGTATCCCGACAGAACGGCACGAACTGGACTCCGGTGGCTAACGGAGGGGTACTGATGTTCGATGACATCACTCTTCCCGTCATGCTGCAGCTGGTGGGCAAAGTGATCGGGGGGAACATCGGCGATTTTTTGCAAGAACTCCCCGCCAGCGGGACGGACACTCAGCCAGCGGCCTGACACTCGACTCATTACCTGATGGCCTTGATTACCTGATGCGCCCCGTTGATTCGGGGCTTTGTCATTATGGGGCGTTGAAAGATGGCTCCCTGGACCTTTTCGATATTGCCCTGATGAATGACTGGCTGGATTTGAAATCTGATAACGAGGCGCGGATAAGGCGATGGGAACAGGCAAATGAACGCTGAAACAATTAAAGACTTCCTGGTATCTCTGGGGTTCCAGGTTGATCAGTCCGGCCAGCACAAGTTTGAGCAGACACTGGCCAGCGTCACGCTGAAAGCTGCGGCTATGGCTACTGCGGTCGAAGCTACCGCGCTGTCAGTAGTCGCATTCACAGCAAAGATTGCTTCAGGTCTGGATAATCTGTACTGGGCATCACAGCGAACCGGTGCGACCGTGGCGGGCATACAGGCTATAGGTTATGCCGCGTCTCAGGTCGGCGGGAGCGTTGAAGGTGCCAGGAGTTCTCTGGAATCTCTGGCCAGATTCATGCGAAACAATCCGGGCTCTGAAGGTTTCCTGAACCGCCTGGGGGTACAAACGCGTGACGCCCGCGGGCACATGATGGATATGTCATCCATCTTTACCGGCGTAGGCCAGCGGCTCAGCCAGATGCCGTATTACCGGGCTAATCAGTTTGCCCAGATGCTGGGAATTGATGAAAACACGCTGATGGCCATGCGACGTGGCATGGGAACGTTTTCAGCGCAGTATTCGCAGATGGCGAAGGCTATCGGCTATAACGCGGATACAGCTGCCCGCCAGTCAAACGTGTTTATGACCAGTCTCAGGTCATTCGGACTGATGGCGGGCATGGCGAGGGATAAAATAGGCTCGACGCTGGCTGGTGGCCTGGCTGGGTCAATAGATCACCTGCGGCGCCAGGTGGTCGATAACTTCCCGAAAATTGAGGGGGCAATAACTACCGGCGCAAACGGGATTCTATGGCTGGCAAACATCCTGACCAGGGTTGTTTTTCGGTTGATTGAAAGCGTTGGAGCCGTCCTGCGATGGTGGAACAGTCTGGATTCGGGAACCAGGCGTGTTATCGAAGCTGTGGCAGCTCTTGCCGTGGCATGGAGGGCGCTAAACAGCGCGTTCCTGGCATCACCTATCGGCCGGATTATTGCTCTTGGTTCTGCCATTGCGCTACTTTTCGAAGACTATAAAACCTGGAAAGAGGGCGGTCAGTCGCTGATTGACTGGCAGAAGTGGAAGCCGCAAATCGACAGCGCTGTCAAAGGCATTAAGACTCTTGAAAGCAGCATTCTGAAGCTGTTCGGTATTGATCCGAAAAAATGGACAGGGGAATGGGACTTTTCAAATCTCACTCAGAACCTGGGCGATTTCGGGAAAATGCTGAACTACATTGCTGAAATGCTTAATGCGATAAAAGATGGTCGCTGGGGGGACGCCTATGCTGCCGGTAAGGCTCTGCTGAACCAGCATAGTGATACCACTACTGATGCTCTTCCTGGTGTTTCTTCCAGTGCAGACTCAGCCGCAGACTGGATCCAGAGTAAAACAGGATTTGACCCCCGGAGTATCGGCAGGTTTTTCACCGGTAACCGTCCGGACCGTAATAATAATCCCGGAAACCTGACGGGGTCCGGTGGCTTTCGTGTGTTCAGTGATGCAGCCAGTGGGTGGGATGCAATGCGAAACCAGTTGATGCGTTACTTTACCGGCAAAACGACAGGACGCCATCTGCAGACCATCAGCGATATTGTCAGCACCTGGGCACCACCTGGTGAGAACAACACCCCCGCGTACATCGCCGCAGTGTCGAAGTGGATGAATGTCAGCCCCAATGCTGCTCTGAACCTTAACAACCCTGACACCATGGCAAACCTGATGCAGTCGATGGCACGGCAGGAAGGTTACAGCCAGTGGAATAGCCCCGTTGCGCGTCAGGTGGCCGGCGCGCAGGTACAGCAGCAGAACACATACCACATATATGGCGGCAATGCTCAGGAGATCGGGCAAGAAGTCGGCCGGCGGCAGATTGACGCAAATGCGAAAGTATTACGAACTAATCAAAGCGGGGTCGGATAATGGATATCCTCTCAACTCTGTTTCAGCAGCAAAGCCGTAAGATAGGCATCATAGTGCCCAGTGTTGTCATCTCAGAGAAGCATTCTGACACGCTTGAAATTACTGAGCACCCGGTAGAGATAGGTGCTGCTGTTTCAGATCATGCCTATAAGCGACCTTCTGAGGTTGTTATGCAGGTTGGATTTGCTGGTGGTGGTTCATTGCTGGATCTACTGGATACCTCATCCATTGGTCTGACTGCCGGTCTGAGTCCGAAAGAGGTTTACCAGAACCTCCTGGATTTACAGAGCACGCGGGTGCCTTTTGATGTTGTGACCGGTAAGCGGATATACAGCAATATGCTGCTCCGCGGGCTGGAGGTGGAAACAGACAGTACCACGGAAAATGTTCTGTCAGCCGTGGTTACACTGCGTGAAGTCATTATTACCAGCACAACAGCGACTCAGGTTGCCGCTAAGGCTGACATGACTCAGGGTGCTAACACCTCAGCAGTTCAAAATTCCGGGGTGAAAACGCCGGTGCAGAAAAATGAATCCCTGTTAAGCCAGTTAAGCGGCGTCGTGTCCGGAGGATAAATGGCAATCAGTGAAATCCCTCTGACTGCAGAAAACCAGCAGTTTTCTATATCACTGGCAGGTGTTACCTACCAGATGGCGGTCACCTGGCGAGCGGCATTCTGGTGTCTTGATATTATGGACAGCAGTGGCACAGATTTGATTATGGGTATTCCGTTAATCACCGGTGCAGACCTTCTGGCGCAGTATAACTATCTCGGACTGGGGTTTTCTCTGTACGTCGGTTGTGATGATCCTGCCAATGAAAACCCTACAGAAACCGACCTCGGAACAAACAGCCATCTTTATGTGGTGACGGAGTAATTATGTCTCAGAACTGGATGCGGCATTTCGAGTTGCTACTCGTTGACTCGAAGGGGAACGCAATAGACTTTGCCGATTTTAAAGTCACCTTTAATATCGACTGGTTTAATCTCAGCAGTGAAACCCGCGTGGGCACATTTAAAATTTACAATCTCTCTGCGAATACAGTCAGCAGGATCTGCGGAGAGGAATTTACCCGGATAAGAATTATTGCCGGGTATGACGGTATCGCCTCTGATGTAACTGCTGATCAGGTTGGTGTGGCCAGCTCTGTCAACTCTGCAGATGTCGGGCAGACCGGAGGGCGTAATTACGGATTACTTTTTGACGGTGAAATCCGTTATACCATCACCGGAAAAGATAACCCGGTTGATTCGTTTGTACTCATCCAGGCTGCTGATTCGGATCAGGCATTCTCAACCAGTATCACTGCGCAAACACTGGCCGCCGGCTACACCGTTGCCGACATGAATACCGCACTGATGAAAGACTTTAATGCGAAAGGTGCCACTGAGGGTAAAACCCCGACGATGCCAGCGATTGTTTACCCCCGGGGGCGTGTGCTTTTCGGTATGACTCGTGACCTCATGGACAACGTCGCAGAGCAGTGTAATGCTGACTGGATGTTTGTTGACGGTAAGCGTGAGATGGTGGCCAAAGATGAAGTTGTGCACGATGCTATTACACTAAACAGCGCGACCGGCCTGATCGGAATGCCTCAGCAGACTATCGGCAATGGCGTAAACGTCCGGGCACTGATTAACCCGAATATCCGGGTTAATGGTCTGATTGAACTGGACCAGTCATCTGTTTATCGCACGGCACTGGCCAATAACGATATCTCTATGGCTGGTGGAAGGATCACCGACCAGACAGTCAACGGCAATGTGTCGGTTACCGGAACGACAGCACAGCCCGCCAGCATCGCGACAGATGGCGTTTATATTGTACGCGGCATTATGTACACTGGTGATACAAGGGGCCAGGCGTGGTACATGGATATGATGTGTGAGGCGCGTGGCGCTCAGGATCTTGTTAGCCAGGCAGCAATTCAAAAAGGTGCGTAGCCGTGAAAAAATTAGCATTACTGATAGCTTTGTCTTTTCCGATGGCTGGCTTTGCTAGTTCTAACATGCTTCAGTGCGGACCGTATCTCCTTGACCTGATACCTGATTCACTTTTTCAAATTAACGGACAAACTGTTACATCGCAAAAGATAAAAGTTCTTGGTGATGAGGGTAACGGTATGCGAATTGATATGGGTCTAATGCCGGCACGTGACGGCAATAACTACGGATTTGACTATATCCATCATCCCGGCAGCGATAAACGCTTTCTAAATGTCCAGCTTCTGCAGAACGGTATGGATGCTCCGAAAGTTATCGGCTCGTTTCCTTGCAGGAAAGTGTCCTTGAAGTAGCTCTAAATATCACCCCAAACCCTTGACGATTTTCTATCCACAAGGCTAAAGTGAACATACAGTACTATTGAAGTCGTAGCTGCTCATTGACTCGATGTGTGTTTAGTAAGACAATCCATCGCCCCATACCATGGGGAACTTTCAGGCATCAAACCGAATAGTGAGACTTTGTGACACAGGTAAAGACGCAAGTACAAAGGGATATTGATACAACTAATCGTATACTGGCTAACTTACAACCATATCTATTTTTCGAGCAGGAAATTAGTGATTTCGTTGCTCAAAGGATGTTGGCTCAAGCTGAGGAAATCCGCACTGAAGGGTTGAGGTACGTTACTTTAGGAAGCCTGTACTACTCACTGAACAACCCTGATCGTGGGTCTGAGTTCATGGAAGAGGCACTTAAGTTACGTCCTGATGACGGTGTGACTTGGCGTCAGTATTCTCTTTGTGCATTTTGGCGCAAGGGACCAATAGAGGCTCGTGAGATTGCGAGACGCTCTGTCGATCATGTTTTTAGTTCTTCAATCGCACGTGATGGTTTATTTTACGCCTTGAGTAGTGGCGATTTCATTTTTATGGAAGAAATGTACTCTCGTCTTGAAAAGTCCAATAAGGTCAATGAAGTTTTCCCTAAGGGGTTTGAACGTGAGAGGCATGACATGGAAAATGGCATGAACTATCTGGAACTAGCTAAAAGAACAGGTAAGACTGATACAATCAAGCAGTTAGCTACTCTCATGTATGATAAACTCAATCTGGGGCAGAAGCTTTCTGCTGTAACCCATTTAATCGATGTTTCTATTGATCCGGATGAAACCTCATTGCTATACGAATTGCACGTTCATGGACTTGAATCCAAAGCTTGTTCTGACATGAACCTGAGTTTAATCGCTAATCGAGCCCAGGAAGGGCTAGTTGACTGGGATGTTGGTGCTATTTTTGTGAGCAAACCAGAGGAAGACAACGCACATGCCAGTAACGCCTGATGACTTTCTTGATCTAGCTTGTGACTTCAACTCTGCTGCTGATGAAATGCAACTTAGAAATTCTGTCAGCAGGGCATACTATTCGGCATATTTACATGTTATTGAAAGGGTAAAAGCTGCTGGTATTTTGCTTACGAATGCACCTTCCGGCATGCATGAGAAGTTGATACATTCTCTAAATTCCAACCTTTGCAATGCATTGAACGGAGGTATGAAACCAGTGGAGCAATATGAGTTAGCTGGTGCCTTATCGCTTGCGAAACAGCTGCGGACAAAATCTGATTACAAATTATCGGAAACAGTGGATCAGTCAAACAAAGACACTGCTATAGATGGTGCTAAAGCGATAAAGGCTATGGTCCCATAAACCAATATTTACGATATTTAATTTAATAGAAACCCGCTCCGGCGGGTTTTTTATTGCCTGGAGTAAACCAATGGCTGTATCTGATAAGACCAAAAGCGGCGCTTTGGCTGAGGTTCTCGTATCCGAACGAAAGAAGATTAACGAAAAACTGCGCGTAGCTATGCCGGGGATCATTCAGTCATTTGATGCTGAAGCGGTGACCGCAGTTATTCAGCCTGCTATCCGATATATCGAGCGTGATAATAACGGTAATCAAACTACAAGTGATTACCCTTTGCTGGTGGATGTTCCGGTGGTATTCCCCCGGGGCGGCGGCTGTACTCTTACTTTCCCTGTCAAAGAAGGTGATGAGTGTCTGGTGATCTTTGCCGACCGATGTATTGATTTCTGGTGGCAGAGTGGCGGGGTTCAGGAACCTGCTGACGGGCGCATGCACGATTTGTCTGACGCTTTTGCCATTGTCGGGCCACAGTCTCAGTCAAAGAAAATCAGTGGTATCAGCACTACAGCAACTCAGTTACGTAGCGATGATGGAGCTACATCACTAAGCCTCAATCCGACCACTGGCGCTATCTCCGGAGTTGCTCCTGGTGGTTTTAACCTTAATGGTCTGAAAATCTCCGGAAACGGCCAGTTAACGCTGGTGGATGGTTCTGTAGTTGATGGCCACACACACGGCGGGGTCGAGAAAGGTGGCGTTGATACGGAGCCGTTATCACCATGAGATACAGACGCGAAGATGACGACGGGGATTATACGTTCGGCCAGGGTGATGATACCTGGCTGATTAACTCACCCGAAACAGTGGCCCAGGCTATTAAAACCCGCTTTATGCTCTGGTACGGGCAGTGGTTTCTCGATACGACAGAAGGCACACCATGGATTCAGTCTGTTCTGGGAAAGCAAAGGCCAGAAACCTACAGCCTGGCAATTCGCCAGCGCATTCTCGGTACACAGGGCGTCATTGCTGTTACCGACTTCAATACCACAGTTGATGGCCGTACGCGGCGGGTAACGTTTACCGCAACGGTTGAAACTATCTACGGAACGACGACAGTAACCTCGGAGGCGTAATGGCCTTAGATTTAGACACACTCGGCTTATCGGCAACGGTAACCGCTGAGGGGATTAGTGCGCCCGATTATCAGACCATACTGGACACTATCACTGATTATTTTCAGCAGATTTATGGCAGTGATGCTTATCTGGAACCGGACAGCAAAGACGGGCAGATGGTTGCTCTTGTGGCGCTGGCTATCCACGACGCGAACAATACAGCTATTGCTGTGTATAGGTCGTTTTCTCCGTCCACGGCCTTATCAGATGCTCTGACGAGTAACGTTAAAATAAACGGAATTTCCCGACAGGCAGCAACAAGCTCAACCGTTGATCTGACGCTAACCGGCACTGTCGGAGCCACAATCACAAGCGGTACCGTCCGGGACACCAACAGTATTATCTGGAATCTTCCTGATTCCGTGGTGATCGGCACTGACGGTACCGTGGTAGCCACGGCAACATGTGCCAGTTCGGGGGCAGTAGCGGCGCTGGCAAACAGCGTGACGATAATAAACACGCCGACCAGGGGCTGGGTTTCTGTGACTAACCCGCTGGCGGCCACTGTAGGCGCTGATGCTGAAACCGATACGCAATTGCGCGTCAGACAGTCACAGAGTGTTGCTCTGGCATCGCTGACGCCATTTGATGCTGTTGATGGTGCAATCGCTAATGTGTCTGGAGTAACGCGACACAAACTGTTTGAAAACGATACAGAATCAACGGATGCCAATGGTCTGCCGGCACATTCCATTTCGGCCATTGTTGAGGGCGGCGATGCCACAGAGATTGCGACCACTCTCCGGAGCGTAAAGGGGCAGGGTGTCACTACGTACGGAACTACCAGCGTTGTCGTGACAGATGCCTACGGAAACCCCTATACCATCCGTTTCTCCCGGCCAATTGATGTTCCTGTTTATGTATCAATCACTCTGCAGGCTCTGACCGGTTACACATCTGATATTGGCGATGAGATAAAAACTGCGGTCGCTGCATACATCAACGATCTGGCAATCGGTAACAGTATTCTGCTGAGTCGTGTTTACTCGCCTGCAAACCTCGGCGTTGTGAGTGGTGGAAACGCAAAGTATTACGACATTCTGGAGCTGATGATCGGCACTTCAGCAGCTGGTGTTGCCGAGGCAAACCTGATAATTGCTTATGATGAATCGGCATCCTGTTCAGTTGATAACATCGAAATAACGGTGGCAACATGAGCAAATACACCGACCTGATAACGAACTATCACGCAGGTAAGCCAAAGTTTTTTAACCATGTTGACCTTTCCACCCGACCCCTCATTGATGTATCAACCGCCACTTCTGACCTTGTTTCAGCCTTTGATATTGATGAAGCCGTGGGTGATCAGCTGGATATCCTCGGTGAATGGATAGGTGTGGACCGTGCAGTAGCGGCCCCGATATCAGGCATTTTCCTTGAGTGGGATACAGAGCGCGTCGGGTGGGACCAGGGGGTGTGGCTTGGGCCATATCAGTCCCCTGATGCTATTACCAACCTAAGTGATGATATATACCGAATAGTCTTGAAAGCCAGGGTAGGAATTAACAACTGGAACGGCCAAAACGGGACACTCCCGGCAATTCTTGATACTGCACTGGCTGGAACCGGAATAAAAATGATTGTCGTGGACAACCAGGACATGACTATCACAGTTCTTATTGTTATCGACCCTGATTATCTGATGCAGGAAACGGACAGGCTGATATTCGACTCAGGGATGAACAGGGGGCCTTTCGTTGTTCTTCCTGATGATTATACCCCCTCGCGATACGACATAAATCCTATCGACAAACTCCCTGCAGAGTTCGTATTCGTCATCCGTGCAGGTCTTCTGACAGTGAAGGCTGCCGGTGTGAGGATCCGCGGGACAGTTACACCATCCAATGGCTATAAATTTTTTGGCTTTGATATTGATAACGAATATATCGCCGGATTTGAATTCGGTGCATGGGGAGAAGATTTCTGATGGCAGAAAATGATTTCAAGGCATTCGCAATAGCCGCCGGTTCTAACGTTACAACACAAAGCGAATGGGAAGGTCTGATTGCTCTTTCAACCGGCTTTACCGCAGGCGTGGCCAGTTCTGCGCAGGTCAATAAAGCGTTGCGACAAAGTTCGGTGATGTCGAGCATTCTGGCGCAGTTTATGGCTGATACCACAGGTTCTGACATTCTTGACAACGGAGATACTTCAGGTCTGCTTACGTTACTTAAAACGGCACTGAAGGGGGTAGCGCAGAGTGAAATACCGGTAGGTACGCCAATTCAGTGGCCATCTGACACGTTGCCATCGTCCGGATTTGCTTTTATGCAGGGGCAAACGTTCTCAACAACGGCATATCCATTGCTGGCTATTGCCTATCCCAGCGGTGTTATCCCTGACATGCGCGGGCAGACTGTTAAAGGTAAGCCCGCCAGCGGCCGTGCTGTATTGTCTACAGAAGCTGACGGAAACCAGGCACACATCCATACAGCAACGGCGTCTTCAACAGATCTGGGAACGAAAACAACCAGTACCGATGCCGGGCATACCCACCCGTTTCAGGATGTCTATGATGCATTCAGAGATGAAGACCTTAATACTGGCACTTACGGCAATGGAACGACTAACCTCGGAAATAACTGGATAGCCTCGGGTACGTCGGATTCAGGAGGAAACACCAATGGAGTTTACCGTAATGCCACAACCTCAACCGGTGGAAGTCATGCCCACACAATGGTCATGGGACCTCATGGGCACACCATTACCGTTGCCTCTCAGGGGAACAGTGAAACCACTGTTAAAAACGTCGCCTTTAACTTCTTAGTGAGACTCGCATAATGGCCTTTGAACTGTCAGAAGAAAAACAATCAGTCACTGTATACCATTTCCACCAGGAGACAGGCGAGCTACTGGGGCATGAAGATATTACCGTGCCGCCTCATACCGGACTGCCGGCAGGAAGTACGGTTATATCTCCCGGGGATGACTCAGCCGGGAATGCTGCCATATATGACGTTACTACCGAAATCTGGTCACTGACTGAAGACCATCGGGGAAAAACTGTTTACAGCACTGTTAACGGTGATGCGCAGGAAATTACCGGCCTGGGTCCATTGCCTGATGGCGTAACGACCATCGCACCGGCCAACAACTATCAAAAATGGGATGGGTCTGCGTGGATTGATGATCCGGACACAAAACACCAGGCGGAAGTGAGTAGTGCAACATCGAAACTGTCAGCCTTGATGGCCCAGGCTAATGAAAAAATAACGATTCTTAACGATGCTGCTGAGTTGGGTATTCAGACTGCTGAAGAAGCCACTCAGTTGACGGAATGGAAAAAATACCGCGTCCTTCTTAGCCGAATCAACATAATCACAGCGCCAGATATTGACTGGCCAGAAATTCCTGCCTGATTTAATTTTGAGGTAAAACCTTATGCCTTTTTATTTAACGCGGAACTCTGTTCCGTCTACTGACATGCGCGACATATTCGACAATGCTCAGGTGCTCGATAGCCTGATAAACGGTGATGCAACTGAAGTCACTGGCCGCACGGGAAAGGAACTGAAAAGTATTGCCTATCTGCAGGGTGTACTGACATCTCTCGATGTTGGCAGCTTCACATTCGCGGATACCATAGCAGGCCTGGCAGGCACGACTGACGGGCAGTATTTCAGAACGCCTGACCCTGCAGGGGAGGCTGCTTTTATCTATTACGCCAACAATTCTGGTGCTGCGGATGAAGTGGCAAAAACGGTCAGTGCCAGCAGTCTTCAGTTTATTGATGGTCAGGGTTTCCATTTTACAGATACTGAAGGGTTTCAGTACGGAGCTCTGACTATCGGGGAAAACGGCCCGAAACTGAGTGGAATTAATGAAGTGGGGCTGGATGATATCAGGCTGCTGGTGTCCGGTAAAAATCTCCTGGCCTTCAGGGACAGCGAAGGGTTCAGTGTGGATTTTACAGTACTGTTGAGTCAGGTAGCCGATCTGGAGAGAATGAACCCTCAGGGGGTCACATTCAGCAAAACACAGGATGCTGACATTAAAATCGGCGACTCAGAAGGATTCGAATTCAGCGTCAGGAAGTCTGATGATAATCAGAAGAAATCTGTTGAACAGTCAAATCAGAGAATAGCGGCATTAGAGTCTGACGGCAATGCTGCCGCATTTATTCCCCTGCAACTTGAAAGCGCTGCTCAGGCCGCTATGCAGGATAACTTCGGCAGATTTAACCCCCTGGTGACACAGATGCGAAAAGGGCTGAATATATTTATTATCTTTGGCCAGTCCCTGTCTGTTGGAGCCCAGTCTTATACTGCCGTGACACGGGCTGCCAGTACTCAGGGAAATTTAATGCTGGGTAATTCTCCGCGTGGCCAGCACAGTGAAATGACTACTGATATAAACTTTGATGCTCTGGGCGGCAATGTTTATAACCCTTTGATCGAGTGCCGGCAGGCGAATGACGGGACAATCATTACTGATTCGACAGATGCGGGGAGTGGTGAGTTCTTTGGCGAGACGATGCTTTCCGGTCTGCTGGAGTCAGTTAAATGGCTGCATAACCGGTCCGTCGGGGAAATTAATGACGAGTCAGTTGTACTCGCTGGTTCTTGCGTAGGTGCAGCGGGGTCAAGCATTGAGAAGCTGAGTAAAGGGGCAGCAGAAAATTATTACAACAGGTATCTGACATGTCTTGCCGGGCATATGGAGGCAGCAAAGGCCGCGGGTTATACCGATGTCCAGGTAGCCGGCATCATGTACATCCAGGGTGAAAACAATGCATGGAGTGATACCGCAGACTATCAAGCTAAGCTGTTAACACTTAAAGGCAACCTTCAGACTGATGCAATGACTGCCACCGGGCAGGCAGACACTCCGGCGTTCTTCCTTTATCAGATCGGCGGCACATACCAGCCTGACGAAATGAGTCTGACGTCAGGTGCACCTATGGCGTACATGAATATCGTAAGGGAAAACCCTGACGTATTTTTTGTGGGCAATGAATTCGGCTACCCCAATGTAGGGGCGCATATGTACGCCAATTCATACCGCTGGTTTGCCAGTCGTGCGGCTAAAGTGGTTTTTGGTACCCTGACAGGCTTTCGTCACCGTGAATTCCGTCCGGATGACGCAGTGTACTCCGGAGATGCGGTTTATCTGAGCTTTCGTGTTCCGTCACCTCCTGTCACTTCCCGTGATTTCTACATACTGAACCAGGCAACAAATACCGGTGACATGGGGATCACTGTGACTGATGAAAACGGGAGCCTCTCAGGAAATGACCTGACGGTTTCCATTCATTCGCCATACGTACTAAAAATTATCCCCGCGAGAAGCCTGAGCGGCGATATATCTGTGTCAGTCGGCGATAAAACACACTCAGGCTGTAACAGTATCGCTGACAGTGATGACCAGTTATCTCTGTTCACCTGGAAGTATTACGGCGACTCCGGACAAAGAGAGGAAGAAAACATTCCGGCGCTTCTTAATCAGCCGTACCCGATGTTTAACCGCTCAGCTAACTATTTTATTAATGTAAGGAAAATATAATGTCAGGACTTCAGGTTATCTCTCAGTCGTCGATTATGGACTCTGCAAATTCAGTTACATTACCTGCCGCAAATGATGCACTGGCCGGGGCTTATTTCTTTAGTGCCGGTGCTATCGGGAAAAACTACGGTGCCGGCCCTCTGCCTGTCGTGAATGGCACACTTACGCAGAAAGAAGACTTCGGGGCAGCAATTGATGAAACCAACTTTATTGATACACAAATAACTCCCGGCGCGAACGGGCTTTGTATCATCAGCCTGGTAAAAGTACCGGCATCATTTGTTACCGGTGATGCATGGCAGATGGTCGGAACCTGGGGAGAGTATGATTTAAGCGGTAACGATATTCTGGGTAATGGCCTGGCGCTGGCTGACAGTCAGATTTACTCACTGGCGGGTGCCGCCAAAAATAATGTGAATGGCAGTCAGTCCGGATCATTCAATGCTGCCATGGGCGTATCGACTCAGCCGGTCAGTGCCGGTCAGGTCAAGTTGTTCTCTGCTAACTGTGGCGTGACAGCGACGGGCATTATCAATACGGTTGAGGATATGCTGTCATTAAAATCAGACACAAAAACGCTGAATAACGACAGCAGTAACACTTACTCTATGCTGCAGAACCGGAGGAGCACTATTAAACTTGGCCGGTACGGAGATTACAAACGCTCAACTGATACATGGGTATATGACGGCGTGCATTACGCTCATCTAATTTTTGACAGACTACTGACTGATGCTGAACTCAAATCAGTCGGTATCTGGTTAAAAAATTATGCATCAAAGCGTGGTCTGACTATCGTCTAATAGCCTTATGAGCATCACTAATCCACCATTCATCGATCCGGCCAGCAAAAACTGTTTGCGACAGTCGGCGCTGGCCGGTTTATTACTGACTGAGATGCTTTAATAGGTTACTCTTTTTTGTGTAGGCTCATTACTTGATTCGCGATTCCTTTATAACCAGGATAAATACGAGCCTCCCCATATCCATGATTGATTAATTTAAGGTGGAGATCTCTAGCTTCAGATTGTGGGAGTATTAGTTTAATAAAAACTTTATCTCTATCTTGAGTTTCTAATTGTATGAAATGTTCAAGCCTTTTTTCAAGAGAGGTTCTGTTGACGGGTATTAAATTACTATTGGGAGAATTAAAGTTAAACTTTGTTGTCATGTGCGTAAATAATCCACTTTGCGCATATAAGTTATTGTTATCAGAGTATGGTGGGGTGACAATTTTTACTGGAAAATTGGCGTTGAAGTTTGATAGAAAGGATATTAACTCAGCATTTAGACACCATATAACAATGTTGCCATTCGTTGCACTTACTCCGCTCGCAGCAAAATAAGCAGATATAAATGGGTCATAAGTCCAGTCTAATAGTCTTGTCGGAATACCATAATGCTGAGCTAGTGCGGTTGTTTCTAATAATTCTGAGGGAATCCATTCTGAATTATTATCAGTTTTTATTGCAAAGCTGAGGTCATAGGCGGCCACCAGGGACTTCCTTATCTCATCCGACAAGGGGACTTTAAGTCCGTGTTTATCTGATAACTTATAGAATTCCCTTATTAACTTAAACTCATGCTGTATTTGATAGTATTCATACTGGCTATTTTGTTTTCCCCTAGGGTATGCGTTGTCAGAGAGAAATCTATAATTATCCCTTAGTACACTAGGGATGAGTTCATATTTTTCGTCCGAGTGCCCCCTGAAAACATACCCTTTTAGCCCATTATTCCAACTGCAAAGATAGTTGAGCAAGTCTACGGACTTATCAAACTTTATTTCTGTTATAATCATTAATTTTATTAAACCTCATGTGGAATAAAAATCAATATATTTTAAATTAATTACTCAGGTGTTATGGGATTTGTCTTTTTAAATAATGGTTTCCTTTTTCTGTATAGGACGTAATAGAGGTTGTATATATGACAATCAAATAGAAGTAAAGATTATTCTTGTAGTCAAGTAGGCTATCAAAGTGCAGTTATCAGATTTACGGGCTGTCTCTATCTAGTAGCGCATAGTATTAGTTACACAATTAAACCCGCCGAAGCGGGTTTGACCTGGTGATAATCTAACTCAGAGTGTTCTGCAAAACTATTTCTAACTTGTTGATCATCATGAATTAATGTACATCGTCAGATAACACCAAAAATTCAATTCTGAACTAATGTTTTACTCTTTAAAACAGTAACTTATTTTATTCCTGTCTCCGTAATGCTGCGTCATATGGGCTGGACCGAAGCAGCTGATTTAATCATTAAAGGTATGGAAGGCGCTATCGCCGCTAAAACCGTCACCTACGATTTCGAACGCCTGATGGATGGCGCTAAGCTGCTGAAATCCTCAGAGTTTGGTGATGCGATCATCAGCCATATGTAATCACAGATAACCGCTGATACATTAGAACGGGTTCTGAAAAGAGCCCGTTTTTTTATGCCCGAAAACCTTTCCCCAAAAACCCTCGGCATGTGGTCTGTATTTCATCAACATTTTTTACTTTTTGACCCCAAAATACTGTCATTTTGGGTGGGGGAGTTTGCCTAAGGATTCAGTGAGTAACTCTCTGGTAATCCCCCCGTAAAACCGGTGTGTTTATAAACAGAATTTTCTACTCACCTGAATTCAGGGGGATTTCTATGATCCGAAAGGCAGCTAAGCTCACCGGTCACGCTTTACAGACAGCCAGATCATGCCATTGTTAAGCAGGCTGAAGAGGGTACCCCGGTTCCGGAACTGTGCCGGGAACATGGCATCAGCAGTGCCAGTTTTTATAACTGGTGTTCGAAGTTTGGCGGGATGGATGCTGCCCTCATGTCCCGTCTGAAAGAGCCGGAAGCTCTACTTTACACCGGTACTGAACAAAGGGAAGAGATCAATTGTCATCAGGCACAGCAACGATCGTTCCATGAATCACGATAGATAATATTACCCTCCGTATACTTCCAGGCTATCGTCTCATAACGCAATTCAAGTATTTCAAGATGAGTGCTGCTCGTGCCATTAGGGGCAAGATAAGGGGAAATAGTCGTGATTTTGACGTTGTCCAGAATGATATTGAAATATTCCGACTCAATGCCCGATTCAAGTATTCGGTACATCCTGATTATGGCTTTTTTCAGCGTGCGACCTTCACATACGGCGCGATACAGAGCAGGTGTCGTCTGGTCAAATTCTTTCACTATCGTGATCGGACTATGAACGCGCGTTCCGGTAAGCTTTCCCCGGATGGGATCTACTGGAATGGTTACACCATGCGAAAATGATTTTAACTCAATTGAGCCCGGACGCAGTGGCATTAGACAACTGCCAACAATCGGCGATCCGTTTTCATCTTCAAGCCATAAATGAGCGGGAGCAGACATATAATTTCCTTATCAGTGATGATTTAAATAGCTGCGATATTCGCGCTGTCACCATTTACAGTAACGTGTAAAAATAACAATCATAACTATGGCGAATACGCCTATAGGCCAGACAGGGCTGTCAGGAAAAAAATATCCCTGAAGCAGTGCGAAAATAATCGTGAGGATCACAGGCCCGTACAGTGATGATAAAAACCTGAGTTGCCACAGTAGGAATTTCTTTAGTGATTGAATCATGGTTATCTGACCATCCGGGTGATGATGTTTGCTATACCGGAATCAGACGACCATTGTGCTTCAAGTGCGCCCGCGCGCTCGAAGACTGGTTCAATCAGGAAATACATCATTTCCAGTTGTTGCATGTAAAGTGCAGAGTAATAGGCTGGGTACTGGACGAGCAGACGGCGGGCACTATCCGCCGCTTTCTGAACCAAGCCATATGTAGCCACTATTCCTGCAGCCGTACCTGCTGTTCGTCCCGTAAGGGCACTGAGTTGCATACTTAGATTCAGTCCAATACGGACGCTGGTAGCGACCGCTAAAGCGTACCCTGCACCTGTAAGGGTGCTGGCAGCTATATGGACATTCACGGCCATAAGCGCTTTTTTAATATGTTCTAATTGTTCACTGGTTTTGTATTTAAATATTTTTTCAAAGTAGATCCGAAGCATTTCATAGACAACGTCACCATGCTGGATAATACGAATAACAGCATTCCTGAAGCGCAGGTCTTCCGTCTTTTGCTGCTGGCAAACATCGTTATATTCATCGGTAAAACAGGACGTGTAATACAGCAGGCGGGTCGCCCCCTTCCCTAATGTATCAACCTGGTTTCTGATCTGTTCGCCGACAGCAGAAACAGCATGATCGAGCTTCAGTGCAAGAATCTTGCTGGCCTGTAGGTAACTGATGACTTCATTGTTGTTGTACATAACCGCTCCTTGCTAATTTTCATTAAATCCATTTGTTCGCTTTTTGTCCGATGGAAGGAGTTTATAACTATACAGACTGAGGCATATTGTCAACGCTACGATGATACAGAATATAAAAAACGCTCCCGGGCGGGAGCGCTATGGTGTAATTATGCGACCTTGTTTCGCAGTGAATACAGACGAAGCGACCAGTTACCGGGATAGTGGCCCGGCGTCAGCAGTCCCCACCGCTGTTCGTCACTCAATACGTTGCCAATGACGCTCTCTCCGGCCACGCCGCAGAGCGACAGCTGGATATAGGCCATGTCAGCGGCCAGTGGATCAATATCCGTCGCGGAAAACCACAGATAGCGGTGTGAGGCGTAATCTGCCTGATTAAGAACGTCGGCAAAAGCCAGTACCATGCAACCGGCACCACAGGCAGGCTCGCTGAGAGTGAGGAAAGGTTTTTCATCAAACATTGCCCTCACATCTCCCGGCTACAGTTGCGCCATCATTCTGTCCACATCCGGTAATCCCCCCCGAAAAACCGGGGTGTTTATAAACAAAATTTTTTACTCACCTGAATTCAGGGGGATGTCTATGACCCGAAGGGCAGCGAAGCTCACCGGTTACGTTTACAGACAGCGAGATCATTGCCATTGTTAAGCAGGCTGAAGAGGGTACCCCGGTTCCGGAACTGTGCCGGGAACATGGCATCAGCAGTGCCAGTTTTTATAACTGGTGTTCGAAGTTTGGCGGGATGGATGCTGCCCTCATGTCCCGTCTGAAAGAGCCGGAACAGGAAAACCGTCGTCTCAAAAAGAGGTATGCCGGATAACGGCTGAAATCTGAAATCATTCAGGAAGCCATGGCAAAACAGTGGTAAGGCCATCGCATCGGAAGCTGATGGCACAAGAAGCGGTCCGGCTTCGGCAAATCAGTAGTCGTTTTGCCTGCCATTATCGAGCTAACCTGCCCGCGGATTTGACCAGCAATTTTTTCCCGATGCGGAGGAAAAATTGAAAATGCACCGGGAAGATTTTTTACTATAACTTATTGAATTATAATCACATAATAATTTTCAGAGCTGTATAGAAAGCAAAAATCCCGCTTAATTTCCCTTAAGCGGGATTCTTTAATATGGCTTCTCTGACTGGGATCGCCTTTGCCAGTGACTGGTTAATAAGTAAGCTAAATCAGCATGACTTTTCTGTCAAGACCACCAGAATGACCACCGATTTTTTCTGGTTTTCCCTTCTGCATGTAAGTTGAGTACTATAGTTTGTACACCATCTCATCTATACTTTCCTTCAAACCAGATAAAGCGCAAAGAAGCTGTGCGGTAGATAAGCCAAGGATTGCTATATAACATCAGGAGCAAGATAAATGTTAGAAGGCCAACTAATTTTCTGCTCGGACTCCATATTACGCTTTCGCTCTGATTATGATGAAACAACAGCACTTCCGTTGCTATCAATCCAAAAAACTATTTCTGATACCGATCCCTTTTTTCTTCTCAGGTTTTTCCGTCATACAGTGATGATTGAAGAAGGAACAACGCTGGCGAATATTTTTTTTGCCATTGAGCCTTGGAAGGAACTGATAACCGCTTATTTAGATCGGGACGTTGGGGCCTATATTGACGAAGTAAGAAAACCATCCAAACCCACTACATGGGATCTTGAGTGGATTGGCATTGATCGCCAAATCTCTGTCTACCGAGCATACCAGAGTCAGGATATGGGAGACGGTGAGGATTTTACAACCTGGCTCAATCGTGAGCGGACCCCAATTGACGAATTTGATATAGAAAGTAGCTGCGATGCTTCCGGTTTTATCAAAGGTGATAAAGAACGTTGGAGCCTTAGTGAAAATGTTCACGAAATTAAAAATCTGCCAGTGATCCTCTACAATAAGCAAACGCTGATGACCTTGCAGAAGGATGAGTTACTAAGGGAAAGTGCCTCTGGGGTAAATAGTACCGATCGTAGTCGTTTTTTTTATGGGGATACCTCTTTTTCCTTCTATGAAGTGATGGAAGCGATTTTTATTAGCGGTTTGTTCTTCCATTCTCCTCTAGCGGCTGAAGGTAGTTATAAAGAGTTAAAAAATAATCTTTCTGGACCGGAAAACGAGGTATCGAAGGGGACTGAACCTAATCTCGCTGACAGTGGAGAAGATAAACAGCTAAAAATAGAAGTTGCCGATGGAGCCTTTGATTCCCTGATTACCCATATGGACTCTGAAACTGAGAACTGGCAGCTTATCAAGAAACAATGTCAAAAAGATGGCTTTTTGCCAGTCAGGATTGGGGTTATTACACCGGCAAAGCCGCCGGAGTTGTGCTTGTGTGGAGTGATTTGTCGGGATAGTAGTGGAGTTTAAGTTATTATCGATTTCTATAATGATCTTGAGGCGGAGGTTGAATTTATGTCACTGTTCTCAGCGAGAAAAAAAGGTAATCTGATATAATAGCGTAGATACTGAACGAGAAAAGCCGAGGTGAGCTTTATCATGGACAATGTCGCACCTACACCGCAGCAGTTTACTAGCCCACTAAGCTGCATACTGTTAAAAATCAGTAAATACCAGCCGAATTTGCACCTTACCCCTAATGAGTTTAGCTATCTGGCAGCGATGGCTATGTGGGGTATGGAGGAGTCAGGTGTCGAATCGAATAATGAGCATCACTTTGTACAATCCGGCTACGATGAAACGACATGTCACAGCATCATCCGTTATATTGATGAAAGAATAAATGAAGATCCTAATACCACCGATGTTCGGGTTAATAACTTTCTGAAACGAGCGCTGGAACAGGGATTGTTGTCACTGGCCGGGATGTCTGTAGCAGATGTGGGTGGAACATATCGCCTGACTCAGTTGGCATATGATTTGTTAAAACCTTTCCAACAATCTGATGAATTAGAGGATAAAGAAACATTAAGTCAACGTTATCTGAGAATTGATCAGGAACTGTCCAGTTTAAATGCTGCCAGCGACGGAGAAAAAATTACTGATAGTGAATGGTTGGTAAAGGTAGACATTTTTTTACCGAGCCTGAAGGATCTCCTGACGGGGGTTTTTAAAAATCAGGAATTCCTTATTTCTAAATTTCATTCAATGCGCTCCGAGATACAAACTGAAATTGGTATTTCTCTGGAAACGGAAATTCAGCAACTTCTGGAAATAATACGCACGCTGGCTGGTCAGATCAACGATTTAAGAATGTTGGTAATGAACCGTGCCGATTCAGTATTAATACAGCTGGAAATTTTGCAAAATACAGTCGTACAAAAAGGCGGGGCTCAGCGATTAAAAAATACATTATCCTCTTTGTTTGGTTCACTAATGGATGTTCGGGAATTCGCTAATCATTCCTTAAGGGATTTATCCGGATTCTTTAGCAGCGTACTGGATCGTATACGCATCCGTATTGCGTTAGATCCTAATGCTAATCTGGGATATTTAATCGATCGTACTATTGAGTTATTTGGCCGGTCATCATGGTCGTTAGCATTACCTTCGACCGTTAAGCTAATGCAATTACGTGAATGGGACACACCGCCACCTCCGGCGGATAATGCGTTGTTCCTTGATGATAATGATGATGAAGAATTGGTACGGGAGATGCCTGCGTTTCAGTTAGAGAGTTTCGCAAGGGAGTTTGTTGAAAAGGCATTACGTGATAATAAACCGGTGAGTAACGTCTCTGTTATCAGAAATATTTTAAGTAAATTCCCATTTAATGAAACAGATCGCTTTCGCTTGGCACAGTGCACAATAAAAGAACTGATGACACAGAGTGATAATATTCAGGATGATATCTCCCCGGAATGGGTTTTAATGGATGAGTCAGCAAATTACGAAATCGAAGAGCAATGGCTAACTTCACAAGGTGATCTCAATGACTGAGCTTAAAGCTACACAGGGTGATCAATTTAATACATTTCTGGATGTAATGAAATCACCTCTGTTCCCAGTTGCAGATTATAAATTACGCAGAGGGGTTAATATATTACCTGCAGATTATATGCTGTATTCATTTGTTCATCAGGCATTTAATCCGCTTTGCGAATATTACGACTGTTTGTCTTTATCTTTATGCTTTTCCAATGAATCTGTTTATTACTTATTGCCCCGGCGCCGTGGAAAAATACCCTTAGAGCGATTTAATGAGTTACAGATGGTCACGGGCCTGACTATGGTTGCAATGGAACTCGAAAAACAACTTAGCCAAAAAGAGTGGTTCACCACGAACCAACTACTTGAGCGAATGAGTAATCAGTTATCCGAAACCAGAATGCTGGAGTTATTTCGCCGTCGTCCTGGCCAACAGACCCAATACGATTTGTCTAAAATCCAGGATGAAATCAGAAAGTCGCTTATAGTATTCGATCGCTATGCTTTCATTCAACTCTCTAAGGATCGGCAATCCTTCCAGGCAACACCCGCGATCTATCGTTTTATTGAACCGTTGCGAGGATTACAGCAAGAGTCAGAAATTCCACAACGCCTGGAAGAACTGATCGAGGAAGGTTATCTGGTCAATATTGATGAGGCAGCGCGGGATAGTGTAGATGAAGATTTGGCAGAGAGAGATCGTTTCTCTGCCGAAGAAGAAATGAATACCACGGGCGATTTATTTGCTTCCGGGACTCATGAAGGGGGCCCATTGTGAACCACTATCCTCTGATACGTAGCCTTAGTATTGTCAACATTAATGGCATTATGGCCCGAACGTTAAATCTGGTGAATCCTCACGCACTGAGTACATCGCGACAGTATGGCGGTACCATTTCATTGTTGGGCAATAATGGTGCGGGAAAAACGTCTTTGTTGGGCGCGTTTATGCTCAGCCAAATCCCTGATATTCGCTATATTAGTTTAGGGACTAAGGATGATTTCAAAGTTTCAACATCAATAAAAGACAGCGAAATGTTTCCACGCTTAGGGCAGCCCAGTATTGTTGCTCTGGAGATTGAGGCCCGCGGGACAGGCCACCGGCATCTGTACGTCGTCAGGGCTGAAAAAAAGACAGGAACAACATTAGAAACCCAGCTATTTTGTTTGAAACTTCCCGATAGCGTTAACCCTCTGGATTGTTTACTTGATCGTAAAGAACAAGTGGCTCACCCGGTCACCACCGATCAGCTACGCGATAAAGCAGCACTATTAGGATGCGCTATTCAGACATTTAAAGACCCAAATGCCTACATGCTGGCACTGTTTCAGCATGGCATTTTACCCCGAGCCTGTCAGTCACCTGATGATAAATACCGTCTGGCCCAGATCCTTCATTCGGCAATGGCCGGGCGTCTGGATAAATCGATAGAAAAACATCTCAGCGCCTATTTAATGGCCCATACTCGCGGGAATATACATTCCGTTGTGAATATGGTGCATGAGTCGATGATTAAAGTCAGGCTCACGCAGCAAGATCTGCAAAATTATCAAAAGGATTATCAGTTTTTTAATTCATTACTGACGCTGAGTTTATCATTTTCAGCCAATACGTGGTCAGTTATTGAGAAAACACTGGCGATGAATGATGAAGAGCGTACGACTATTCAGAGAGAAAAATATCGGATTGAACGTGAGCTGGAAAAAATTGAAGAAACCCTGAGTACCCTAAGGCGCAAGGAAGACGTCATAAAATCGGAACAATCAATAGCGCAACAGCAGATGAGTGATATTGAGCCACGGCGGTTATGTGCTCGTGATGGCAGGATTTACTTTGATCATGAGCAAAAAGCAATTGGTGAACTGAATAAACTTGAACCGCAGTTAGAGAGTGCGAAAGAAGCAAGCAAACTCCAGCAAGGTATTGTTGATGAGCTGGAAAGAAAAAAAAGTGAGAACGAAGAGAGCCAGCTACGCACAGCCAAACAGTTATCTAATGTTGTGTCGCGTTATAGCATTGCCCAGAAAATGGCATTGCAATATAACCACGCCAAACAGCTCTATGATGAGATTAACCAATGGAATATGGTTTTTACACTGTCTGGATTAAGCGCATTCATTGAACAACTCGTGAAGCAGGAAAAAGAGGCGGAAAAGACCCTCAACCATGTGGAGCGCCAATTACGATCTCATCAGGATATCCTGGATGCTTATACTTTTTCCGCAAACAGCGCGCGAAAATTGGGGGATGATATTTCTCCTCCAGACGCCCAGAACTGGTTTAGAGAAAAAGGTGCTCAACTGGAAAAATGGCATATCGAAGATGCTCAATTAGGGGGGCGACAACAGCATCAAAAGGTACTACAGAGCGCTCATCAAAAACAGCGACACCTTCAGCAGCGGCTTCGTGATGCTGGCATTATATCCTTGCTATTGAACGATGAAGATTTTGTGCAGCAACTGACGATGCAACAAGAGCAAGAATTGTACTTAAGTGAACAAAAGGAACAATTAGCACAACGTCAGATCGAAGTGAAAGAACAAATTAATCAGCTTGACATCGATATTGCACGCTATGAGCAACAGAGTCAGCAGTGGCATCAATATCAGCCATCGGTTAGTTATTTACGCACTATTTATCCTGATGATGATTTGACGCCACAACGCTGCGAACAACTTATTCTTGATCATGCGTTACACGTTAAATCACTTCGGCAGATAGTCGGTGGCTACGAAACTGAAATCAAACAATGCCGTGGACGTCGTGACAAACTGAGCGGAAGAGAAGCCGGGAGTCTTGAATATTTACGGACTCTTGCCGCTGACGTATCAGGAATATCGGTGGCTGAATTGTACGCAGATATTGAAGTACAGGATGCCGGGTATTTCGAGGCGGCATTAGGACCGTTAATGTTCGCCATACTTGTCAATGGCGATGTCGATGATGCCGTCAGACAATTACTTACACAATACGATGAGCAATGGCCGCTTCCCGATATTTTGTTGATCAGTGTAACCCAGCCTATAGACGTTTTACGCAACGGGTCGTTCGAGTCGGAATCATTTTTTAAAGATATCACCGACGAATATAACACAGCGGAGAGTATCCTCCCGCCCTGGTGTGTTATAGATGAACCGCGATACCGCCGTATCAGCCAGATACGCTCAAAGCCCGTATTAGGTGATAAAGCCCGTGAGGCGCTTATCCTTCAATTGGACCAACAGATTCAACGGGCAGAAAAAAAGATCGAGACGCTGGAACGTGAGATTGAAGACGCTGAACGTAACAACGAACATCTTAAGGCCGTTAGCGCGGCCCCCTCATTTATTTGGAATGATGAACCGCCACTGGAAGATACTCGCCGGCAGCGAAGCCATCGTCATACCGCTCTGACAGATATTGAAGAAAAACACAGAAGCGTGTCCGGTCAGTGGAAAAAAAGCCGGAGTCTCTTACTGGCGCTACAGGAATGTGAACCAGACAGAAAAATACTGTTTCGCGATTTTCCTCAGGAGTTGGCCGGGATTGCTGATCAGATAAAACGGGCTGAAGCTGCCGGGCGTGATATTAAACGCTATCAGCCGTTAATTAATCAGATAGAAAAAGAGTACCCATTACTACGGGAAGAATACCCGGAGAATATCGCGCAAGTACGCCAGCAGGTTGAGCAGAGCGAGAAAACCTGGCAAACCTCTGCAATGCGCGCTCGACGGGTGAAAGCGTTAGACAGTGTGCGTGCTCACCTTAATCCGGAATATGTTAATGCTCAGAAAATACTGGAAGATGGAGCACAAGCGCAAATCGTCTTATCAGACGATCAAAAACGACTGGAACAGGACGGCGAACGGATTAAACAAGAACTTACAAATGCAAAAAGTGAGTTAGCTGAAAAAGATAAATTTTATTCAGATATGGTATCTGCGATCACTCACTACCGCCAGAATCGTGATGATGCTAAAAATGATCTGGATAATTTACCATTTCCCTACACACTTGGTCTGGAAACAAACCTTGCCTCACAGCTAACACATTTACAGAGCCAACTTGAAAAACTGAATAACAATTTAAGAGAGTGCAATACAAAAACGGCTGAGATGCATCAGCAACGCTCAAAAGAAGAATTAAACCTGACAAATCAAAATAACAAACTCACTGCCCTGGCTGAAAAAATTGAACAGATAACTCAGCAGCGCAACGGAATTATAAGCGCATTAAAAGCTGATGGTTCTTATGCTGAGCTGGAAACTGAAATGCGCGAGATGCTGATAAATGGCAAAGTACTCTCACCAGGAGAGCCCTTGCTGGTCGATCAACCACGACTGACTCAACTGACCCGGCTAACTATTGAATATTCTATTTCTTCAGCCGACCCCTTCATGCAGCAATTGACGCTCTGCGGTCAGGAGACATCTGACATTGCTGAAGTCTGTGTCACGCTTTATAGCCGCGCAGTGGCGCTGTTTCGCCGACGAGCTCGTCAGGATATCCAGCGCACCACGCAACCCCGGGAAATGCTGCTGGCATTGTCTCAGGCAGCGAAAGATGCACAGCGGATGCTTGCTGAAACCGAAGCTGCATTCCAGATGCGCAGAGATGAGCTGGCCGACGCGCTATCGCGCCGGATCAACGATGAAAAAAGGGCGATAAGCCGGTTAAGTGCTGAACTTACCGGGATTGGTTTTGGGCAGGTTGCCAGTGTGCGTCTGGAAGCCAGGACGGTTAAACATTTTCAGGATACTCTGGACGCGCTGAAATCAGGCGGTTATGGCATGGACGATCTCTTTTCCACGGCAGGAACCGTTACCGAAGCGCTGGCAGGTCTGTATAAAAAAATCAATCAACATGAAATTGAGGGTTCACATTTGCTGGATCACCGTAACTACCTGGATGTAAAAACACTAATCCAGCGTCGTGGTGCAGAGCAATTTGAACTACTGAACGCTTCCAGCCTGTCAACCGGGGAACGAATCGGCTCCGGGCTGGCAGTGCTGATTGCTGTGCTCAGGCACTGGGGACGCAGCTCTCATGGCAATAAAGAGCCTTTCACTTTGCCACTGGTGATGGACGAGGTTTCCCGTCTGGATGCCGCCTCTCAGGCGACAGTCCACGAACTGGCGGTAAGAACTGGGTGCCAGATGTTGGTTGCGGCCCCGGAAACGTTAGGTAAAATTACCGGAACTGGCTACCAGTTGGTGCGCATAGTCAGGACAGAGAACACGGGGGCCAGCGGGCAAAGTGTTACGCGCCATCAGGTGAAAATTACCGGTGTCCGCGACGCCCAGCAGCTGCCATTTGACGTTGATAGCTATCTGGCTACAGCAGAGAATGCTGAAAGTGACGAGGTGAAAGTAATTTAATGCATCAGGAACTGTTTCAGTTAGGTTTCCCGGTCAGTGAACTTGGCGATATTCTTCAGCAACTGAAAGAACGGAAAATGATGTCCGAAAATGCTAAGGAAAAGTCGCTGCGAAATTATCTGGCTGAACTGGGTATTATTATCCCTTCCACGCGCAACCGCTGGCGGCTGGTGGAAAGTGAACGCCTGGAAATTCTGCTCGCGCAGGTGCAGCAACAGATTCAGCAACAGATCGTTGGCAGGAAAGAGCATCGTCCGGCTATCCCCCGGCGCCTGCAAAGGATCCATCATAAATCAGCGTCGGCATGGCGAGGTAATAGTAAGGCAGGTCTGAGCCAGCCCTTAGTCAAAGGGCAGACCGTTACCTATGATGATGTCCTGCGACTTCGTAGTCAGGGGACGGAACTGCGGCTAACGTTTACCTGTAATAACGGGGAAAACGTTTTATTTGCAGATGATGAGAGTCGATGGCGTTCGGAGTGTTGTTTTCCAGAACGAATGCTACTTGATTTACTCTCTTTGGACATGACATCGGCGCAACTGATCATGACCGTTGAGAATTTAGGCGCGTATGTTGATATGCCGCTTGTTGATGGTTTAATACTGATTTTGGCTCCCGGTATGAATTATCAACCTGCCTGCCGATGGATTTCTCAATACGGACAGGATATCCCCTGGGTACATTTTCCCGATCTTGATCCGAATGGTCTGACGATTGCCCGACAACTATCCCACTCATTAGCCCGCCCCTGCCGGATCTGGTTACCGGACTATTGGCCGTCAGCACACCAGATTAATGACATGATAGGGGCCAGAAAATATGCCTGGGAGACCGCTCCGGATTGCCCTCAACTCAGGCAATTAAGGCAGGAACAGCGCTGGATAGAACAAGAGGTGCTGGTGGTGGACTATCGTTTTAATGCAGCGATGCAGAGGTTAGTCCGAAACTCTGATGATGAAATAGTTCTCATTACATCAACGGAAACCTCAAATTAACAGGATGCGTGGCAAATAAATTTAACTTGTGATTTTTATAAGGAAGAATTTGATGATTGATATATTCCCTGGTAAGCCCCCCCAACTATGCTGACACTGAGGGATATCCTTGAAGCGGAATGTTGTGCAGATCACATCCATATGCTTCTTGAGATCCCGCCAAAAATGAGCGTATCGGGCTTCATGGGGTATCTGAAGGGTAAAAGCAGTCTGATGCTTTATGAGCAGTTCGGCGATTTGAAATTTAAATACCGAAACAGAGAGTTTTGGTGCCGTGGGTATTATGTTGACACGGTAGGAAAAAATACGACAAAGATAAAGGAATACATAAGGCATCAACTGTCTCAGGACAAGCTGGGAGAACAATTGTCGATGCCGTATCCGGGTAGCCCGTTTACGGGCAGTAAGTAACGGTTCATGATGCAAATGTCAGATCGTATGCGCCTGTTAGGGCGCTGCTGGTAACAGAGCCTTATAGGCGCATCTGAAAAACCTCCGGCTATGCCGGAGGTTTTTTATTCAGTACATATATCTCCTATTTCATTGACAGTAACCTGTCATAATCCGGGGCGATGCGAGGAATTTCTGAACGACTACCATCGGGGTACATTGCCATCCAATTACCAGGTTTATCAGGTGGTTCCAACGTCACAACTTTATCAAGGTGAACTATCGGTTCAATGAGGATATTTTGAGTATCATGAAGTCGGAAACGTCTACGCCAATTTTCAAGTCTGGTATCCCCTCCGAAAAACTTCAGGCTAATATCGTTATCAGAAAAATGGGTCTCCATCGGGAAAAAATCCGTCTTTAAATCAAGGTCTCCACTGACTTCTTTTGCCCTTCCTGTTCCGTATCCGTCACTGAGCCCGTAATCATCAAAATCAAAGATATAGCTGGTTTCAATAACCTTTTTCCCCTTCACCAGAGGGTTGCTGTCAGAAATCTTAAAGCTGACACGCAGAGAATTAAGCTGCCACTGGCATGGACCGCCGCCGTCAATGGCGATATTCTGCTGCCAGAGATCGCCGCTACCCTGCGGGCTGAACGCCTGCTTAAAACCGTTAAACCCCCGAATTTCATAGGCTTTATTACTCGAATTATAGTCTTTGCTCTTACACCGTTCCGAACGGTAAAGCATCTGCATCGGCAGCAGCGTAATCCCCTCAGGTACCCTGACGGCCACCGTCACCCGCCGCGCATTATCCGGCGGTAACAGCGTTTGATCAGTATGCCCATCGCACCCTGATAACAACACGACAGCAGGCAAAAATACGGCGATTTTAGATAGAGAATTCAACTTCTTCCTCCGTTACCGCCGTAAAGCGGATCAGAGCATTCTTCCCCGTTTCCTCTGTCTGTGTCCGGTGCAGCGTAACCGGCAGCATATTCTGAAGGGCAATGAACTGCCGGTTACGCTCAACCTCATCGGGATTGCTGTAGGGTTCGCTTTTCTCAACTTCCTCCCGGAATTTTTCCCGCATCGCTTTCCTGCTCATCTCCCGCGCCGGATCGGCCAGCTCCAGCACCTGATTATGGATATAGGACAGGTAGCGGTGCGCCATCGAATGGCTGCGCGGATCGGTGCCGAGGCCGTCCAGCGTGGGGTTGGTGTTCTTGGGAAAGGTCTTTGCCAGACTGGCCGGGCTCAGGCACTGGATAAACGCCGCCTGATGCTCGCCGGTTGCTTTCAGACACTCATCGTTCAGGGAGGGCACCAGAAAGAGCTTAACGGCCACAAAATGCCGGGTATATACCTCACCATCAACCAGACTCTTCCTGTTCGGGCTGGTGAGCTTCATCGAACACTGCTGCGCCCGGAAAAAGACGACGGTGTTGCCGTGATGCCAGTACGGGTCTTTTTTCAGCCGTATCCCCGTTTTTAACTCCATGTCTTTCTGCCAGAGAGAGACCGGCAGACCGGCAACCGACGTTGCCAGCCAGTTAAAGCCCAGCTTGTCGCCCAGCGGCCCCAGCGTCTGATAGAACAGATTGTCCATATCGGTTTCCAGCGGCACCTGTGGCACGGTGTCGTTATCATTGACGTGGCGGTAGTGAGTGATGCTGTCCAGAAACGGCATTGCCGCGCGGGTAAACGTGCGCGGCATCCCGTAGGTGTACAGTACCGGATGGTTATCTTTCATTTCGGCGGCATACAGCAGTGCCAGGGAACCCCCCAGACTGTGACCGCAAACAAATAAAGATTTCTGATTTTTTATCACAGCTTTTATTGAATCAAATTCGTCCTTAAATTTCCGTTTAGCCAGCTCATAGGCTTCCAGAAAACCGCCGTAAATATTACCCGCACCGGCAAGCTCGGGCAGGCACTTCTTCGGCCCGAATGAGGCATCCGTCAGGGCATTCAGAAGGCTGTCCGTTCCGCACCACGCAACCAGCACATGAGTACCGCACTCGGCCGTAAAAAAGCGGCTATCACCCTCCGATGGCTCACTGTCCTTTGTATTCAGATATACAGGTGCCAGATAACGATCGCGGAACGGCACGTCCACCGACAGCGTGTGAAAATAAGACGGAAACTCGGCAAACTGCGGGATGCAGGACAGGTCCAGACATTTCTGCCGGAAGAAGTAATCGACTGTTTTATTCTCTTTTTCGGCTGAATAGGCAAGGTCGGCCATGATGCCGAGGTTAAGCCCGTTGGCGAGGTCATACTCTTTCGTATCGTGCAGATCCAGCACCCACGCCCGGAACGGGCAGATCTCGATAACGTGCCGCTTCTCCAGAGCCTCCCGCACTATCTCGGTGCCTTTCAGAGAGCGTCCGGGGGGAAAATGAAACTTCGGCGGATCCGGCTCAGTCCAGCCCTCGATTTCCGGCAGCCGGTCGCAAAGCTCCCCGATGGTCACATAGTGATGGATGTACCCGGCTGCCTCGGCCTTTTCCTGCACGTCTGAACGCCATTTGGGATCGCGGGTTTCCGGCCGGAACATATTGTTGCTCACCGGCTGGCTGTTCGGGTTGCGCCGCAGGCCCAGCGGGCGCTTTTTCATCTCGTCGGCCAGTGTCTGGGCGTCGGTCTTCACGTCAACAGCTATCCAGTACAGGTCGTCGAAGCGAACCAGTCCCTGGCTGTCGGTCACCCCGGCGGGCGGATTAGGCGGCGGCGTGGGGTTGTAGTCGTGGTTACCATATTTTTTCCACATAGCGACCTCCTTTGCAGAGGCCAGCGGGTGGTATTCCAGCTGCACATTCAGCCCGGTAACCGGATTGTTGTTCTCATCCACGAATTGAAGCTCAAGCCAGTATTTATGCGGCTCACCGCGACAGTAAACAACCTTACTTTTGGGCCTGATGCTGGTAATACAGGTGTTGTCGCCAATAATTTCCATGCTGATTCCCTGCACATTTTTATCTATAAATAACATTCCATCGTAACCAGGCGATATTTTATCGTCATTGTTCCGGGACAAAGAAACGACTGATTCTGTCAGACATGGTGGTTTACGCTGCTGGAATAGCCGCCTTTACCCTGAGAATAGTCTGTCGGGTCGTTCCAAATTCACGGGCCACTGCACTCACAGACATTCCCGTACTGAGCCGTTCCAGTACCGATTTTTTCTGTTCATCATTCAGGGCAGAGGGGCGTCCAAAGCGTTTCCCTGATGCTCTGGCCCGGGCGATACCCGAGTGTGTGCGCTCAAGCAGCAGATCGCGCTCAAATTCCGCTACGGCAGAAATCACCTGCATGGTCATTTTTCCGGCCGGGCTGGTGAGATCCACGCCACCCAGTGCCAGGCAGTGAACCCGAATATCTGACGCAGCCAGCTGTTCCACTGTTTTTCTGACATCCATAGCATTTCGTCCAAGACGATCCAGTTTGGTGACAATCAGCACGTCACCATTTTCCATTCTGTCGAGCAGACGGGTAAATCCCGGCCGCTCACTGGCAGCAACGGAGCCACTGATGTGCTCCTCAATAAGCCTTTGGGATTTGACGGCAAAACCGGCAGCTTCTATTTCCCTGCGCTGGTTTTCCGTGTTCTGCTCCAGTGTGGAAACGCGGCAGTAAGCAAAAACGCGTGACATAATGAAATTTCCGTCCGAAAAGGATGTACGGATTATAATGTATGTCCGAAATAAATTTCACTTACTTTCGGACAGTATTGAGATCCAGTGTACGAAACCGAACGGTTCTGGACACTATCAGGCTGCCAGCGCCAGCCGTTGATCCATGTTCAGTTCGATACGACCATATGGATTAACATGGTGGTATATCAATGGCGTCAGACCACGCCAGTCTTCTTCTGTCATTCGATGCTGCCAGACTGGCTCAGCGAGCACATTCTGAATCAACAAGGTATTGATATAGACCAGGCTGATTTGCAATAGGTGCAAAGAGAGCATCGACAGTTCCTGATCCGCAGGCCGGTTGCTGGTAAATTCTCCGTGTTCACCATAAAAAATAAAATTATTGGCGCTGTTCCAGTTTTCCACGACGTTGAGACCCGCATTAATTTCGCAACGCAGCGACTCATTCTGCAAATAACGGCAGAGGAAGATAGTCTTAATCGCTTTGCCCAGCTCCGCGAGTGCCTTATAGGTTGGATGCTGAATGTTATTGCGGGTGAATCGTCGTAATATGGCCTCGGGTTCGGCTGTTCCGGTTTTAAGTGCCGCTGTATATTTAATTATCTCGTCATACTGTTGTGCAATAAGCTCCCAGTCGATCCCCTGGGTTAAAACCGGCGTCAGATGCGGGTACAACAAGGCATCTTCCTTTTCACACACATACAGTTTCTGTCGGGCGATCGCTTTCAGGCGCGGCAATAAATCGAACCCCAGCACATCACTGAACACAAAGGCCACCTCACTTTGCCCGTGGCTGTCCACATACTGGTGGTTTATTTCCATATCGGTACAGTGACGCAGAACTCCTTCCATCATCGCGGCCACCTCCGATGAGGAACAGCGGCGCAATTGTGAATAAATACACGTGGAGTGCGTATCGACATGCCAGTAAATCATCACACCGCGCCCGCCATAGCGGGCATGCCATTCTGTCATCAGATTCTGATCATACGCACCAAACTTTCGGGAGTCCGCAGCACAGGATGTCGTCGCATTTCCCCAGATAGCGGGCTGACGAATACGGAAAATACCGTTCACAATATGTGAAATCGCTGAGCGTAAAGCATCTTTCTGAATAAACCGCCGTTTAACGTAGCGCAATTCATCATAGTTAACGCGGGGTTGCTGGCTGGCGATACGCTTCAGGCCTACATTGGTACCGAGGCCAAACAGACATAATAACAGGCGGCGTTGTAATACCTCAGGCTCAAGAACTTCCCGACTGGCAGATGTGCGAAATAACGACGAGAAATGTTCCCGTAAATCCACCTCCTTGAGTATGTCTATCAACTCCAGATCGGCCCAACGCTGGCCAATCTCCTGCTTCAGCGCAGCGGTGTTGGGTGGCTCAGTTTGTTTATCCAGCGGCGTCAGGTGGATACGATTTTTCCCCTGTTCCCTGATGCGAAGTTTGGGATTATCTGGCAAGCCATTATTCAGGGTACCGAGCCACTGGCGCATCCTGCCTTTGATCTGATTAATAAAGGTTGTCGCATCAGTAGGTGCCTGCAACAGGGAATAATAATATGCGCGGTTAGTGGCAAAATCGGCAGGGAGATCTTCTGCCGGATCACGATAGCGATCAGCGCCTGTGACCCAGATTTCTTTGTTGCGCAGGCTTTTGCGTAAAGCCCGTAAAACACAAATTTCATAGTTGATACGATTAATGCGTTCTTCACCGGACTGGCTCTGTACGATGACAACATCCCGCCATTTTTTCTGAATAATACCGTCAACAGGCACATCACCCACCGCATAGAAATTCTGATTGCTGGTTCTGTTTTCCTTAATAATCTGGATAGCATCAATAACGGGCCGATACAGGGCGTTGCCGGACTGAAACTCAAGCCGATCCAGTACCGGCATCAACATCCGGCGATAGTGGCTACCGTAAGAAGAACGCATGGATTCCTGTACTTCCTGCTCAGTATTTACCCCCAGCGTTTTAAATTCATCGACCAGATTTTGCAGCATTTTCTGTGAGACAACGGGATAGACAACCTCCTTTATGACGCCGTCCGGCTGGTCAACTGTGGCCTCGGCCATGCGGAACAGCAAACGCGCTTTGCCCCTGACTTTTTTAAACGCCGCAAACTGCTTTTTATCGACCTTTTTTTCAGCCCGGGTGCCAAGGTTATGGATTAGCACCATCAACATCTCAATCAACGCATCGGTCAGCTGCTGGCGGCGACGCCAGCAAAACATAGCCACCATACTGTAACGGATCGCTGAAGGGTGGCGACGAAGCTCCCTGATCGATTCACTGGCACACCGTTGTTGAAACTGCACGATGAATTTAGGGGATATGCCCTGAAAAATATTCGGCTGTAGCGCAACACCATCAAGGCATTTTAGCTGGGCGATGACGGAAAGGACATTCTCCAGGCTGGGCTTTCCCGGGTCAGCTTTTAGGCCGCTGAATGTGACTTCGTTTACCCGGGCAGTGCCCGGTTCTTCGGCTGACAGTAGATGATTGATGGCAACCTTGCTGTCGAGTGAAAGTCGGGTAAATATGGTGTTTTGTTGCGTTGTTTCGAACTGGTGTACGGCTGAACGAATAATCCGCTCCAGGTGCTCGGCAGCCGGACGTTCAATCAGCTGTTCCTGACACCAGTCAGTAACAAGTTCGCTGCCGTGTACAGCCTGCGGATTTAACGGGAGAATAAACTCGGTTAACCAGGTGCTAAGTCGTGCAATGTCAGCTTTATTGGGGAGTCTGACACCCAGATAGCGACGAATATGTTGTCGGTGTCGCTGAGCCTGCCGTCCATGAAACGGATAGTTTTCAAGGGATACAGCAGCGCATCCGATCTGCTCAGCAATAGCATGTACGATACCTGAAGGGAAATCGTTTATTGATTCAGGGTAATGGCCCTGTACCTGTCGGAATTTTAGTTGAATGGCAAATCCCAAACGCCCCGTATCGGTCATTCCCGGTAACAGCGAAAGCTCGTCAGCAAGCAAACGCCACTCATCCCTGTCATCAAAAGTCTGATCCTGTGACATCATCCCAACTCCCTGAATCATCAATGAGTAATCGCTATGGCAACCATTTCACAGGTGACTGATTTTTACTCAGATCCAGTTCAAAAAAGTCAGATGTCGCATTTTGCAGCTTCGCTCCCACTAGGCCAAATTTTGTTTCTGAAATCGATCTCAGACCAACGGGCGAAACGCAATTCGCTGGAACGGATGAAAAGGTGCAGGGTGAGCGATACTGCCAAACGGGTTAATTCTCGCCCTTGCTTGTAGTTCTCAATGCGGGTCAACAGTTCTGGTAGTTTCTCTAGCGGAAGGGCAGGGTAGTGACGTTTAACGGGAGGAGCGATGATGCCATCCAGATTTGCCGCCGGGTTGTGCTCTATCAACTCCTGATGCACGGCATGACGCATGATGTTGCACATATGCTGTCGGGTTCGTGCCGCCACTTCCAGCAAACCTTTTTTCTCAATCCCTCTCAGCAGGTCGATGAAGTGGCGAGTTTTCAGTTCTGTGACTGGCTGGTGTCCAATGATCGGGAAAATATGGTTATTCATGCTGGCGAGCAGACGGGCGGCATGGTTCTCTGACCAGGTTCGGTTGCTTTTATGCCAGCTCAATGCCACGGTCTTGAAGGTTTTTTCTGGTGAGGAAGTAGTTCGTTCAGCGGATCGCTGTTGTGCTGGGTTGATATTCTGCGCCAGCAATTTTCGAATACCGTCACGTTGCTGACGAGCGTCGGCCAGAGATACATCAGGGTAGGCACCTAAGCCGAGGCGGGATTCTTTTCTATTGATGCGATATTTGAGATACCAGAGACGTGAACCGCCTGGATTAACTAAAAGGTACAGACCATGAGAATCGGAAACTTTGAAGGGTTTTGCTGATGGTTTTAAGTTGCGGATTTTTGAGTCGTTAAGAGACATTTGGGGGTCACTCCGTCATCGAACCAACTTGACCCCAAATCTGACCACCAAATTCTCCCGCTGCGGAGGAAAAATTGAAAATGCACCGGGAAGATTTTTCACGCCAGCTTATTGAATCAGAATCACATAATGAGTCGCCGAGCTGTATGAAAAGCAAGAAGCCCGCGTAAGTTTCCTTAAGCGGGCTTCTTTAATATGGCTCCTCTGACTGGACTCGAACCAGTGACATACGGATTAACAGTCCGCCGTTCTACCGACTGAACTACAGAGGAATTGTCGTGAAGACGGGGCGAATATTAACGGCGGCTGGCAGGGTTGTCAAAGCCATTTTAGTGCTGCCGGCACTGAGTGCTGAATATTTCAGCGCCCGACTGGCGGGAATAGCGGATACGGGTAATGGGGAAGGTACTCAGCCACTGTAATCAGCGGCTGAGCTGAGTACCGAACCCGTACCTCAGCCGTGCGTGGCGGGAATACGGGTAAAATTTAGCTGTCCTTTGAGCACGCTGTTTCACGAAACCGAGAATACCCGCGTTCCATCAGACAGAACAGTGCCCCCAGCGTCCCGACAAAAAAACCCGGCGGCCAGTCAGTCAACCATGACAGGGCAATCGCGCTCCAAACTACAGTCAGGGAGATTACCACCGATAATAACAGGGCGCTGGCTGGCCGGCTGCATAATGAGCGGGCAATTGCTGGCGGGGCAATCATCAGGCTGAAGACCAGCAGGGAACCCACCACTGGTAATGCAATACTGGTGGTTAACGCCAGGATCGCAAGGAACCACAGCTCGGTATTACGCAATGGGATCCCTCTCACTGCTGCCAGCTCCGGTGAAAACGAACTGAGCAGCAGACGGCGGAAAAGTGTTGCGATCATCAGTACGGCAACCAGTGCGCTGATGGCCAGCGGTAACAGCTGTGAACGGCTGATACCCAGTAAATCACCAAACAGTAACGAGTATACGGATTGCACATAACGGCCGCTCAGGCTGAGCAACAGTGTGCCGATAGCCAGCAGAGTGACCAGACACAAAGCTGTAGCCACTTCCCGGTGATGATGGCGGCCGAAGGTATGAATACCTAATGCGCCCAGTACAGAAAATAACAAAACTCCGTAGAACGGATTAACCCCCAGTAAAACGGCGGCTGCGGCTCCCGGAAAAGCACTCATCGGCAGTGCATGGGCGGTAAATGAGGCACCACGCAGAATCACAAAAAAACCCACCAGCCCGCAGACTATTGCCACCAGACTGGCGGCTATCCAGCTGGTAAACATAAAACCGCTAAACATGACGCTTCTTCCTGAAAAGTTGGCGGAAAAAACCGATCCCCCGCGGGAACAGGCCGCTGACTGCCCAGCCGGTAAAAATAATACTGACGATAAAGAAGCTGACCGGCCAGCCCTGACTATTGGTCCAGTAGAAACTCTGATAAGCCATCCAGATACCGAGCCAGACCGATAATAGTCCACTGAGCGCTGCCAGACAGACAGCAGTCAGGGGCGATCGGCTAAAGCGCAGTGCGATAGCTGCCGGGCCGGTCAGTAATGCGGTAGACAGAATAGCGCCGACGGTCATTGACGACAGGGCGACGGCCAGAGCGAGAGCTGCCAGTTGCATTACCCCGACCAGCCGTACATTAATCCCGCGCATCCTCGCCAGGTCCGGGTCAATGGCACACAGTAATACCGGACGCCAGATTAAGATCAGCAGCAGCAGAGCACATCCGCCGCAAATGATAATCCACGGGACAATCGCGGCCGGCAGGGTCCAGACAGAACCGAACATGACCGATAAGGTTGCACCGGAAGAATTATGTTTTCTGACCGCAAAATAAAGGAACAGGGCCGAAAAACCCAGTCCGGCACTGAGTACTATGCCGGTTGACAGGCTACGCTCCCGGCTGTGACGTGCAGCACTGAGTTCAATACCAGCGGCTCCTGCCAGCGCCATAATAGTAAATCCGGCCAGGGCATTTATTCCGAGCAGAAAAGCGGCGGCGCCTCCGGCACTGCTGATATCCGATAACGCATGCCCGGCAAAAGCATGACCACGGATTAACGCAAAGACGCCGGTGATACCGCATACCACTGCAGCACCGCCACCGACGATCAACGCTGTTTGCACCGGCTGGCTGCTGAAGAAACCGTGACAGAGAAAAACAGAAAACATACGCAGAGACCTAAGGAACAGAGGTGACATGGGGCAACTGATCATCGGCGGGAGCGGCCAGCGCGGTTGCGGGATCTGTCGCGACCACCAGCATCCGGCCATGCACACGGATGACATCAATATGATATCCGTATAAACGGCTAAGTACGCTGGTGCGGATCACCTCTCCGGCAGGTCCGCTGGCAGCCCGGCCATTTGCCAGATACACCACACGATCCATGACCGGGAGCAGGGGATTAATATCGTGAGCAGATAACAATACCGATACCTGCTGTTCACGGGCCAGACGTTTCAGCAAACTGATAATGTCCGCTGCTGCAGCCATATCCAGATTAGCCAGTGGCTCATCAAGCAGTAACAGGCGCGGACGACGGGCCAGGGCATGAGCGATTAACACCCGTTGCTGTTGTCCTCCCGACAAACGTCCGATCCGCTGGCTGGCGAAGCAGAGTGCATCTGTTGCTGCCAGCATCTCATCAATAATTTGCCGGTGACGACGGGGCCG
Organism: Tatumella sp. JGM94; assembly: GCF_018257595.1. Taxonomy (NCBI): domain Bacteria; kingdom Pseudomonadati; phylum Pseudomonadota; class Gammaproteobacteria; order Enterobacterales; family Erwiniaceae; genus Tatumella; species Tatumella sp. JGM94. Next base: position 134,841 of record NZ_JAERJN010000013.1, on the reverse strand, counting down.
CAGGCTGAAGCCGGGACGATGTCCGTCGAGGCCCAGAGCAACCACATCCCGTGCCGTCAGAGGGATATCAGGATCAAGGAAGTTTTTCTGCGGAACATAGCCCGCAGCGGCTAACCCCTGTTGAACCTGACCGCCATTTAACAGTATTCTGCCTTCACTCAAGGTCTGCAGGCCCAGTAATGTACGGAATAATGTTGTTTTTCCTGAGCCATTAGCCCCGATAAGCCCACAGAATTCGCCCTGACCAATATCGAAATTCACATCATGCAGTACCTGCCGGCCGGGGTAACTGACCCCCAGCCCGCGGACGCTCAGAACCTGAGACCTGTCAGACATATTACTGTTTTCCGGCCATCAGAGATTCGGTTGAGGCCTTATCAGTTAATGCTTTGCGTAATGCTTTTACTTCCGCCAGCATCCAGGACTGGTAGTGATAGCCGGGCTCAGGCATGGTTTCATAGACACCCACCACCGGCACATGATGTTCCCTCGCCAGGCTGAGGAAATGGCTGGTGACAGGATCGGTCACTTGCTGGTTATACACGAAAACCCGCACCTTATTACCTGACAACAGAGCATTCTGTTCGCTGACTAACTGAGGGGCCGGGTCGACATCATTCATAATGCCGTATTCAAGTGCTTTGGGCGTAAGGATCTTCGCCCCCATAGCCTCCAGCAGATAGTCGCCTACCGGCTCGGTAACCGCAACCGGCGTATCAGGGAAGTCAGTCCTGAAGGCACTGATTGCCTGATCAACCGGTTGCATTGACTGACGGAATTTTTCGGCATTTTTACGGAACCAGGCGGCATGGGCCGGTAATTGTTCGGCGAGTTGTGTTGCAATCGCCTCTGCAACCACAGGCATGGTCTGAGGTTGATACCACAGGTGCGGGTTAGCCGTATTTTGTGGCAGATTTAACAGGGAGTGGACATTGATTACTTTACGTGCAGCATTCGGCGACGCTGCCATCAGTTTATCTGCCCAGTCATCATAACCGGCACCGTTTTCGACAATCAGGGTCGCGTCCGCTATCTGTCGTGCAATCCCCGGGCTGGCTTCAAAGGTATGCGGGTCGGTATTCGGGTCTGAGATAATCGAGGTGACATCGACATATTTTCCACCAATCTGACTGATGACATCGGCATACTGATTTTCAATACCGATAGCATGTACGACTGATGTTCCGGCGGCTATGCTCTGTGGGCTGGTGGTTAGCAGTGCGCTAAACAGTGTCATCAGGGCGAAAAACGGTTTTTTTGCCCTGCGTATCCTTGCGGCGGAATCCGCAAGTGAAGAAATATCAGCGACTGATTGTTTAAATTCTGGCATGAGCATCCCCGTGATAATGCGATAGATTATTTTAAGTATGTTATAACATAACAAAATGATACGATGCTAATCCTATACTTTCTGGCTGTAGTGTCAATAGGGCGGGGAGATGAAAAGGGCGTACCCCGGTAAGGATCCCGGGATACGCAACTGAAATTGTCAGCGGGAAGGGGTCTTCATAAATGCAGCAACTACCAGCGAGATAAGGCATCCGGCGGCCAGGTAAACGGCAACACTGTGCCATCCTCCGGCAGACCAGCTGACCAGCGCGGCAGCGATGAACGGGGTGAAACCACCACCGACCACACTGGCCACCTGATAACCAACCCCGGCGCCACTGTAACGGAATCCGGTACCGAACATTTCGGTAAACATCGGCTGCTGTACACAGACCACCATATCATGGGCAATATTGGCCAGCATCAGAGAAAAAAAGATGATCCATACTACCGACTGAGACTCCAGCGCCATAAAGAACGGGACAGCGCACACAGTGCCTGTTAACGCACCACCAATATAAACTTTCTTGCGCCCATAGGTATCGGCCAGCCAGGCGAAACAGGGAATAGTCAGGCAACTGATAGCACCGACCAGCAGCCCGATATTCAGGAATAGCTCGCGCGGAAGTCCAAGATTCTGCGTGGAATAATTAAGCGCAAAAGTAGTCACGATATACATTGTCAGAAGCTCACATAACCGCAGCGCAATAATCTGCAGAAATGCACCGGGGTGTCTGATCAATGCCTGCAATACCGGTAATCCTTTGCGCGGGGGGCAAGAGTTTACCGGTAATGCCTGTTGGCGGAACGCGGCTGACTCCTGCATGCCGTTACGGATCCAGAGTGCACCGGCAACCAATAACAGGCTGAAAATAAAAGGAATGCGCCAGCCCCAGCTCAAAAACTGCTGGTCAGTAGTAAAGTGACTGATCAGTGATACCAGTCCGGTAGAGAGTAACAGCCCGACACCGTAACCGACCTGAACACCGCTGCTGTAAAACGATTTTTTCTTCTCAGGGGCGCTTTCTACTGCCAGCAGAGCGGCCCCGCCCCATTCGCCACCGACGGCAAATCCCTGAATTGCCCGCAGGGTTACCAGCAGTACCGGCGCCAGCCAGCCAATCTGAGTAAATGAAGGCAGCAGACCGATAGCTGCAGTTGCGCATCCCATGATCCATACGGTCATCATCAGCATTCGCTTCCTGCCCAGTCGATCGCCGAAATGACCAAAGATAATGCCGCCTAACGGGCGGAATAAAAAGCCCACACCGAAGGTGGCAAATGCGGCCAGCGTACCCATTGCCGGGCTGATTTGCGGGAAAAATTCATGATTGAACACCAGAGCCGCGGTGATGCCATATAACAGAAAGTCATACCAGTCGACGACTGCGCCGGCGAAGCTTCCCCAGGCGGCACGTCTGGCCCGGGAAAGGGTGTCACCATTTGATCCATGGCTGTCTGATGTAAGTGTTGAGTCCATAGTTGTCCTGCCAGTAATTAGTTTTTTTTATCACTTTTCGGAATGACACCGCGCTATTATCGTCAGGGGGGCATTCAGGGGTAAGAGACTAGCGCGACAGAGAGGCTGTGAAAACAGTTTTACTGCAGTTTTGAAGATAAAATATAAAAAAGAGTTATATCAGCAATCAGACAACAGCGACCGGTGTGGGTAAAACGAATGACTCCGGCGGAGGTTAAGAATTTACGGCGCTGACTGCTGAGTAATCTTCCGGAGGAGGACAGTATTTCCACGGCGACACGACGATTGTTACATTAAATTTGGTTGTGATTCGTATTACTGTCAGAATGCGGGCTTATGATAAACAAGGATAGCAGTGTACTCAGGCCAGACAAAGGGAGTGTAAATATGAAATCAGTCGCTGAATGGCAGTCCCTGTTTGACCAATGGTTCAGAGCTAACTGGGACCATCAGGATAAAGCTCATGATCTGGCGCATCTGCAACGCGTCTGGGCCAGTGCCCGTAAAATAATGGCCGGTACTGAAGCCAGCCCGTTGATTGTACTCACGGCATGTTATTTCCATGATATTGTCAATCTGCCTAAAAATCATCCGGAACGCCATCTTGCCTCACGTTATGCAGCCCGCGAGACTCTGCGTGTACTGCAGGCAGATTTTGCCGATTTTCCCGGTGAACTTTACCCGGCGGTCAGCCACGCCGTAGAAGCCCATAGTTTCAGCGCCGGAATCCCGGCACAAAGCCAGGAGGCGAAAATAGTGCAGGATGCTGATCGGCTGGAATCACTGGGGGCGATTGGTCTTGCCAGAGTGTTTTATACTTCCGGGGCCCTCGGCAGGGCACTTTTTGACAGTGATGATCCCTTTGCCCGCCAGCGGCCGTTAAATGATGTGCAGTGGTCACTGGATCACTTTCAGACAAAGCTGCTCGGTTTACCGGCGACGATGCATACGGAAACCGGCAGGGTGCTGGCCGAATATCACGCGTCATTCCTGGTTGAATATATGGCCAGGTTAAGCAGCGAACTGTCCGGGGGACAGCCGCAGCCGGATCAGAATATTCAGCAGGAATTTATGGCAAAAATTATCCCCGGAGTAACCCCCGGCTGACGGACCGGTGGCCTAAACTGGTCTGTCACGTTCAGGAGTATTTGTCAGTAAAGCGGCGGGCAGTAAATAGTGTTTCAGTGCTGCGGCTAAGGTTGCCTGTCATGCGGTCTATTGAGTAAAGTGAGGGGTGACCTTATATCCCCGTTATCAGGAACTCAGTTATGGCCAGTATCAAACTGACAGTAAAGCGTCTTTATGCCCTGCAGAATGAACGGATGGTCAGAACCCATGCGACTGCCACTGTTTATGTAGGAGACCAACCGGTAGCTACTGAAGAGATCAGTGGTCTGACAGAAACACCGGTGAGTAAATATATTCATCACCAGCTGACCGCGGGCCAGCCGGTGCGGGTAGAGTGGCAGACCCCGGGGATTGCCGATATGACCGTCACCGAAATGGAAATATGCCCGTGCTGCCATCCGGCGGATACGGAAATATAGCGCGTCACTCTGCTTAATCTTCAGTGCCGCATTATCCCGCGGCACGTTTACACCTGATAACAGGTAAGGAATTATTTTTGGCCGGAACCAGTCTGCTTGCTCTGCTTGATGATATCGCGACCTTGCTGGACGATATTTCTGTGATGGGAAAAGTGGCGGCGAAAAAAACCGCCGGAGTACTGGGTGATGATTTGTCCCTCAATGCTCAGCAGGTCACAGGGGTAAAAGCAAACCGTGAACTGCCGGTAGTCTGGGGTGTTGCTAAAGGATCTTTACTGAATAAAGTGATCCTGGTGCCTCTGGCATTACTGATTTCGGCGTTTGTTCCCTGGCTGATTACGCCGTTATTAATGCTTGGCGGCGCTTATCTCAGTTATGAAGGTATGGAAAAGATTATTCACTGGCTGACTGCGGATAAACAACGAAAAACACCGGAAGCCAGACAGAAACGACTGGAAAATTTCAGTCAGCAGGATGCTGTACGTTATGAAAAAGATAAAATTAAAGGTGCAATACGTACCGACTTTATTCTCTCGGCCGAAATTGTGGCCCTGACGCTGGGGATTGTTTCAGAAGCACCACTGCTGAATCAAATCCTTATCCTGTCCGGAATTGCACTGCTGGTGACGGTCGGTGTTTACGGTATCGTGGCATTAATTGTCAGAATTGATGACTTTGGCTACTGGCTGCAACAGAAAACATCATCTGTCGCCCGGCGTACGGGGGACGGATTACTGGTGCTGGCACCGTTGCTGATGAAGATTTTGTCGGTAGTCGGTACACTGGCAATGTTACTGGTCGGTGGCGGGATAGCGATACACGGTATACCCTGGTTACACCACTGGGTTGAACAACTCAGCCGCCCGGCGGGGAGCCTGTGGTTATCAGTACTGAGCAGCACGGCCGCCCCACTGGTTACCGGAGCGATAATTGGGTCGATTGTGCTGTGTCTGGTGAAACTGTTTGGAAAAATCCGTCGTGAACAGGTATAACTGGCACGGCATGTGAATAGCGGAGTAACAGAGAATGAGCGACGATATTTTTGAATTTGACATTGATGCACAACTGGCCGATGCAGAAGCCAAAGCACAGCAAAAAGCCACTGAAATTCCGGCGGATCTCAGTGACGAGGCTGATTGCGAAGGCTGCAAAATCTGAGTCTGTGAGCAATGGTATCTATAGACAGTAAAACAGGACAACCTTCGGGTTGTCCTGTTTTGTTTTGACCCGGTAGTCAGATAAAGCCAGCAGAGGACAGCACATGCAGACAGGTGAGTGGGTAACGGTAAAAACCGCAGACGGGCCACGGCGTAAGGGTAAAGTACTGGCGGTGGAAACATTCAGTGAAGGTGTTATGTTTCTGGTCGCTCTGGATGATTACCCGAAGGGGGTCTGGTTCTTTAATGAAAAGAACGATCCTGACGGGATATTTGTCGAACCCGGGCAAGGCGATTAACCTGCACAGGCAGCCCGCAGCAGAGCATATCCGCTCTGCTGCGTAAAAAACGGCTGTCAGTGTCCGGAATGAAGACCAGTGGTCAGCGTCTGAGTCAGTTTCACCAGATGATAAATTACCTGTTTATTCTGCGTCTTAATTTTTTTCTTAATATTGCCTTTATGGGAAGAGATAGTTTTTGCTTTTATCTGCATCAGCCCGGCAATTTGTAAGGTGTCGTAGCCGGACATCCACATTTTCAGCATATCTGATTCTGCACGGCTTAAAGCCACCGGTTTCGCGACTGGCTGACGGCTACGGCGTGAGAATTTTTTGCCTGTTTTGCTCAGATAAGGGGAGATAAGACGTTCCAGTGAAAGTTTATCCAGTGCCTTGGTGGTGACAATAATATTCTCACGCAGATAGAGGTGATCGCTGAAATGACTGTTAGGCAATGCCATAAAAATAAAAAATACAGTATCGGGATATTGAGCGATGACTTTTTTAATTTCTGAGTTTTCCCGGCAATGGTTATCCAGACATTGTTCAGAAATAAATACCAGAGAAGGTGTTAAACTATCCAGTGTGCATTTCAATTGTTGCGGATTAATGACACCCTGACAGCAGTGGCTTATTACTCCTTGCGAATTAAGATACTCTTTTAATCCGGTCCGGGTGAAATGACATGGATCGATAATAACGCTTGACATAAATATGTTCCTGCCCGAATGAAAAAATCACACATACACGCGAAATACAAAACACATCCGGCAGGAAGGTTTAGTATTAGCAAAAAGTATCACAAAAGCATCCGGTGTCTGAAAAAAGTACAGCAATGTTTTTATAAGATTTTTATTTATATGCCAGGGTATAGTTCATCAGGCTCAGGTGATGAATGGCCCCACCAGCGTATTGTATTATTATAATCCCGCAAGCAAATCATTAGCCGGGACAGAGTATCAGCCAGTTCCTGTGAATACCAGTCATTGTAATAATATTCCGCTCAGTTGCTCTGATATTCGACTAAATAACTGACTGGTATAAGGTATAAACCATGGAAATAATAACCTGCTGCTGAGAATACCGAGGGTCAGTGTCAGGGGGAACCCGACCACGAATACCGATAATTGTGGTGACATGCGGTTAAGCAAGCCAAGAGTCAGGTTCAGGGTCAGCAGAAACATAATCAATGGCAGGGCCAGCCGCAGGGCACTGCTGAATATTATTGCCGCGAACTGGCACAGGGCGTTGACTCCCCCCGGTGACAGAGAGCGAACGCCGACGGGCAGAGCAGAAAAAGACTCTGTCACTGTTTCCAGTAACCACAGATGACCATTAAAACTGAGGAACAATAACAGGGCCAGCATATAATAAATCCGGGCCAGTACCGATACAGTACTGTGACTGGACTGATCATAAAATGAGGCAAATGACAGTCCCATCTGCAGGCCTGTGACTTCACCCGCCAGCCGGACCGCGGCGAAGGCAAATGTCATCCCCCAGCCAAGCGCGGTACCAATCATATATTGCTGACCAAGGGTCAGTATCCCCGCCAGGGAAAATAACGAAATACCACTGGCTGGCAGTAACGGGGTAATCAGCCCGCAAATGGCCAGCGCCAGCCCTGTTTTTACCCGCGGACTGACCTGTTTTTCGCTCAGCAACGGTGCGGCGCTGATCAGGGCCAGAATCCGGCAGAATGGCCAGAAAAAATCACTGACCATGGCTGACAGCTGGCTGATACTGGCAGAATTCATCGCCTCTAACTCGTCGCAAAAGCCACGGAAGTCAGAATACTGCGCATATATTCCAGTAAAAGATTCAGCATCCACGGACCGGCAATCAGCAGGGTCAGCACCACAGCCAGAATTTTCGGGATAAAAGATAACGTTTGTTCATTAATCTGGGTGGCAGCCTGCAATAAACTGATCACTAATCCGCTGACCAGTGCCGCCAGCAATGGCGGGGATGCCAGCAACAATGCGACTTTCATCGCATTTTGTCCTACGGACATCACAGCTTCAGGAGACATCAGCTATTCCTTATCAGGTTTAAACGGTAATCCGCAGGGTTATTGAATAAAACTCTGTGCCAGTGAACCAATCAGCACCTGCCAGCCATTAGCCAGCACAAATAACATCAGCTTAAAGGGTAAAGAAATCGTTGCCGGGGGCACCATCATCATTCCCAGCGCCATCAGTATGCTGGCGACCACTAAATCGATAATCAGGAAAGGAATAAATACTGTAAAGCCAATCCTGAAGGCTGTCTTTAATTCGCTGGTGATATAGGCCGGAACAAGAATACGCATAGGAACATCTTCGGGACGCTGGATTGGCGGATGCTTCGCCAGCCGGACAAACAGGGCCAAATCTGATTCACGGGTTTGTTTCAGCATAAACCGGGCCAGCGGACGGCTGCCTGCAGCCAGTGCCTCTCCGGCAGGCAGCCGGTTTTCACTGAAAGGCAGCCAGGCCTGCTGGTATACCTGGTCGAGGGTCGGTGACATCACAAAAAAAGTCAGAAACAGAGCCAGCCCGAGCATCACCTGGTTCGGCGGGGCCGACGGCGTGCCAAGTGCACTGCGTAACAGGCCAAAGACAATAATTATTCGGGTAAAGCTGGTCATCATCAGTAAGGCCGCCGGTAGCAGTGTCAGTGCCCCGATAAACACCAGAGTTTGCACCGGCAGGGGCCAGTCCGGACTGTCAGCCGTCAGTGATTGTAATGGCACGGGTGCCCCATATCCCGCGGCGGGGATCAGACAAAGTAATAACAGACAAGGCAGTGACAATTTCATTGTCGGTATCCTCTATGTGTCAGCAGCGTCTGTAAGCGCAGCAGAAAAGTCTGGCTGTCGGTGGCCGGAGAAGCAGGCGCCGCGGGCGGCTCTGTGGCAGGTAATGTGTAAAGGTGGGTGATTTGCTGAGCTGTTACCCCCAGTACCAGCTGGCAGTCAGACAATGCTACCACCACAATTTTCTCATGCTGACCTACGACAAGGCTGTCATTGATCTGTAGCCCGCTACGGCCCGTATGGCGGGTAATGCGCTGTTTTTTAAGCAGCCAGCGCAGGGCAAACAGCACCGCCAGTAACACCAGTAAAACAGCACTGGTGTGGGCGATATCCTGTAGCGCGAACAGGTTGTCGGATGGAACAGGCGTACCGGTTAATGATTGCAGTGGCATGATTAGCGGCTCAGACGACGCATACGTTCTGACGGGGTGATAATATCGGTGATCCTGACGCCATATTTATCGTTAACCACCACCACTTCCCCCTGGGCTATCAGATAACTATTGATCAGAATATCCAGAGGTTCACCGGCCAGCCCTTCCAGCGGGACGATCGATCCCCGCGTCAGACGCAGCAGATCTTTAATGGTCATCCGGGTCCGGCCCAGCTCCACCGTCAGCCGTACCGGAACATCCATAATCAGGCTGACATCCTGTGCTTCCGCCGTGTCCGGGGCATCCTCGCTGGCGGTCTGCGGCGGGACAGTGTCGGTCACTGTAGCCGCCTGTTGCTGCATAGCCTCGGCCCACAGGTCCTGCTCTGGCCCGTTATTTTCTGACGGATGCTGTATATCACTCATCAGGCTGATCCTCGTGCAAAGAGTGTAATGTCGGATTAATCAGTGTCAGTACACGCAGGGCATACTGGTCGTTTAAAATGCCATGCTGTCCGGTAAATACCGGCACATTATCGACATGTGCTGTCACATGCTGAGGCTTATCCAGTGGCAGGATATCCCCTGTTTTCAGGGTTAAAATCCGCGACAGGGGCAGGGCGATATCGGCGAAGTGGGCGGTGACTTGCAGTGCTGAAAGCTGTACTTCTCTGACCAGGGTTTCACGCCACTGGCTATCTTCCTGACGGGAATTTTCCAGGGGAGGATTCACCAGCAATTCGCGTAATGGTTCGATCATCGGAAATGGAATACAGATATTAAACTCACCCACCAGATTACCAATTTCTACCTGGAACGGGGTATTCACCACAATATCGTTTGGTGACGTAGTGATATTAGTAAATTTGACCTGCATTTCTGAACGGACAAATTCTATTGATAACGGATAAATCGCCTGCCATGCTTCACTGTAGCTATCCAGTGCCAGTTTCAGCATCCGGTGGATCACCCGCTGTTCTGTATACGTAAATTCCCGGCCTTCAACTTTGGTCGGAAAGCGTCCATCGCCGCCAAACAGATTATCCACAGCGATAAACACCAGGCTGGGTGAGAACACCACCAGTGCGGTACCACGCAGGGGCTTCAGATGGATAAGGTTCAGGTTGGTCGGCACCGGTAAATTACGGGCAAACTCCTGATAGGGCTGAATATTAACCTGCCCGACGCTGATATCAGGGCTGCGGCGCAACAGATTAAATAATCCCATCCTGAACTGGCGGGCAAAACGTTCATTAATAATTTCCAGCGCCTGCAGACGCTCACGCACAATCCGGCGCTGGGTCGCCGGGTCATAAGCTTTAACCGCTTCTTCGCCGTGCAGCGGGCTTGCTGTGCTGTCGTTACTGCCGTTATCGCCATTCAGGAGCTGGTCAATTTCAGCCTGAGAAAGAATATTGTCAGCCATGGATTATCTCAGAATAAAGGATGTGAAAAGTACATCGTTAATCACCTGTGGCGGCTGACCGGGTATAAATGACGGTGCCAGTACCTGTTTAATTTTTCCGGTCAGGTCATGCTTACCCTGTTCTGTTTCCAGATCCCGCTGATTCTGGCTGGTCAGCAGTAAAATCAGACGGCTGCGGACTTCCGGTAAATACTGGTTAAGCCGGTTGCGGGTCGCCTCATCGGGCAGGCGCAGAGTAAATCCGGCATACAGAACCTTGTCTTCATCGTCGGGGGTACTGGCTGGCAGATTCACCGTAAAGGCATCCAGCGCCAGGAATACCGGGCTGGCCGGGGGAAGGGCAGCGACAGTCGCTGTTTTTTTCTGCGTTCCCGGATCGGATTGTTTCATTTTCAGAAAACTGTAACCGGCAATCGTGCAGGCAGCGATCAGAATCACAATAACCATCAGCGACAGTAACAGACGCTTTGCTGTTTTCTTTCTCGGGAGTGTAGTCATTAGCTAAATCAGTTCCTTGATAGAGGTAAATCTTTGCTGCTGCCCGGGATTATCACGGGTTAATCACCGGACAATGGGCCGAAAAGAGCCTGTTTCTGAACAGAGAGCAGCATACTTCCGGATATACCGGTACCATCAGCCAGGGTGATGACACAGCGTTTCAGGCGAAGAGGTCGACCCGGCCGTCGGTCAGTGTCAGCATCCTGACGCCGGCAGTGTTATGCATCACCGGCGGATCTTCGCTGGCCAGCGAGCTGCCGGCAGGGGAGCCCGACGGGTATTGTCGGCTATCCGGCGGGGTAAACATTGACGACGATGAGGGGTCCTCGTTACCGACGAAACTTCCTCCCAGACTGATACCATTCCCGGCCAGTGCATGTCGCAGGTCGGGTAATGCCGCTTCCAGTACCGTTCTGACCTGGCTGTGGCCGGACAATAACGTCAGGTACGCCTGATCGCTTTTCATCACCAGCGAAATTTTCAGACTGCCGAGTTCCTGCGGATGTAAGCGCAGTTCCGCCGTGTGTAAGCCTTGCTGATGCATAAAAATCACCTGACGGCTCAGTTGTTGTTGCCATGCCGGGTTGTCCGCGGGAACACTTACCGGTGTGCTGGCGGTCATCGCCCGCCCGGCAGCCAGAGGCCCCCCGTTATCGCTGCATAAGGCGATGATCGACGGCAAGTGAGTGTGTGCAGTGGACGCTGAGACCGGTGCCGGCCGGATATGGTCACTGACCGGCGCCGGACTGGCCTGCGGCACCCTGAACAATGGTATGGGCGGCACCGACTGGCGGGGCCCGGCCGCAAGGGGTGTTTCTGCCGTCAACGGATGCTGCCCCCTCGCTGGCGCAGCCGGTGCTGGCCGTTTGCCGGTTACCGGTAAGTGCTGGCGGGAATCCCCGCTGGGCAGGACAGGGAACCGCGACTGTCGGGGGAGATGTTGGTCAGACGACTGCGTCATGATATCTGTGGCGGCGGGCGGAAGATGACGCGGGGATGCAGACCGGTGGTCTGGCAGACCCGTGCTTGTCAGCGGGCCTGCCAGACGTTCCCGCAGTTCTGTCCCGGCTGGAGGCATCAGCCTGCCGGGGATAACCGGTGTTGTCAGCATGGCCAGCAATGGCGTGATATGACTGGCGGTGATGTTATTACCGGACGGCAGAACTGTCGCCTTTTTCGCGATCGGGTGGCGGCCGGATTTAGCGGTTATCAGCCCGTTAGGCGAGGAAATCAGGTCGGAGAAAGGCCAGGCCGCGACGGGTTTTCCCGCAGACAGGTTGTTACTGTGGCTACTGATTTTATTCAGCGCCTGCGCCAGGATAATCAGCTGCGACATGATTGTGCTCCGTGAAAACGGCGGGCAGAAAATTCATCAGTCAGTTTTTGCTGTTGTCGCTGTTGCTGCGCATTCAGGCGTTGCTGATGGCGGTGCAGCAATGTCTGCAACGCATTCAGTCGTTGTTTTTTGCTCTGCCAGTACGCCAGTGCGCTGGCGATATACTGCTCACCCTGTTGTATTGCCTGCTGCTGCAGGCTGATCGCCTGTTGCACCGCAGGAAGAAACTGCTGATAGTCATCCCAGTGGCCGACAGGCATCCCCGGTTGTATCTTCTGGTGCAGGTATTGCTGGTAATCCTGATAGTAACCGGTCAGCAGTTGTTGCTGGTTCAGGGCCTGTTGCTGTGCCGATTGCAGCTGACCCAGTTGCCGGGCTGCGTTGTCGGCCTGGTTGCTGGCCAGCTCACAAAGGGTGACAAGTACGGGGCGGTTATTCATGACTGTTCCTCCGGACGACTAAACAAATGTTCCAGCTGCTCACAGGCAGACGCATAACTGCAATACTGCCGGATACCCTGTTGCAGATAAGCGGTCATTACCTGATGCAGTCTGATCGCTTCATCCAGCAACGGATCGCTGCCAGAGACATACGCACCGACACTGATCAAATCATGGTTGCGCTGCCAGGCTGAAAGCAGTTGCTTACAATAACGTGCCTGTTGCAGTTGTGATCCACTGACTAATTCATACATTACACGGCTTATTGACGCTTCAATGTCGATGGCCGGATAATGGCCTGCCTCGGCAAGTTGCCGTGACAGGACAATATGGCCGTCGAGAATAGCCCTGGCCGCATCGGCAATCGGGTCCTGGGGATCATCACCTTCGGTCAGTACCGTATAAAAGGCAGTAACCGATCCCTTGCCATCATCACCGTTGCCCGCCCGTTCGACCAGAGCCGGTAAACGGGCAAAGACTGAAGGAGGGTACCCGCGGGTTGCCGGAGGTTCACCCATCGCCAGGGCTATTTCCCGCTGGGCCATCGCATAACGAGTCAGGGAGTCCATAATTAACAACACATGCTGACCGCGATCACGGAAATCTTCAGCAATCCGTGTCGCGTAGGCAGCTCCCTGCATACGCAGTAAGGGCGAAAGGTCGGCCGGAGCCGCAATCACCACCGAACGTGCCAGACCTTCTGCACCGAGAATATTGTCAATAAAATCTTTGACTTCCCGTCCACGCTCCCCAATCAACCCGACCACAATCACATCCGCGCGGGTATAACGGGCCATCATTCCCAGCAGCACGCTTTTCCCGACCCCGGATCCGGCAAACAGCCCCATGCGCTGACCACGGCCAACGGTCAGCAACCCGTTAATCGCGCGGATCCCCGTATCCAGCACCTGCTGAATCGGTGTGCGTTGCAGCGGGTTTATCGGGCGACTGCACAGGGATCCGTAATCAGTCACCCGCGGCGGGGGCAGGTTATCCAGCGGGCGGCCATTACTGTCGAGCACCCGGCCGAGCAGCGACGGGCCGAGGGGCAGTTGTTTCCCTTCGCCATTACCGGTATGACTCTGTCCGGCAGCAAACACTCTGGCTCCGGGTGTCAGTCCGTCGGTATTTTCCAGCGGCATCAGGAACAGCTTATGGTGACTGAATCCGACGACTTCGGTCTCGGCCGGAGGTGCATTCCTGCGCTCAATCAGACAGACCGCCCCCAGCGGTAATATCAGTCCGCTGGCTTCCAGCACCAGCCCCGTGGCCCGGGTCAGTTGCCCGTAGCGCCGGACCTCTGGCAGAGACAGTAATGATGTTTCAAAACGATCCAGTTGCTGCAGCCAGCGTTCGAAAGGATATTGCATCAGCAGGCTCCTGTTTGCGCTCTCTGACAAAGTGCCAGCCAGCGATCTGAGATGCTGCAATTCAGTTGGCCTTCCTCCCCCTGTAACAGGCAATCGCCGGGCTGCAGAGCAGTATCACCGGCCAGCTTCCAGCCACGGGCCGCGATTTGTTCGGCGAATATTTTCTCCGCCAGTGGCAAATCCTGCGGATGAACCCGTAACTGTGGCGTTCCGCTGAACAGCGGGTCCTGTTCCAGCAAGCGGCTGATCTGCCTGGCAACCCGCTGGCTGTCACATTTAACCGCGTCACCGGTGATCTGTAAGGCAATCTGCAGTGCCAGCTGTAATAACCGGCTGGTGATAACCGCGTCGATTATCTGTAACGAATGGGCAAAACTTTCCGCCAGTTGGCGGATCTGTTGTTGTTCCGGTGCCGGCTGAGGTGGCGGCGGCAGCTGTCCGGCAGCCAGTTTCCCCTCGAGATATCCGGCCTGATGTCCGGATGTTTCACCGGCGGTAAATCCCTGCTGATAACCTTGCTGCCATATCTGCTGCCGCTGCTGCTCCGGCAAGGGTTCCGCGGGGGCGCAGGGTGTTGTGAGCGGTGCACTGTTAATGACTTCAGCCGTATCCGGCTCTGCGGCGGACAGAGTTTCCGGCTCTGCTGCCACGGGAGCAGGCAGTTCAAAATGTTCGGGCTGCCATTTGCGCCAGTGCATATTTTCCGGTAACTCAGACGTAGGTTTCATCTGCCCCTCCGATCACAATATCGCCTGACTCGGCCAGGCGGCGGACAATTAACAGTATCGCTTTTTGTTCGTTTTCCACGGCTGACATCCTTACCGGGCCACGGCTGCTTAAATCGTCACGCAAAATATCTGCAGCCCGTGTGGACATATTGTTTAGGAATTTTTCGCGTAGCGGTGGCTGAGCCCCTTTCAGAGCAACCAGCAACTGCTCTGAATCGACTTCCTGCAGCAGGCGCTGAATACTGCGGTCATCCACATCGACCAGATTTTCAAACAGGAACATTTCATCAATAATTTTTTGCGCCAGTTCGTTATCAAACTCACGGACCGCTTCAATGACAGACTCTTCCTGCTGGGACTTCATCAGATTGAGGATTTCAGCCGCAGTGCGTACCCCGCCCATTTTGGCGCGTTTAAGGTTTTGTCCGTCGAGCAGGTTATTCAGTACTTCGGTCAGTTCGGCCAGAGCCGCAGGCTGCACTCCGCCGAAAGTGGCAATCCTCAGCATCACATCCTGGCGCAATTTATCATCGAACTGTGCCAGAATATCCGCGGCCTGAGGCCGTTTAAGGTGTACCAGGATAGTAGCAATAATTTGCGGGTGCTCTTCACGGATCAGGTCGGCCGCGGAAGGCGGATCCATCAGGTTCAGGGCATCCATTCCTGACGTTGTATCGCGGGTATCAAGAATATCCTCCAGCAGACTACTGGCCCGTTCCTCTCCCAGTGCTTTGACCAGAACGGTCCGCAGATATTCATTATTATTCAGGTTCAGGGCGGCATACTGACCGGCTTCTTTTTCAAACTGTTGTAATACGCTGGTCAGCTGTTGATGAGACACCTGTTTCATGGTAGCCATGGCTGCACTGAGGTGCTGGACCTCTCGCTGGTTAAGATGCCGGAACACCCCGGCAGCCCGTTCTTCTCCCAGTGCCATCATCAGAATGGCACTTTTTGTTGTTCCGTTCAGTGTCATAGTTCATTCCCCATCCAGTCACGGACTACCAGTGCGACCACCTGCGGGTCGTTTTCTGACATCTCGCGGATACGCCTGCTTAAAATTTCACTATTGATACGCTGTTGTGCCTTGCGTGCCGTTTCCTGTAAGGTGCCGTCACTGCTATTGTCAGGTTCAGTTTCCGGCGCAGACGAGGACAGGGCGATATCTTTTTCCTGACTGGCTGCAGCACGGCGTTGTTCGAGAAGCGGCTTCACGGCTTTACGGTAAAGCAGCAGGGCAGCAATAATCACTATCAGCCACCGGCCGCCAGACAGCAGCAGGTCAGCAAACTGCGGTGTTTTCCACAAAGGCGGACTGTTATCGTCTGTCACACGGTTAAAGGGCGTATTTACCAGCCTGACTGAGTCACCGCGGCTGGCAGAAAACCCCATTGCTTCCTTCGTCAGGGCGGTGATCTGCTGTAACTGTTGCTCCGGCAGAGCCCGGGCTTTTCCCTGTTCGCCGGCCTGATAATTGACTACCACGGCCACGGACAACCGTTTTATATCACCGGTATTGAGTTGCGTATGCCTGACTGTCCGGTCAAGTTCATAGTTAGTGGTTGAGTCATGCTGTGACTGCTGATTTTGGGGAACTGTGGCACGGGCTCTGGCCGCTGTACCGGCCGCCGTGCTGGTGGCTGCGCCATTTTGTGCCGCCGGAGTCGCTGGCGGGGCAGTTTGCGGCGTGGTCACCGGCGCAACAGGGGCCGGGGATGGCTGATTGGTCAGCGCCCCGGGCACACCGCCTGGTAATATTCCGCCATTTTGCTGACTGTCGCTGGACTGTTGTGAGCGTATCGCCTGGCTATCCGGTTTATTATTTGGCGTATAATGTTCGTCGGTTTGTTCCTGTTTATCAAAATTGATTTCTGCTGTGACCTGGGCCCGGACATTGCCACGGCCGACCACCGGTCCGAGAATATCTTCGATCCGCTGACGCATATTACGCTCGACTTCGGCGGTATATTTCAGCTGTACGCTATTCAGTAACTGTCCGCCGGAGACGGAACTGGTCAGCAACGCACCATTCTGGTCAATGATGGTCACATTAGCCGGGGGTAAACGACTGACGCTGCTTGACACCATATGCACAATAGCATTGACCTGGCCATCATCCAGCGCCCGTCCCGGCTGCAACTGTAAAGTGACCGATGCCGTCGGTAACGCATTATCTCTGACAAAGACCGAGGCTTTAGGGACGGCCAGGTGAACGCGGGCAGTACGGACCGCCCCGAGGCTTTCGATAGTCCGCGCCAGCTCACCTTCAAGCGCCCGCTGATAATTGATTTGCTCACTGAACTGGCTGATACCGAATTTTTCGTGATCCAGCAGCTCAAATCCTGTGCTGCCACCGCGCGGCAACCCCTGCTCAGCCAGTTTCAGACGCAGTTCACGTACCTGGCTGGCAGGTACCAGAATATTGCCGGTATTTTCATCCAGCCGGTAAGGCACATTCATCTGCCCCAGGCTGCTGATAATATTTCCGCCGTCCTGTTCGGAAATATTGTTGTACAGCATTTTATAATCCGGAGCTTTAGCCCAGAGTACTAAACCGACGACGATTGCCACAGAGACTGCGGCAGCAAAAATCAGCGGGATACCTGCGGAAGTGCGTAACTTCTCCAGAAGGTGTTGTGCTCTGGCGGAAAATGTTGTCGAAATATCTGCAGGGTTTATTGTCATTGGAATATCCCGGCCACAGAGCCTGGCCTTATTTCTGTTAACAACACATCATTCTCCTGTATTACGTGATGAGGGCAGGGGGGCAATATCCCGCATTATTTACCGGTTGACGGTGAATGATGGCGGAAATAATCGGCTTTTTAAGGGGTATATTCCCGCTTTATTATTTTGTGTCTGTTGTAGATTTTATTGACTGAAGGTTATTCGCAGGAAGATATATGTCATCATTAATTCAGCAAGTCTCCGCAGAGATGTCAGTAATGGCAGGGATTGCGGGCGGAAAAGAAAAAGCTGCAGAACAGGGCCAGTCATTCAGCGGTTTACTGCGGTCGGCATTAGGCAATATCAGCCAGCACTATAATCGCTCACAGTCTGACTCGGAAAAATTCGATGCCGGGGATAGTCATATTTCCCTTAATGACCTGATGCTGGAGATGCAAAAAGCCACAATATCTCTGCAAATGGGCGTTCAGGTAAGGAATAAACTGGTTAACGCTTATACGGACATTATGAATATGTCTGTGTGATGTGGTTAATATATTGTTTTTAAATATTAATTATTCATTGCTATTACTCCATGGGGCAGTGATGGGACAAAATCATTTAATTTTTCATTCAGGATAGCTCTCTGTGACTCATCATTATCTGGCATCCATGTCCCATAAACATTGTGTACCATCTGAGCATTTGTGTGGCCCATTTGGGATGCTATGAAGTTTGGGTTTGCTCCGGCAGCCAATGACCAGCATGCATATGTGTGTCTGGACTGGTATGCCTTTCTGTCTTTTATTCCCGCCAGTTTAAGTGCGGCTCTCCATGTCTGTGGGAGTGACTTAACACTGTAGTGATTTGCAGACTCTGATTTTGTTGCATTAATCTTTGGGCTAAAAACGAATGCCAGCACTTCAGTTTCCTTTTTCCCGTACTCTCTCTTTATTACTGAAACGGTACTTTCTGGCATCATTCGGGTTAACTCCATCTGGTCACGCAGAGATTCCCACGCGGCATCTATCAGAAATATTTTCCTGATACCGGCGTTGGTTTTCGGGACCGTAAAGTAGCCCTTTGATGTAAGATTCCTTCTTACTGAGATAGTCCTGTTCTTTGTATCGATATCCCCCCATGAAAGTGCGCATAACTCCCCATGACGCATTCCTGTGAAAACGGCCAGTGACCACAGGTTTTTCATTTGTCTGGTGCGCAATGAATCTATCATTCGGTAAAATTCATCCCTCGTTAGCGGGTCTGGTTTTACCTTGTCTTTCTTCAGGGGGGATACAGACAATGTAACGTTCCGGGATATGTACCCGCTTTCGTGTGCGAACTTCATAACTGACGACAGGAGTGTTATGCATCCGTTCACGAAGGGTACTGACCTTCCGTTTCTTTCGTGGTTTAAGTATCTCCCGGAAAAGAATTTACCTTTAAGCAGTCGTGAGCGAAGGGTAAGAATGTCCTCTACTGTGACTGAATCAAGCATTCTTGAGCCGGAAAGATAACTGAGAATGGTTCTGCAAATGTTCTGGTAAACAGAGTGGGTTGATGCGGCCACTTCTGTTTCTTTTATTGCCAGCCACTTAGACAGAGCTTCATTGAGGGTGATCGGAGCCTGAACAGAAAAGAACTTATGCAGGTTAACCGATGCCGGGAACATACTGGCATAGTCAAACGTCCCCGTTTTTATTCCATAGATTACTGTTTCACGTAGCTTTGCTGCCTGATTTCTGTTTTTGGCGTTGTCAGGAACGGATAGCTTTTCCCGAACTCTGACTCCCTTGTACATAAAACTGATACGCAGATATCCGCCATGGCTTTCTACTCCCGGCGGATATTTCCTCTCTGACATATTTCCTCTCTTAAGCCTTAAAGGCTGATTTCACTTTTGTTCCAAATCCGTTTGGTTGCTTCCTTATCTGGGACTCAATCCATTTTTCAATTGCCTCCGTGTTATACATACACTCGCTTGTTTCAAGCGGCGCTCCTTCCGGGGATACGTGCAAGTATTCGCGTCCCAGCAACCAGGATTTCTCCCGGGCCCGCCTGATCGTTCCTGGCTTCAGGCCGGTGGTCAAGGTTAACACTTCTTTGGTTACCCACTTAGCGGGCTTGAGTAAAACAACCTGACTCATAGCATTCTCCTTTACCCAACCCGCAGGCACGACGATGCCGCCGGTGACCGGTGCGGGGATAGGGTGGTGTGATTTAGTGGGTGGGGTTAGTGACGTTTAAACTTCGCGGCATGTTCATGCTTCTCTGCATCTTCGCGGCATTCAGGGCAGCAGTAATTGGATTTCGGTAACGATGCTGTTCCGCAGTCACCGTTCAGACAAATTGCTGAGAATGGCTTAGGCAGAGGCCGGTTAGCCATGGCCACCTGTAGCTGCTGATGTTCCAGTTCTGATGCCTGGTCAAGTGGGTCGGCGTGGGTCATAGCGATTTCCTTTGGGCAATAAAAAACCCGCCGGAGCGGGTGGTCATGTTAATCAAGCGCGGTACATTTCTTTGTCGGACATTAAGTATCCAACCCCTCTCTTCCAGAGGAAACATATATGATCAAAGTCATCAATGCCATAGCTGGCATCCATTTCAAAGGTAGGCATATCTTTCAATCTCATTTCTTCAACTATCTGATATGAAAGATAATTAACAAAGTATGCCTTTAAGTCTTTGATTTGAGCTTTATCCAACTTATGTTTTCTTGATACAGACAGTATTCTGAATGCGGCAGAGTCGATGGCATAAACCAAATCTGCCGCATTATTAAAGCTACGAAGCCATTTATCTTGAATGTTTTTATATGAGTTTGCTCTAGAAGCTAAAGCAATCAACCTATCCGTCAACTTATCTAATTCTGCTTGTTTATTATTTTCTGATTGCTGCCTATATGTGATAGCTGCAACTGCAACGCTACCAAATGAAGCAATAGCCGAAGCAATGGCGGCCCATTCATTAGCCCCGAGGCTCATTTTTCCTTCCTCTGACCAATCGGGTCGCTGCCACACGGAAACGGCAACGCGACATTAATTCTCTCGCGCTCTTCTTCGGGCTTGGCCGAAATATTGAATGACATAATCATCCCTCCTGAGCCGATATTACATCGTTCGGCTGACTTAGCGACATAAAAGCTCAACCTCCATGATGTGGCGAGACTGCGATGTTGAGCTGTGGATCAGCAATTGTGTTTTTAGGCATCGAAGCAGCCTCGGTGAGCGGCATTAGGTTAAGATACTGGTTTTATATCAAGAAAATTCACCCATTCTTTGACCCTTTCAATATCTTCTTCTTTTTCAGATAGATACATATAAATTTCGTCGCCTATTTTTAGCGCGCGCAAGGCGATGTCCGAATCTCGCTCAGGGGCTACGAATTGAATAGGATAAGTTTTATCTAAATTTTCCTCATTAAATAGTAATGAAGAATCCCTTATGTAATGCCCCGTGGCGTCTAGGCTAGTGATGGGAATGCTCTTACTTATTGTACTAACTGCTATTTTGGAATTTGAGAAGTCCACTATGTTATAAAAAAAATCTGCCATTGCCATAATCCTTAACTTAAAGTGAATATAATTTTTGCCACTTGGCCGATTACTTGGCAATTCTATTATTGTGTCATCTGATTTCTTTTAACTTCTCCACACAATAACTCTGCAGCCGGCCGCCGCGTATGAAGTCTGTCAATGATAGTCTGGCATTGTGTTTCGGTGGGGTAGACTGTTTCAGTGAGGGGAGTTGCCTGGTTACCGGAGATAATGAGGATGACGTATCCGGCGAGTATCATCATTTCCTCCTGTACGCATCCCACAGAGCAATGCGGAACGCTATTCGCTTAATGTAAGCAGGGTACCAGCCCCTGATTATCAGCATGCTTGTTCTCTGGATCATCGCACCACCAAAAGGGCGCTTTGCTTCAGGTTTTCGAGCCATGTTTTATCCATTGCAGCGAGTCTCATGCTGATATTAAAACGGCCCTGACGATAAAGCCATGCCATTGAACCCATGCAGTGCGATTCTTTGCCACTATGCTGATACTGGCCATTATCATCTTCATGGCCTGAGAGTGTTTTGTGGCACAGAAACGGCGCCATATCATCAGCAAGAAGGCCTGATTTAATGTCCGCCAGCCTCCCGGGCCTTAGTGTGTGAGATATCGACTGCGGAGAGTCCAAAAATGGACAGTTACTGCATGGTCTGGTTAATGCGATTGCTTTCATCTTCTTCACGTTCCCCTCCAATAAGTAACCCTCCGGATAGGGAGGGTGATTTTATTCAGAATGGTGGCTCATCGTCCCTTTGGTGGCCTGATTGTGGCTGGCCCCATCCTTGCTGCGGGATACCGGACTGCTGGCCGCTGTTCTGGCTACCCTGATTCCCTCCCGATCCACCTTGTCGGCCACCAAGCATCTGCATTGTGCCGCCGACATTCACGACCACTTCCGTTGTGTACCGGTCCTGTCCACCCTGGTCCTGCCATTTGCGGGTTTTAAGCTGGCCCTCGATATAGACCTGCGATCCCTTACGCAGGTATTCCCCGGCGACCTCTGCCAATTTTCCGAACAGCACCACACGATGCCATTCCGTAACTTCCTTGTTCTCGCCTGTCTGCTTATCCCGCCAGCTCTCCGATGTTGCCAGCGTGATGTTGGTTACCGCCCCTCCATTGGGCAAATACCGCACTTCAGGGGCCTGCCCCAAATTCCCGACGAGTATTACTTTGTTGACGCCTTTGCTTGCCATTTAGCGCTCCCTGTTATGCCGCGTTCTGACTGAGTTCATCGGTGCGTAGGCCATAAATGTCGGTGGCCACATCCAGTAATTCCTGTGTGCCGGCCAGTGCCCGGGCTGCATAGCGGTAGGCTTTATCCAGGTCGGCAGGCGATGCGGCCTTGGTGGCTGCTTCTTTAAACGCTTCGAGGATTTCATCAGGACTTCGCTCATCAGTATGATGTTGGACAGTATTAGCCTGCTGTTCCGGTTTCTGGTTGATCAGGTTGTTCAGGTCACCCGAGGTACGCACCGGCGTGATATCCCGCTCAGTCCGCTTAGTCGGTTCAAATTCATCTGGAGTGTAAACACCAAGGATCACGTCCGGACAGTACAGCCGGGCCCAATATTTAACAGCGAGATAAGCAAGCTGCTGCTTGGGTGCTGTTTTCCATAACGGTGAGTTGCGGGTGGTGACGAACTCAAAATTCAGCCATTCTCCCCAGGTGACCTCCGTTTCGCCGCGAAGCACCGCACCCACACGGACACACAATCCTTTCTCTGTATCCGAGTTCTTCTCACCGGGACGGAAGTTATCCCAGTTTCCGGAATACTCATATTTGAAACGACCCTGAACAGCGGTAGAGCTGGTGATCACCGCATTGACCAGTTGCGCCTCATAACCCAAAGTACCGTTTACAAGGTGCGTCTTCTGTGCAACCGCGTAAGGGTTCATCCCCCATTGTGCTGCCTGTAACGCGATTGCCAGGCAGTCCGCAGGCTTGCCGGATAGATGAGTTGGTACGGTAGCCTTACCTTGCGCCATGACCTCAGCAAAGGCCTGTAACTTCTGTAATCCGCTAGGACTGAAAATAGCGGCTTTAGTATCAGCTTCATTAGCCGGTGCTTGTGCGATTTCGTGACTCATAGGGAATCTCTCCTTCTGGCCCATTCGGGCCGTGCAAGACGTTCAACACCGCCCCAATTACCGGTAGCGATGCATTCGTGATAGGTGGTCAGGTTTTTCCGGAACTCGTTATATCCGGCCTCGACATCCTGTGATTCGAGTTCAAACACCCTGACCGGGTATCGGCCGCAATTGATGGTTTCACTGACGGCGATGAAGACGAACAGGGGATATTCGCCAAATTCTTTCAGGTAACCCTCCCGATACATGGCATCCTGTACGTGGTACCGGAATTCTTCGACGTGACGGCTGAATCGGTCCATGTCAGCGACCTTTTTTACGTCAGCGATTACCGGCTGCGCTTTGAGAAACTTGTCCGGCCTGATCCGGCACAGTTCTTCGGTTTCGTCATCCCGCCAGTAAATTGAGCTTTCGCAGAATCCGTCTGCCTCCAGCAACCAACGGGCACCGGTGTGGGCCATGGCACTGTCTCGCATGAGTTTCAGCTTCCTGTCATCGTCATGAGTGATTGGTGTGATACCCGTCCGCTTGCATCGCTCCAGAAATTGTTGCTCTTCTTCGCGCCCTGCGACAGTCCGACGATTGACCTCCGGACCTATCTCAAAACGTTTGCTAAACTCTTCTGGTTCCAATAGCAGGCAGTGCAGAGCAGTACCCATATCGAGTGCCGCTGTCTTTTCTTCATCAACCGGTGCGAGCTTGCGCCACTGGTAAATTGCCGGACTGATAGCAATATCATCCAGCTGTGACTTACTGACACCCGCGCCGGTGTGGTAGTCATGGTTGGAAATGTCGTGATAGATACCTGGTTCCATGATTAGCTCCATTCGGCTTTTGCTTTATCCAGACAGATGCGATCAATGAACTCGGCGTAAGCGTCCTGTGCGTCATCGCTGGCCAGCAGGAATGCATAGGCCGGATTAGCCGCGGCGAACAGTTCGATGTCGTCAGGGAATAGGGCGGACAACTCTTCAGCCCGTTCCCGCACCGCTTCGTCATAATTCAATTCGGCGTAGTGCCGATCCCATCGTTGGGCTTCGATACTTTCGGCAACTGCAAATGTCGGCTCACGCAGCATGGTTCACCTCCAGAAGCGAATTCACATACTCAACCAGTACGTTAAAATCCATCTGGCCACAGAGTTCCGTTTGCTGCTCCGAGGTCAGGCCATCGAGCGCGCAATCCTCAAGAGATACGCTGACCTTCCCAGGCCTCATTGCTCCGCGCATCTGTACGTCTGAGCATTCGATTTTCAGGTTCAGACTCATTTCGACCTCCGGAAATCTCTGACCATGTCTAAATAACCAGCCGGTGTATTCGGATAGAAGTGAACCGACCCGCTGAATGCGATTACCAGCTCTGGGCCCTGAATGATGTACCTCATGCGAAAGCCTCCGGCCCCGGACGGGCAGCATCATTGACGAATTTCTGAATGCGATCCAGCTGGGTAGTGGTGAATGATTTAACGTGGTTTAACAGGTTGGTAGCAGCGCCAATGACGCCGCCGATGGTGGTAGCCATTAGCGATACTCCGTTGGTTAGTAGTTGATGGTTACTGCTGGTACCTGACCTTTAGCGATTGCTTTGATGCAGGCTTTTGCACAGTCCTCGGTCAGGCCGGATTCGACCAGTGCAGATACTGCTGCGAGATTGATATTGCGACGATGCTCGGTATCTCTGGCCCGGCGGTCGGCTTCATCTTTGATGCGTTTTTCTTCAGCCAGTCGAGCCTGCTCGACCTGAGCGGCTTTGCGGCGTTCGGCCTCGATAGCTTCCCGCTTATCACGCTCAGCCTTTTCACGGGCTTCACGCGCCTGACGCTCAGCCAGTTGCTGGGCTTCGATACGCTGCTGCTCGGCACGTTGCTCTGCGGCGATACGCTCCTGTTTTTCCTTTTCGGCTGCGGCTTGTAGCTCACGCTCCCGGCGCTCGGCTTCTTCGCGGTCACGCTTGGCTTTTTCCTCAGCCTCACGCTTCACACGCTCTTCAGCTTCACGGGCGATGCGCTGCTCATGCTCAATGCGTTGCTGCTCTGCCAACCGTGCGGCTTCGGCGCGGTCACGGTCATGCTTGTCATTCATCAGCAGGGCGATTTCATGATCGGACTCGAATTTCTCAGCTGCTGCTTTATCGAATGCGTTGTTCATTTCCAGCGCTTCAGCATGGGCGGCGGCCATTGCTTCCTCTGCCTTGATTCGCTCCTGCTCGGCTTCCCAATCGGTCACCGGCTGACGGATTTCGATAGCCAGTTCATCAAGTGCCTCGCGAATCTTCCGGCGACTGGCATCAACCAGGGCAGGGCGCTTTTTCATTTCAGCGACCAGCGTCTTACCGGCATCATCAATCGCTACTTTTGAGCTGCGAACGGTGGCTGCCATGCTGATGTAGGCTTTACGCCCCTTAGCGGTATTTATGTCACCAACCACTGACTTTGCCTTGGCGCGGATTTCTTCAATCAGCCGGTCGGTATAATCACCGCTGATAAACGCCGCTTCCAGTTCGCCGGCCGTCTTTGGCAGGGCATACAACTGCAACTCTGTGCTTTCCATAATCCTCTCCTGAATGTGGTCATATAACCGCCCACTCAGTGAATGGACGCTTGTATAACAGGCATAAAAAAAGCAGCTCAAAGGCTGCTGTTGGGGTATATATTGAATGTGTGGTGTAGGGCTTTTACAATTTAACAAGGTTAGGGTTTATGATTTTATCTGAAGCGATAACTACTTTGAAAAAGTTAGGTCATGGAGAGCTATGGTTTAGCTCTATGGGGGATATTATATATTCCCCTTCACGATGGAGATCCCCTCACATTCTCACGAGAAATGGATTTATCGTCGCCTCATCAATTAATAGCGCAAATCAGTGGGATCTTGTAGGAAGCTTTAGGTCGTGCTGCGTTAATGAGCAATGTACAGCGCCTTATATGGCTCGACTAATCGATGATGAAGTAATGTTCAACATAGTAATAAAATCCCTTTAAGCTAAAGGAATAGAACGACCGCGCGACTTCTGCCGGCCGGTGCATGTAATCCGGTCACCTTTGGTGCGGTGTCCGGCTGAGTAAATTGCGACATCTGGCATACAAATAGCCTCGCATGTTACTTCTCTGTTTCTCAGGCTTAGCGTCCCGTAGGCTGCCTTGCTTACTCTTTGGGAGCAGCCTGCCATCCCTTCTTCAATCTTCCGTTCAAGCCGCTCCTGAGCCTCTACAGCCTTACGATGATTGGCTGCGCGCAATGCTCTGTATCGCTGTCTTGCGTTCATAATCTTCTCCAGGTAAATGTTTTGGTGGTATGGTGGCCGGTGCTGGTTTCTTCCGGCTTGCAAAGGGGTAATTGTCCAGGTCTTACCGAGCATGCACCTTGACCTTACTTAGTTACGCATCAGCCTACGCATTCACCACACCCCAAAACACTCTCGTGTCTGGCCTACCTGCACCAGGTAGGAATCTTGTTGTTAAATAGCAGCCTGACTTCTTGTCCGGCGCGGTAGGCAGTCCGTTTACCGCATCGATGTTTCGTTTCGATGTGCTTATTTAAAACTATGGTTGTTTTCATGTCAACAACAATGGTT
This sequence comes from Tatumella sp. JGM94, assembly GCF_018257595.1. Classification (NCBI taxonomy): domain Bacteria; kingdom Pseudomonadati; phylum Pseudomonadota; class Gammaproteobacteria; order Enterobacterales; family Erwiniaceae; genus Tatumella; species Tatumella sp. JGM94. Next base: position 108,196 of record NZ_JAERJN010000013.1, on the reverse strand, counting down.
GTTTATTTTTGTTGTTTTTAAATTGGGAGGTTTTATTGGGTTGTTTTTTCTGGAGATCCGGGCGAAAAAAAATCCGCACATTGGCGGATTTTGTAAGCGATGCTTCGCTTAGATGATGACGGAGTACCAGAATACCCTGCCGATGACTTCGATTTCACTCGCATCGACTTCCTGATCGACAAACTCATCTTTGTTGAAGCTACGAATGCTAATTTTATTATTAGGCATTTTGTATAGCTGTTTAATCCGCTTTAGCCCGCCGTGATTGATGGCGTACAGCTTGCCATCAATGATCTTTTTGTTGTTTGTATCAACTGCCACTGTTGTGCCGTCAGGCATAACGGGTTCCATGCTATTGCCGGTGGCGGGGAAGCAAAGAACTCCAGAACCATCGGTATTCGCTCCAACCCTCCGTAGGGTTGACTTGGAAAACCGAAGCATAAAGCCATTGTGATCATCTGATCCGTAAGTTCCGTCACCGCACGCGAATTCTATATCCTTTAAAAAATGCACTTCTACTTCATCATCCTCAACAGGGGTATGACTATCCCAAGGTGACAACTTACCCCATTTACTTTCATCAGGAACTGACTCGCCGCCCCTGTCCTCACCAGTGGCCAGCCAGATTGATGGCACTCCCAATGCTTCCGCAATTTGGCTTGTATATGAGGATGACGTTGCCAGACCCTTCTCAAGCTTCTGTATTGCGGCTTGGGATATGCCGACTATCTCACCTAATGCCTTCTGGGATAGGCCTTTATTTTTCCGCGACTCGCGCAGTCTTTCTGCAAAAGTAGTTTTCATATTAAGAACCTACAACGTAGGTTGTTCATGTTCAAACGAATATAGTTGTTGCAAGCAAAACAACTAAAGTTTTATAATGACAACCATATTCACAATGGAGGTTGTTATGAACAACGTAATTAAAGCCGCCATTGACCACGTAGGCTCCCAAAAGAAACTTGGTGATGCCTGTGGGGTTACTCAACAAGCGGTAGGTAAGTGGTTGAGCGGTAAAGCAAAGGTATCCCCTGAGAAGGTCCCTTTAATCGTCAAAGCCACTAAAGGTCTGGTCAAGAACTATGAGATCCGTCCAGACATGCCTCACTTGTTCAGAAAGCCACGGTCAGCGGCATAAGCAAAAATAGAATCATCGCTCTTTAACAGTCTGCTCGGCTACCTGGTGCAGGAAGCCAAATCCTCAAGTGACAGCACTCGCTGATCACTCAACTAAACACACAAGGATATTAAGCAATGGAAACAGCAACCACACGCAACAAGGCCCGCGCAATTGAAAGCAAGTTATTGAACAAAATTGCTTTAGTTGGCCTGAGCAACGTAGCAAAGGCTATCGGCGTTGATAAATCACAGGTATCGCGCTGGAAAGCCAGCTTCATTCCGAAGATGTCACTGCTTCTCGCGGTTCTGGAGTGGGGAGTGGATGACGAACAGATTAACGAGCTGGCCCAGCGACTGCGGGTATTACTCACAAATGAAAAGACCCCAAAGAACGGCGAATTCTTTGAGGCCTGATAGCGAATTACTGGATCAATTCACAGGAGTTATTATGTCTACACTTTATCAGCTTTACAAGCACAAAGAGAAAAACGGTACCGGCACGTCAGTTAACAAAACTTACGTGGTACCGCTGTCTGAACTGTACGTCGAACCTGGCTTTAACGTCCGCGAAATCGATCAGGAACATGTTGCCGAATTCCGGGATGCGTTCATTGCCGGTGAATACCTGCCTCCGCTGGCCGTTCAGGTCACAGAGAAAGGTATAAAGATTCTGGATGGTCACCATCGCTACTATGGGGCGCTGGCCGCTGCGGAAGCAGGGCACCCGATCCTGCGCATTGAGTGTAAGGACTTCGTCGGGTCTGATGCTGATCGTATCGCATTCATGGTCACATCATCCCAGGGTAAGCCGCTGACACCTATTGAGCGTGGCTCTGCGTATCTGCGGATGATTAACCAGGGCTGGGAGCCGGCAGAGATTGCCAGAAAGGTTAAACGGTCAGTATCGGACGTTAACCTGCATCTGGATCTGGTCCGTTGTGGCACTGAGCTGCTCGACATGGTTCGTTCTGGCGAGGTCGCGGCAACAACTGCGGTGGCGTTATCCCGTGAACACGGTCCGCATGCGACATCTGTTGCAGTCGGGCAACTGGATAAGGCTAAGGCTGCGGGGAAGAAGAAAATAACCCGTGCTGACGCTATGCCGCTATTCAGTGCATCGAAAGCCAGACGAGTGCTGGAGCTTCTTGTTGACTCATATCTCGAAAGATATCCGGATGCAGATCACCTGATACTGTCCGCTGATACATACGAAGAAATTACACGCATCCTGGAAGAATACAGAGCCGGCATCCGGCAGGGAGTTACATCATGAACCTTGCGGAGGTGATCAGCTTTCCAAAGAAAACTGAAAATACGGGAGGTCACATGGCTGACCTGTCCAACGGGTATACCAAGACTGCTAACGAAATACAGCGTTTAAAGCCACGACTGAGAATATCAGGCCGAGAATGGCAGTGTTTTGAAGCAGTGATATGGCTTACCTACGGATGGAATAAAAAACAGGACAGGGTAACGAATACAGTGATCGCCGAGCTGACCGGCCTGAGTGATACCCACGTATCGGACGCTATCAAATCTCTGGCAGAGCGGAAAATTATCTTTAGCCAGAAACAGGGAATGATGAAAATTGTGGGTGTAAATACCGAAATTTCAGCATGGATTTTGGATAAACCAGAAACGGGAAGAAAAATCCCGAAAACGGGAAAATCCTTCCCGAAAACGGGTAAAAGGTTCCCGGAAACGGTAGACACCCAATACAAGAACAAGAACAGTAATAAAAACCTTACGTCCGAGAATTCTGACGAATCCTCTGACAAGTCCCTTAAAAATATTCCTGCTCTCCGTCTGGGGGCTGCAATCCAGAGTGGCAACAAATGGGGATCGGAAGAAGACCTTCGGGCTGCTGAATGGCTCTTTGGCAAAGTGCAGGAAATATTCCCATCGGCGAAGAAACCAAACTACGCCACCTGGGCTAACGACATCCGGCTCATGCGGGAACGGGATAATCGAACCCACAAAGAAATCTGCCAGTTATTCAAGTGGGCCTGTCAGGACAGTTTCTGGCAGGGCAACATCCTTTGCCCTGACAAGCTCAGAGACAAATGGGACCAGCTGGCGATTAAGCGTGGCAAGCAGCAGGCAGGCGCACCGGCATCCGGTGGCAGGCCGAATCTGGACTTTGACAACAACGACTGGGCGGAGGGGCTAGAGCTATGAGAAATCTGGTTAACGCGGTGAATAACCGTGATGGGCGGGCGCTATCGGCAATGGCTCCTCCTGAAAAGCCTAAGCAGCAGATTACCCAGCAGGCAGTGAGCGTGTTCAACGAACTGTTCCGACAGCTGAAAGCAGCTTTTCCGGCCCTGATGGTATCCATCAAAACGCAGGAAGACCTGAACGAATTACGCAGGCAATGGGTGCTTTCGTTTGCCGAAAACGGGATTCACAGTATCGAGCAAGTTAACGCCGGGATGAAGGTTGCCCGCAAACAGGAAATTCCCTTCTTGCCATCGCCGGGGCAGTTTGTCGCCTGGTGCAATCAGGAGGAATCACTGGCCGCCGGAATTCCTGACGAAGAGCAGCTTTACGAAATGTTCCGTCTGTACTGTCGCGATCGGGGCATCATGGGTGGCTGCGATAACTACCCTTGGGAAAGCCCGGCATGCTTTCACATCATCACCGCAGTATATGGACAGATGCAGTCTTTCAACCTAGCTGACTCAGAGTGCCGGAAGCGACTGACGGACGAAACCAGAAAGATTTCGCGCCGCATCAAGGCTGGCGAAGTCCTTCCGGAACCTCGCAAGCAGATACCCCAGTTGCACATACCGTCGAAGCCTGATGTCGCAAAGTCGCACATTGCAGAGATTCGGGCTCGGTTTGGACTCAGGAAATGTAATACCTAAAAAAGCTAACAAACAGAGATAGCTTGATTGCTATTTAATTATTCCCTTATTTGTATTTATATTGCTAACCAAAGCTTTCAAACTACTTTCTGGTTCATATAATTCATCGAGTAAATGAGAAACTATACGGTATGCGGATTTTATATGGTTATCTTCAAGCGGAATAGATGAATGGCTTCCTTCATTGCCAATCCATTTAATAGCAATCATTGCCTTTTCTAAAGGTGCAAAAACACTATTGCTTTTTTTAGCTAACTCAATCCGTGAGTGTAAATTTTTAGCTTTTGGGATGTTAAAGCTATCCAGGAGAATCTCAATAGATACCCTAATTCTATTAGCTGCGGATGAACACGATATTGGAGCAATGTAAAATGACTCAATCAATGTGTTTTTTACAAGCTCTGGGCATAGTTTTGGTATCTTTATATATTCGAGTGGTGGCGTGAAAAACTGTGGGCGTATTTCCATCTCATATTTTAAATCAGGACATCCCAAATCATCATATACTACATCAGTGATAACGTAATAACTTTTCCCTGTGCAAAAAACAGGATGTTCGCACATGTTGCATTTTAATGGGATAGAAAATATGCCTTCGTATTCTTCTAATTGCCACCCATCACTTTTTGCATGATTAATGAGAGACGATGAGCTTTCTTTGTATTTTATTTCACCCCACTGATACGATAGTCTTCCATGCTCACATGATGGGCATGCATAAGTAATCCCACTATTTTCAATTATAGATGTTATGTTCATTTATTTATTCCTCAATGTCTAAAATACATTATCAGTGGTGTTCAAAAAAGATGTTGATAACTTAATAATCTCTTAAATTAAGTTATATACCAGAAACTATGAGATAAAAGGATAAAATATTGCAGTTCGACCTGGTGAAACACTCAGGCGGCGTATTCTCTCCTGCAAATGACACTGATCTCGAACGACTCCAGCGCTTCAAAACCGGTGAAACCTACACCGCCGAAATCAAACTTACCCGTAACCCAGCTTTTCACCGCAAGGTAATGGCCTTCTTTGGCTTTTGCTTCGATCACTGGTGCGCCAATCGTGCCGGCCTGGAGCATATGGACGAACACAGCCAGTTTGACCGGTTCCGGAAAGATCTGACGATACTGGCTGGTTTCTATGTCCAGACAGTCCGGTTAAACGGTGACGTCCGGACAGAAGCGAAAAGCCTGGCGTTCGCCAGTATGGACCAGGAGAAATTCGAGAGGGTGTACAGCGCACTGATTAACGCCGCCATCAAACACATATTCTCGGGGACCAAAGACCCGAACATCCTAAACAGGCTGTATGCCTTTTTCTGAGGAAGTCTCATGACAGATAAATCCAACACACCGGCAGAGCACAAAGATACCTGGCAGACCCCTCCGGAGATCTTTCGCGCTCTCAATGCTGAATTTCAGTTTCAGCTCGATGCCGCCGCCAGCCCGCATAACGCATTTTGCCGTAAGTTCATCACAGCTGAACAGGATACGCTCCGGACTGAGTGGGGTGACTACGTTGATAATCACGGCTATGCCTGGATGAACCCGCCGTACAGTGCGCCTCTGCCGTTCGTTGAAAAGGCTGCGCAGGAGAAAGAACTTAACCATGTTGGCTGCGTGATGCTGTTGCCGGCCGATACATCGGTGGGCTGGTTCAAAGAAGCAGTCAGAACTGCGAGTGAAATCCGGCTGATCACCGGCGGTCGCCTGGCGTTTATCTCCTCGCAGACTGGTGAGCCGGTCGGCGGTAATAACAAAGGGTCACTCCTGATTATCTGGCACCCGTGGCCGACAGGTTCGTGTCAGTTCAAAACGGTTGAACGGGATCAGCTCATGGACTTTGGCAAACGGCTTATGGTGAGGTCAGCATGACACCATACCGACAAAAGATACTCGACCTATTCGAGGACGGCCGCTGGTTAACCAACGGTGAAATAGTCGCAGCAACAGGGTTTCATGCCAGCAAAGTAAACCAGGACCTCCGGTGGTTGATTGATAACGACAAAATTCAGTTCAAAACCGATCCTGCACGGGCGTGGGCCAATGTTTACCGGAAAAGCACAATGCCATCGGTTGGGCGTATAAAGCTGCTGGATAGTTACCTCAGGGGGTGTCATGCAAACTGACTGCACAGCCTGCGGCTTCCCGGCCACTGATAACCAGCTCTGTGATACCTGTGGTGAGCTTTACAGCGCAAAGAGTCCGAACTTTTACGACCTGGGAGGTGATGATGGTCAGGCAGAAGAAGCCGAAACCAAAAACTTGCCGCCACTGTAAATCAAAATTCTTCCCCCGCACCACCACCCAGATAGTCTGCTCACCATCCTGCGCAATCCAATACAGCAAGCACCAATCAGCGAAACAGGCTGAGCGGCAGGCTATTGCCGATCGGAAAGCGCACCGGGAGCGAAAAGCAGACCTGAAGCCATTGAGCCACTGGATGAACATGACTCAGCGGGCGTTTAACGACTTCATCAGGGCGCGGGACGGGGAGGTTTGTATCAGTTGCGGCAGTCGCTCGGCGGTCAGTTATCACGCCGGGCACTATCGGACTACGGCAAAGGCCAGTCAGCTTCGGTTCAACGAGGACAACTGTAATAGCCAATGTTCAGCCTGTAATACCCATCACTCCGGAAATATCGGTCCGTACCGTCTCAATCTGATAGCCAAAATCGGCACTGAGCGGGTCGAGGCGCTCGAAAACAACAATGAGCCACACCGATACACCAGAGAAGAGCTGGAAGCCATCAGGGCGCGTTACAGGAAGAAAACCAGAGAGCTGATTAAACAGCGGGAGGAAGTATGAAAATTCAGTATGTCGGCGAAGGCCAATTACCTCGAATTTGGATTACAGGACCTTTCTGGCAGTTAAGCAAAGCCAAAAAGGTTGCTGATGCAGGTTTATTTTCCGCTCCGGTCCGGTCATGGATTTCTCTCGGTCTGACATTCCAGATAACGATAATTGGAAAGAGTACGCATGTTCTTCGGGCATACAAAGCGATCACAAAGGAGATGGATAAGTTATGACCTGGCTAACCCGATTACTCAACCACTTCACCCCGATCACTCCGACAGTCCAGTACAAAACCCCACACAGTTATCCGGCCCAGCCTGGAAAGAAACGGAGAAGAAAACATGCGAATTGAGCACGACTACCGGTTAGTGGTAAAGATATCTTCTGTCCGGTCCGCCGCCGATATGCGCCGCCTGTTCGGCAACGGCTGGAAAACCATAAACGAATCGCAGCGGGGGTGGATAAGACACATGCTTAACCTGTGGGGACAGCACCTCGGCAATGAGGAATATGAACGGGGTCAGGTGAGCGTCATTGGCCGACTGATGATGCGTTGTGAGTGGAGCGAGCAGAAGGGCAGGCAGATAGAAAAAGTTGTGTCTCAGCTCTACTGCGGAGGTCTGCGCGGCGATGAACTTTACCGCAAGGCACGCGACCTGATAGTCCCTCAGTCATCCGCAGCCAACATCATCTCTCTCGCCAAAGAATCCGATGATGCTGACTTTGTAGAGCGCGTAATGACAAAGACATTCGGACGGGATAACCCGATCCGGTCTGTAGCCAGATTACGGTACTGTAAGTGCAAAAGCTCGCAAGACATTCAGCGGTCGCTGTCTTATCTGTCCGGTACCACTCCAAAGGAGTCACGCAACAGGTTAGAATGGGCTGAAAATATCCTTGAAGGAGAAATGTTTTATGCTGCACAGCGTGAAATGAGGAAAGAAATTCCACAAATTGCAGCATAAAGCACGAATAGCTAAATTGATTGGGCAAGCGGTCAGGTATATTTACTGTAAGCTCGGAGCGTAAAAGCGAACAGAGCAAGCCAACATTAAGCCTCGCCTAACCCGCGGGGCTTTTTTCGTTTGTTTCGGTAGTAGTGGCAATTTGAACCAGTAAACTGATGTATTCATCACTTTCAATATGGTTCAAAACGTCCATTGCCATATAAGTCCTTATGATGTTAAAAATCCTTTTATCTCCTCCCTTTTTTAATATGCTCTGTTGGACCCGATATATATCTTTATAGAGTATTTCTTGAAATAGAGGTGAAGTACACAGCGTGTTTAGGGAAGGGTTTGGAGTAAACTTGCACCAATCACTCTTGCTAATCTTCAGAAGTGACTGGCCGCAATGGGAGAACACGACATAGTCTTCATTGGCGTGGTTTTTAGTGTTGATGGTCCTGACTGACACAGGGAAATCATTTTCTGCTAAATACATAAAATCGCCTCAGTATATTAACCACCAACAATATAACCCGTATTTACGGTTTTTTTATGTCCAAATTTCACCCTCTGCCAATCGACGACCCGTTAAAACACCCTCTCTGACTGTAGCGTTAACGGCACAGGGTGAATCCCTACACACAGCACCGAGCTTTTCTCAAGCAAAGGTGGAACCCATGAAGATAAATATCATGCCCGACAAAATTGCATCGGCAGCAAGCTATTGCGTGTCCGGCACACTTGTCTGCGGAGGTAGCGTGGCCCAATGGATCAATGACCTCGACTGGAACAAGATAGCCGTTATCAGCGGGATCATCGTAGGTGTCGCAACACTACTGGTGAATGCCTGGTACAAAAGCCAGACGCTGAAAGCCTATAAAGACTCGATTGCCCGGGGAATCCCCAGCGCACCGCCAGAAGGTGACTGACCATGGCCATATCACCTTCACTCCGAAAGAAGCTGATTACGGCCGCCGGTGGAGGTGTTATTGCCATTGCATCGGTATTTTTACCGGCGTTGGAGAATACAGAGTACATCCCATACCGGGACGGTGGCGGGGTATGGACAGTATGCACCGGGCATACCGGTCCTGATGTTATTCCTGGGCATCGATACACTGATGCGCAATGCGATGCGTTCCTGAAAGCTGACCTCAGGACGGCAAACAATGCCGTAACCCGAAATGTAAAAGTCCCGATGAATGAAATGCAGGAAGCCGCTCTGACCAGTTTCGTGTTTAACGTGGGGGCCGGTAATTTCTCCCGGTCATCGTTACTGCGTGAGCTCAACGCCGGTCATTATACCGAGGCCTGTAACTCGCTCACCCGCTGGGTGTATATTGGCCGGACTAAATCCACTGGCCTGATGAACCGCCGGCAGGTTGAGCGTGAAGTCTGCATGTGGGGGGCTCAATGATTTGGCTACTCGCAAACTGGCGTTATGTGCTGATCACTTTGCTGGCCGGAATCCTTCTCAGCGTTGTAAGCCTGATGAATCACTACCGGCATTCAGCGAATGAGTGGAAAGCAACGTCACAGCAGCAATCATCCCTGGCCGACTCCCGGCTGAAAACTATCAACACGATGCAGGCACAGCAGAAAGCTGTCTCTGACATCGACAACCAGTATCAGAAAACCATAAAGGCGAAAGACGATGAAATCAGCTCTCTGCGCAACAGCGTTGACTCTGGTGCTGTCCGGCTGCGCGTCAAAGCACTATGTCCAGCAGGAGTGTTCAAAACCGGTACCGCCTCCGGCAGCGTTAATGCAGCCAGCGCCGAACTCGATCCAGACGCTCGACAAAATTATTACACCCTCCGCAGCCAACTGAACCAGGCCACTGCACAGATTAACGGCCTGCAGGCTTATATCAGGGAAATCACCAAATAAAATTCATAAGGAGTACTTATTAATGAGTGAAGCAAAGCCGCAAGACGGCACCACAGTTAAAGGTTACCGGACTTTATCGGAGGGTGATATTCAGGTCATGAACCGACTGAAAGATGTGAGTCGCCACTTCCTGAACCTTCTTGATACCGCAAAAGAAACGGGAGCCGATCCTCGCTGGATTGCCATGGCTAAAACAGAAATGCAAAAAGCCTGCATGTTCGCTTGTCGTTCTGTCGCAAAGCCTGACGACGACTGCTGACTGCCGGCCTGACAGAGGCAACGACAATGAAATTCATCCAGTGGCTAATCAGCCTGTTTAACAGAGAGAAAGAGAAAATGACCGAACCAGTAATTGATGCCGCAGTAGCAGGACAACCAGTCGCAGTGAGTTCAGTAGCATCACAGCCAGAAGTTGTGCAGCCTGCAGCGGTTGACCCTGCAGAAAATTCAGGTGCCGGCATTGTAGCAACTGTAGAACGTGACCTCGGCCAGTTCTACGACATCGTTAAAGAGCTAACCGAACGATTCGGCGCTGAATACAAAGAGCTGGCTATCGACTTCGCTAAAGCTGTCAGCGTGAAAAAGTAATCAGAACAGAGGCCATCACTGCGGTGGCCTCGATTGTGATTATTTAAATATTTTTAATCCAAATTTTTTGCTGTTATTAAGTCTAAGTCATAAAGTCTTTGTAGGATGTTATCTAAAATTTCCTTTGCTCTATCAGGGAATATCAGTTCAAACCCTACATCGTTTGGTTCCGGAACGTGATTAAGGTGAGCCCTACCTTCAACACTGAAAAAAACCTTGATGACCTCTATTTCAGGCTCATTACTGATAACGAAACTTATTTCTTGGAATGGTTCGTGATCTGAAAATACCAGTCGATTTTTACATATTAGCTTGAGGTTAAAAGGAGGGAAAAGGATGTACTTTTCCTGAGTCTCATTCACAACACTGATTGCTTCAGATGGTACTGATAAGTCAGTTAGGTAACTATTGATGAAGGTGAGTAAATCCTGTGATTTCATCGTTAAAGTTACATTGTGATTCTTAACTGTCCTCAAATATTTATCTAAGAAAGTAATTGTCATAATAATTCCTCTGTAATTATGTGGGTAAATAATATCGTTCATTCATAAGCAAAACTAAAGAGAAAGTTATGTCTAATCCAAATTACATCCCTCAATGGCCGCTCTACAAAGACTCTGTCGGCATCTACATTCGCGCACTGCCGATTGCATCCATCGTGTACGCTAACGACGGCTCTGGCCTTGTATCGTTTGATGGCGCATACAACGACCAATATATCTCTGCTGCCTTTGCTGCAACGTTCAAGCCTCAGGTCGGTGGTTACCTGTTTAACAGTCAGCACGGCGAAATTCTGTATCTGAGCAAAGCTGACTTTGAAGCGAAGTACACAGCAGATAATGATGATAAAGGGCCGAAAGGTGATAAGGGTGATACTGGCGCGACCGGGCCAGCAGGCCCAGCGGGGCCCGCGTATACACTAACTTCCGCCACTTCTTCTGCGCTGGGCGGGGTTAAGCAAGGTGCGGCAGTAGCCAATATCGGCACACAAACAGCAACTGACTTCCCTACATCCCAAACGGCGATTAACAACGTAGCGGCTAAGCTGAACGACACGCTGACCCAACTTCGGGCAGCGGGTGTTATCGCACAATCCTGATTTATAAAATTCTGCAAAGGTCATCATGATTGTGGCCTTAACAGAGTTTTATATATGATTTCATCCAAGCCAGTCACCAGATTACCGGGGCTGGTATTTTTATGTGTAGAGGAATGTTCTGTATGGCAGCACCAAAGGGTAACCGATTCTGGGAGGCCCGCAGTAGTCATGGGCGTAATCCTAAGTTCGAATCCCCCGATGCGCTGTGGACAGCCTGCTGTGAATACTTCGAATGGGTTGAAGCTAACCCGCTGTGGGAAATGAAAGCATTCTCATATCAGGGAGAGGTAACGCAGGAGCCCATCGCTAAGATGCGGGCAATGACACTGACAGGCCTGATTATCTTCCTCGATATAACCCGTCAAACATGGGCCACTTACAAGGCACGTGAAGATTTTATTACGGTCACCACGCGAGCGGAGGAAATCATCTACGACCAGAAGTTCTCTGGTGCCGCTGCTGACCTGCTTAACGCAAACATCATCGCCCGGGATCTGGGCTTAAAAGAGCAATCGCAAGTCGAGGACGTGACGCCTGATAAGGGGGACCGCGATAAGCGTCGCTCCCGAATACAGGAGTTACTGAGCCGTGGTAAGCGAAACGATGCTTGATGAACTTTCAGAGGACGAGCAGATAGAGCTGCTTGAGCTTCTGGAAGAAGAAGAGCAATACCGCAGGACCCACCAGTTATTTGAATACCACCCCTACGGAAAGCAGCGTGAATTTATTGATGCCGGCCACGACTTTACCGAGCGATGTTTCATGGCCGGTAACCAGTTGGGTAAATCATATTCCGGTGGTGCTGAGGTGGCATTCCATCTGACCGGCCGATACCCGGGAACCAAAGGTTATCCCGCTGACGGCTCTTACGGTGGTGAGTGGGGCGGCAAGCGATTCTATGAGCCGGTGGTGTTCTGGGTTGGCGGTGAGACTAACGAGACAGTAACCAAAACCACTCAGCGTATTCTGTGTGGCCGTATCGAAGAAAATGACGAGCCGGGTTATGGCTCTATTCCGAAAGAAGACATCATCAGCTGGAAGAAATCGCCGTTTTATCCGAATCTGGTCGACCACCTGCTGATAAAGCATCACACAGCTGAGGGTGTTGAAGACGGCATATCAATTTGCTATTTCAAGCCGTACTCGCAGGGTCGTGCCCGCTGGCAGGGTGACACCATTCACGGTGTCTGGTTCGATGAAGAGCCGCCGTACAGCATCTACGGCGAAGGACTGACCCGTACCAACAAATACGGCCAGTTCTCACTGCTGACATTCACCCCGCTGATGGGAATGTCTGATGTTGTCACGAAGTTCCTGAAGAACCCGAGCAAAATGCAGAAGGTGGTCAACATGACCATCTACGATGCAGATCACTACTCCGAAGAGCAGAAAGAGCAAATCATCGCTTCTTACCCTGAGCATGAGCGCGAAGCCCGTGCCCGCGGTATTCCGACGATGGGTAGCGGGCGAATATTTCAGATACCCGAAGAAACCATCAAGTGTCATCCGTTCGAATGCCCTGACCATTTCTATGTTATCGATGCAATGGACTTTGGCTGGGATCACCCGCAGGCACAGGTGCAATTGTGGTGGGATAAAGACGCCGACACGATTTATGTTTCACGCGTCTGGAAGGACAAAGAGAAAACCGCAGTACAGGCATGGGGCGCTGTTAAGTCATGGGCTAATAAAATCCCCACCGCGTGGCCACACGATGGCAATCAGCATGAAAAGGGCGGCGGTGAGCAGTTAAAGGCCCAATACGCTGATGCCGGTTTCCAGATGCTTCCTGAACACGCTACATGGCCGGATGGCGGCAATGCTGTTGAACCCGGCATTACTGAAATGCGTGACATGATGCTCGATGGACGGTTCAAGGTGTTCAACACATGTGAACCATTCTTTGATGAATTCCGACTCTACCACCGCGACGAGAACGGCAAGATCGTAAAACTGAATGACGATGTTCTGTCAGCAGTCCGCTACGGCTACATGATGCGCCGGTTCGCCAAAATGATGCGCGACATCAAAAAGCCGAAAGAGAAGAAAACACCGGCACCAATCAGACCAATTTCGCGAGGAAGATAATGGCCGACACCAACGACAGACTGGATGACATTCTCGGTAAGTTTGACCGGGACTGGACTGCCAGCGAAGAAGCCAGAACCGAAGCGAAAAACGATTTATTTTTCAGTCGCGTATCGCAATGGGATGACTGGCTGACCAAATACACTACCCTGCAATACCGTGGCCAGTTCGATATCGTGCGCCCGGTCGTGCGGAAACTGGTTGCCGAAATGCGCCAGAACCCGATTGATGTGCTGTTCCGGCCTAAGGACAACGCCGACCCGAACGCTGCTGAAATCCTGATGGGTATGTACCGCACCGACATGCGACATAACACCGCTAAGACATCGGTTAACGTGGCAGTAAAGGAGCAGATCGAATGTGGAATTGGTGCCTGGCGTATCGTCACTGAGTACGAAGACGAGGACCCGACCAGCAATAACCAGGTTATCCGGCGCGTACCGATTCATGAGGCGTGTTCGCACGTTATCTGGGATGCCAATGCAAAGCAGCAGGATAAGTCAGACGCAAAGCACGTCACCGTGATTAGCGCACTGTCACAGGATGGCTGGGAATCATTTGCTGAAGAGTTTGGCCTTGATGCCACCGATATTCCGTCATTCCAGTCTCCGAATGACTGGCTGTTTCCCTGGATGACAAACAACGTCATTCACATTGCTGAATATTACGAGGTCGTCGAGAAAAAAGAGATCGCGTTTATCTACGAAGACCCGCTGACCGGTGAGCCGGTGAGTTACTTCAAGCGTGATATTCAGAACGTCATCGACATGCTGGCCGACCGTGGCATGAAGAAAATCGGTGAGCGTAAAATCAAGCGTTCACGGGTGTACAAAACCATCCTGTCATCGTCTGCCATCCTGAAGGATAAGCAACTTATTGCCGGTGAGCACCTGCCGATCGTGCCGGTATTCGGTGAATGGGGATTTGTCGAGGACAAGGAAGTTTATGAGGGTATTGTCCGGCTGACGAAAGACGGCCAGCGCCTGCGCAATATGATCATGAGCTTCAACGCCGATATTGTGGCCCGTAACCCTCGCAAGAAGCCTATTTTTTACCCTGAGCAGATTGAAGGTTACGAGTATATGTATTCGGGTGACGCTGATTACCCGTACTACCTGCAGAACCGAACCGACGAGAGCAGCAGTGATTTACCGCTCGGTGCCATTGGTTATCTGGATGATCCGGAGATACCACCTGCCAACCAGTACGCACTCCAGGCTGCATCTGATGCAGTACAGCAGGTTGCCGATCTGGGAGTTGATAATTCAGCAGCTAATGGCCAGGTAGCTTTCGATACTGTTAACCAGTTAAACATGCGCTCAGATCTGCAAACATTCGTGTTTCAGGACAATCTGGCTACTGCGACGCGCCGTGACGGTGAGATTTACGCATCAATGGTCAGTGATATATACGACGTTCCGCGCACGGTCACCATGACACTGCCGGATGGCGAAGAGAAGACAGTCCAGACGATGACCAGCGTGGTAGATGTGGCATCCGGGCAGACAGTAGTACTGAACGATATCAGTGGCCGGTTTGAGTGCTATACCGATGTTGGCCCGTCATTCCAGTCAATGAAAGAGCAGCACCGCGCTGAACTGAAAGAATTGCTCGGACAGATTGACCCGTCACAGCAGGTCTGGAACGTATTGCTGTTGCAGTATCTGACATTGCTGGATGGAAAGGGTATCGAAATCACCCGTGACTACGCCAATAAGCAGCTGGTTATTCAGGGACTCAAACAGCCTGAAACCGCAGAGGAACAGCAGTGGTTACAGGAAGCGCAACAGCAGCAACAGAATCAACCTGATCCGGCAATGGTTCAGGCTCAGGGCGTACTGGCGCAAGGTCAGGCCGAACAGATGAAAGCGCAGAACCAGCAGCAGGACCTGCAGATTAAAGCTTACACCGCGCAGCAGCAGGCGCAGTTAACTCAGGCTCAGGCAGTCCAGGCACTGGCGAACGCTAAATCACTTAACGACAAGTCACTACGGGATGCGCTCAGTGTCCTGTCTGACTGGTACCAGAAACAGAATACCGCGGCACATAACGATGCAGACCAGATGCTGAAAGCTAACCAGCAGCATCACGGACAGCAACTCGATATTGCCAACCTCCTGCAACAGCAGAGTCAGCAACAACCGGTTCCGCAGCAACAGAATCAGCAACCTTCCGCCATTCCTGGCGAGTAACCTTATCCCTTCCATGAGGTGAATCATGAGTAATACCGACGATATTCAGGCAACTGAAGAACAAACCCTGCCCGGCGATCAGCAAGCGGCACTTGATGATAGTCAGCTAACCGGTAATGCCAACGGTGGCGAAGGTCAGGATGAGGGCTTCGAGATTGTTCTGGGTGACGACGAGAACAAGCAGAAACAAGACCCGGCAACCAACGCTAAGTTTGCTCAGGCGCGTATTGAGCGTAAGCGCCAGCGTGAAATTGAACAACAGATTGAAGCTGTTCGACGTGGTGAAGTGCCGGAGGATTTGCGTGTTAACCCCGACCTGCCACCACAGCCTGACATCAATCAGTACCTGTCGGATGAAGGTCTGGAGAAATACGGATACGACCAGACGCGGGCACTTGCAGCATTCAGTCAGGCTAACAACGACTGGCTGATTAAGGCTCAGGATGCCCGCAGCAATGCAGTCGCAGAGCAGGGTCGTAAAACGCAGGAGTACACGCAAAGTTCAACGCAGACGGTCGAGGCAGTACGCAAACACTACGATGCGGCAGAGAAACTCAACCTTCCTGATTACCAGGAGAAAGAAGACAGCTTCCGGTCGCTGGTACCTGAGGGTATCGATACCGAAATCATGCGTCTGTTTCCTGAAAAGTCAGCGGCAATTATGTACCACCTGGGTGCTAACCCGGAGAAGTTACGCCAGATCGTAGCAATGGACGGCCAGCAAGCCCTCATTGAACTGGCCCGACTCGATGCAAAACTCACGATTAAACCTCGCGGTAAACCTGTCTCGAAAGCGCCGCCGGCTGATGAAGCTGTGTCCGGCGATGTTACAGCTGCAAACCGTGAATCTCTGCAAAAGCAGATGGATAAAGCGGCCAGCAGCGGTGACACGGAGACTTACCGCAAACTGAAAGCAAAACTTAAAGGAATCCGATAATGGCTCTTAATGAAGGTCAGTTAGTAACCTATGCTATCGACGAGGTGATCAACACCGTCGAAAACCTGACGCCAATGGCGCAGAAAGCAACCAAATACACCCCGCCAGCCGCGTCAATGCAGCGTTCCAGTAACACGGTCTGGATGCCGGTAGAGCAGGAGTCACCAAGTCAGGAAGGATGGGACCTGACCGGCAAAGAAACCGGCATTGAAGAGCTGAGCGTTGCGGTTAACCTGGGCGACCCGGATAACGATTATTTCGCTCTGCGTGCCGATGACCTACGTGATGAAACCAGCTATCGCCGCCGCATTCAGGCTTCAGCGCGTAAATTGGCGAACAACCTTGAGCTGAAAATTGCCAACATGGCAGCTGATATGGGTTCACTGGTTGTAACTGACCCTGCGCAGATCAACGGTGATTCATCCAAAGGCTGGGACTTTGTTGCCCATGCTGAAGCGTTGATGTTCAGCCGTGAACTTAACCGCGATGCCGGACTGTCATGGTTCTTCAATCCTGATGACTACCGTAAGGCTGGATACAACCTGGTTGGCCGCGATATTTTCGGTAACGTACCGGAAGACGCTTACAAATCAGGAACCATTCAGCGGCAGGTTGCCGGGTTTGATGACGTTATGCGCTCCCCTAAACTGCCAACGCTGAACGCATCAACCGCAACTGGTGTTACTGTTTCCGGTGCTCAGTCGTTCGCGCCTCAGGCGTGGAAGCTGGATAACGATGGTAACAAAACCAACGTTGATAACCGTTTCGCCACCGTCGCTGTGTCCAGCACAACAGGATTTAAGCGCGGAGATAAAATCTCGTTTGCCGGTGTGAAATTCCTCGGCCAGATGGCTAAGAACGTCCTGACCGATGATGCGACATTCTCAGTGGTTAACGTGGTTGACGGTACCCATCTGGAAATCACGCCGAAGCCGGTAGCCCTCAACGACACTAACCTGTCACCGGAACAACGCGCTTACGCCAACGTTAACACCACGCTGGCAGACACTACCGCTATCAATATCCTGAACGTGGCCACAGCCAAAACTAACGTTTTCTGGGCTGATGATTCGATTCGTATCGTGTCTCAGCCGATCCCAGCTAACAGCGACCTGTTTGCTGGCATGAAAACGACTGCGTTTGATATTCCGGGCGTAGGTGTGAGCGGCATCATGGCGACTCAGGGTGACATTGCAACGCTGACCGGCAAATGCCGTATCGCACTCTGGTATGGCGTGAATGCAACCCGTCCGGAAGCAATCGGTGTTGGCCTGGCGGGTCAGACCGCGGCTTAATCACGGCTGTTTAATTAATGGGGCTTAGGCCCCTTTTCGTGAGGCTGATATGGATACCGCAGTTTATAAGCCTGGCGGCCCGTGCAAGGTATGGGGTGTCATGGCACACGTTAAAGTGGTGGATCACACCGAAGTGGAAAAGCACGTAAAAGACGGCTGGCTTGACCACCCGTCAAAACTGCTTGATAAGCCAGGTCGCCGCAAGGCTAAGGCGGTTACTGATGCTGACTCAGACTCAGACTAAAGGCGACATTGTTCGAGCCGCGCTGCGAAAGCTGGGTATTGCTTCTGATGCCACACTGACAGACGTTGAGCCTCAATCAATGGAAGACGCCGTTGATGACCTCGAAATGATGATGTCTGAGTGGTATCAGGATGGTCAGGGGATCATTACTGGCTATGTTTTTGCTGATGATGATAACCCGCCGGCAGAAGGTGACGATCACGGTATGCGGTCCAGCTCCGTTAGTGCTGTGGTTCATAACCTGGCGCTTCGCATCGCACCTGATTATGTGGTTACGCCAGCTGACAAAGTGGTAATGACTGCCCGTTACGGAAAAGAACGGCTGATGAAATCCACTGCCATTAGTCGTGCTGCCAGTATCGGATATTCATACCCTCAGAGAATGCCCGTTGGCTCCGGTAACCGGCTTTCGACTCTCAATAACTGGAATTTCTACCCGGGGAAACAGAATGCCAATCCAACAGTTACCCCTGATGAAGGGGATAGCGAAGAGTCCGGCTAACGCTGATTATATTGATGAGATTCCGGTCAATATGCTGGTGACACCGAAAGAGGTGTTGAACTCCAGTGGGTATCTCCGGTCTTTTCCGGGCATTGATAAGCGTGATGATGTGGCTGGCCTGTCCAGGGGCGTACAGTTTAATACTCACGAATCTGTCGTATATCGGGTTCTGGGAAACAAACTGTATCGCGGGCAGTCGCAGGTAGGTGATGTATCCGGTTCTGGCAGGGTAAGCATGGCCCATTCAGCAACAAGTGAGGCAGTGGCCGCTAATGGAGCACTCACTCTTTATCGCTATGACGGGACCACCAAAACGCTGCAGAACTGGCCGTCGACTGTAGGGGATGTGACCTATGCTCAGTACGATATCGGTTCAGTTCGTGATGTGTGCCGACTGCGTGGTCGTTATCTGTGGGTAAAAGACGGCTCTCAGGACTTCGGAGTAACTGACCTTGAGGACGAATCACACCCTGACCAGTATCGCCCGTTCTATACCGCAGAAAGTCAGCCTGATGGAATCCTTGCCTGTGACACATGGCGTGACTTCGCAGTGATGTTTGGCTCTGCCACGATCGAGTATTTTTCTCTTACTGGTTCGACAGACACCAGTGCTGCAATTTACGTATCCCAGCCATCATTGATGGTGCAGAAGGGCATTGCCGGTACGCGTTGCAAGTGTAAGTTCGGTGACTCTCATGCGTTCATTAGCAACCCGTCCAGTGGAGCACCTTCGGTTTACGCCATCAGTCAGGGCTCTGCCACGCCTATTGCTACATCCAGTATTGAGAAGGTTCTTCGCAGCTATTCAGCGTCCGATCTTGCATCTTCAATCATGGAAACACTGCGATTCGATGGTCATGAGCTGATGCTCATCCATTTGCCCGATCACGTTCTCTGCTATGACGCATCGTCCAGCAGCAACGGACCCCAGTGGAGCATACTGAAAACAGGGCTCTACGACTCACCGCATCGCAGCATAGATTTTATGTTTGAAGGAAATCAGATTACGTGTGGCGATAAAACGGAATCAGTGACCGGGCAGCTTAATTTTTCATCATCCGCACAATATGTCGCCCAGCAGGAGCACCTGCTTTACACGCCGCTATTCAAAGCCGACAACATGCGGGTATTCGATTTTGAGCTTGAGGCATCGACCGGTGTTGCTCAGGTCGCCGACCGGCTGTTTTTATCCGCAACGACTGATGGCATTAATTTCGGTCGTGAGCAGATGATTGAACAAAATTCGCCATTCGTATATGACCGGCGCGTTTTGTGGCGCAGGTTCGGACGCATCCGTAAGAATGTGGGCGTGAAGGTGCGAATCATAACCACTTCTCCTGTGACCTTGTCAGGGTGTCAGGTAAGGCTGGAATAATGGCTGATACATCGCTACAAACGCCGGTAAATGTACAGGCCTCACGAATCGATGCAACGCTACTCCCGCAGGGATTTAGCCAGCCGTATTCACTTTATGTAATACAGCAAGGGTCTGACCTCGGGAATGTAGCCGGAAAAGCGAATGAGGCGGGTAATGGCGCTTATGATGCTCAGGTGAAAAACGATGAGCAGGATATTGAATTAGCTGACCACGAAAAGCGCCTTACCGCAGCAGAAACGGAGCTGGCAGACCATGAAAAGCGGTTACAGGCTGCCGAAGCTGAACTGGCAGACCATGAGAAAAGAATAGCGGCCGCAGAAACTGAGTTGACCGATCATGAAAAGCGAATTTCAGACAATGAAACTGAGCTGCAAGACCATGAGTCGCGAATAACTAAGAACACTGACGATATTTCATCGCTAGGAACCGCTCAGCAGGCTGACAGGGAAGACATTGACAAAATATCGGGTGATTATCTATCAAAAAGTGCCACATCATCACAGAGCCTTGCAGGGCCGCTAAATGTCGCATCATCTTATTCGGTGAATGGTACGAAGGTTATTGGCCCCCGGCAAACCGGATGGTCGCTATCAACCGGTACCGCCAACAAATCAGCATTCAACGCCGACCAGAGTTATACGGTTGGTGCTGTCTATTCTCAAGCCGAAGTACAGGCCATTGTTCAGGCGCTAATTGAAACCCGCCAGCGTGTAAAAGCTCTTGAGGATATGGCTGCAACTCACGGGCTAATTTCAGATGCAACAGATTAATCAGGATGCTGGGTGCCGACTTATGCGGCTATGGGGTATTCCTTCATGGCCTGATGTATTGGCTGATTATTTCCTATGGCGAGACTGCGGAGTTTTTGCCTGTATGAACTTTGGTAGCCACGTTGATTTGCACATGGCTATGAGAAGGGACGACAGGCGTTATTGCCGTGATGCTGTGACAGATATTCTGTCACTCATTGGAGATCGGGACATTCGCGCGCCAATTCTTCAGGAAAGTAGTCACGTCTGCAATCTGGCACGGAAATTTGGCTTTGTGGAAACGTGGCGGGGAAGTACAGAGTTTACAGATGGTCGCAATGGCGGCCTTATCATCATGACGAGGTTCAAAAATGGGCGGGATCGCTAAAGGTATCGGAAAAGTCGTCGGTTCAATCACTGGCGCTAATCAGGCTGCGCAGGCTCAGACGGACGCGGCAAACCAGTCAAATGCAACAGCATTACAGATTTACAACCAGCAGGCCGCCACGCTGCAGCCGTTTGTCCAGTCAGGGCAATCTTATCTGACAGGCCTGAATAGTGTACTGAACAACCGGTCAGGAACGCTGAACGATTATTACAATTCACCGGAATATGCGGGGCTGGCTAATCAGGCGCGCTATCAGCAGTTGGCATCTGCTGAGGCGACCGGTGGACTTGGTTCAACTGCGACAAGTAACGGCCTGGCGTCAATTGCGCCTCAGCTTGGACAATCCTACTTGAATGACCGGTACAACCAGTTACTGGGCGGTGTAAATGTTGGTTTAAGCGCTGCCGGGGCATCGAATGCAGCCGCAGGGACATACTCCGGCAACGTGCAGAATAATTTGTCTCAGATTGGCGCGGCTAGAGCCGGAAATTCAATTGCTAACGGACAGACAATTACTCAGGGTATTGGCATGCTCGCTGGCCTTTTTTAATCGGGGGAGTTATGGCTATTCAACCTATTGATTATACTGGCCCGAATTCTGGCTTCCTCCAGGGTCTGCAAACGGCAGCGGCATACAAACAGAACCAGCAACAGAACCAGGCCATTGATAGCGAAAATCAGTTTAAGCAGGACTGGCAAGGGGCTTATGGAAACCCTGAGGCAATGAGCGCATTGGCAGCAAAATATCCCGACCAGATGCAGAATATCGCTCAGGGTATCGGATATCAGGATGCTAATCATCAGGCAGCACTCGGTGCAGCGGCCGGTGATTTGCGTGTTGCGATGGCTACCGGTAACTCTCAGGCTGTAATGTCAGCTGCACAACAGCATGCCTCTACATTGCAGAGCGTCGGATCATCGCCTGATGAAGTGGCGACAATGTATCAAAATGACCCTCAGCATTTAGGACAGTTGGTTGATGCTGTTGGGATGACGTCTCTGGGTCCTCAGGGTTATTACAACACTCAGACTAAAAACACACAGCTGAACCAGCAGGGCGCAGCGACTAACGCCACCCTCCAGTTAGGGCAGCAACGATTACAGCAGCAGTATCAGCAAAGCCAATTCGATAATCAGCTTAATCAGCAGAAATTCCAGCATCAAATCCAGCAGGACAATACCCAAAATGGGTTTACGGCGCAGAAAGTGGATATTCAACGTGGTGATCAGGCTATTAAGCAACAGATGGCTAATCAGTCTGGTCAGCAGCAGTCCTCCAATATTCAGAACCAGCAGTTCCAGCAGGTTCAGAAAAAGCAGGACTTTGTGAACGGATATGACCAGCAGGTAAACAGTACATCCGGAATGCTGACCACGCTAAACCAGGTTAAGCAGATAGATCCATCAACATTCAATAGTATCTGGGGGGCTCAGGGGTACGTTAACCGCAATCTTCCCGGATCTGATTCGGCAGACGCATATTCGCAAATCCAGCAGATGCAGGCTCAGGCAAGACAGATGGGCGTAATTGGTATGCGTGGTACCGGTCCGGTATCAGATTCAGAAGGCCAGGCGGCGGCGAGTGCCTTCCTGAATCTTCAACCAAACGTTTCTTCCGATCGGGCGCGAACAATCATCAATAACTGGCAACAGGTTCTACAGCGGCAGGTTAACTATCTGAACAGTCAGAAATCACTTGTCGATAAATACCGGTCAGACGTTCAGTCTTACTCAGGCCCTCAGCAATCAGCAGCGCCTCAAGTGGGTCAGTCAGAAGGTGGATATACCTTCACCGGCGGAGATCCATCATCCCCTAATAGCTGGAGAAAAAATTAATGGCAGGTCCGTGGGAAAACTATCAGAGCAGTTCACAGCCTGGAGATTCTTCCGGACCGTGGCAAAACTACCAACAGTCGGCACCTCAGCAGGGTGCCGATGTTGTTTCTGCTACTGAGCAAAAATATGGCATTCCGTCTGGATTACTCAATGCGGTAATCAGCAAAGAATCCAGCGGTAACCCGAACGCAGTAAGTCCTAAGGGGGCAATTGGCCTTGGTCAGGTAATGCCGGAAACGGCAAAGGGAATGGGTTATAACCCTGAACGACTGAAATCTGACCCTGACATGCAGGTTGATGCGGCTGGCAAATACCTGGGGCAGATGCTCAGGCAGAACGGGGGTGATGTTACTTCCGCATTGGCTTCATATAATTGGGGGCCAGGTAACGTTCAGAAATATCAGTCCGGACAGAACCAGGCTATGCCTCAGGAAACTCAGAATTATATTAATGACCCTCGGTTTGCACAGTGGACACAACAGCAGCGACCGCAATCCGGATCATCTGGCGAAATGGATTATCTGAACCAGGAAGCCAGGCAGCCATGGGAACCGGAGCAGGAATCGCCAACTCTGGCACAGAATGTTGAGCAGGCAGGCAAGGGGCTACTTCAGGCCGGTGTGAATGTAGCAAATATTCCCGGCAGTGTAGTTAATACGGCTCTGGATGCTGTAGGTGTTCCAAAGCAGGACCAGGTATATCAGTTCCAGTTGCCTCAAAGTGCCAGACCAACAGACCCATATGCACAGCTCGGTGCGGAAATTGGTCCGTATCTTGTACCTGGTGTTGGTGCAGAGAAAGCCGCGGCGGCCACCGCTTCCGCAGTCGGAGCATCCAGAACGGAACGGGCAGCAAATCAGGTCGCCAGTATGCTATCTGAAAACCTCGTCGGTACACTGGCGGGCTCTCAGCAGAATGGACAAATTGATCCGACTCAGCTGCTGGAGAATACCGGCATGGGGCTGGCTGGTTCAGCAGTGGCCAGAGCGGTTCCGGCGGTATTTAATGGGGTCCGTGGCGCAATAAAAAATGCACGCGGTGCCAGTGAGTCATTACCATCACCTCAGGCAGCTGCGGATCGTGCGGCCACCCAACAGCCGACAGGCTATAGCCAACCTTCAGTTAATCAGCCAGATAATTTTAGCCCCCAGCAGCAGCCTTACACTGTCAGGACACCTCAGGATAACGCTCAGCCTCAGGCCGCCAATAGCTCAACACCAGAGTCTCCTGCGGGAGTAACTCCGGATACTGCTCAGCAATATACCCGAGCTGCTCAGTCTGGTAATCAAGGCCGCATTCAGCAGGTCGTAAATGACATTCAGCCAGACCAGAATGTTGCTGATGCAATGAAGCGTCTCGACCTTGATCCTGATGATATGCTTGAGGCTTATACCTCCGGTAATGATGCGTTTAAAGCGGTGCAAATGGGGCTGGCATCTCAGGATGAATCAGCTCTCGGCGCAGTTCGCCGCGACTCGATTAACCGGATATCTAACCGTGCATCACAGATTATTGACGATGCAGGCGCAATGCCTGACCGGTTATCAATGAATGACAAGTTTGTCTCTGACTTCAATACAACCAGGAACGCGTTGAAGGCTCAGGAAAATGCACTTTACAAACCGGTTCAGGATGCAATTCCGGCAAAAGCTCAGATTGATCCCGTTAATACCAGAAGTTATCTCGACCAGCTGGCTGATGAGCAGGGCGGGTATCAGTTCCTATCCCCGGTAGAGAAGAAGGTATATGAGGCTGTATCTCCTACAACTGACAGGGCTGGGCCACCAACGTATGCCCGGCTAAACGCTATGCGATCAACAGTCGGAGCTGAGTTAAGCAAAGCCGGAACCCCATTCGGAAGTGCAGAAGAGCGCAATCTTAGTGCGCTATATTCTAGGCTTTCGGATGATCGTGATGCAGTGGCAAGGCAGGCGGGTTTCGGTGACCAGATTCGCGCCGCTAACGCCGTCACAGCTCAGCGTAAGATGATGGAAGAACGGATATATTCACTTATGGGTAAAGACCTGTCAGGGGACGTTACAGCGCGTGCTCACAATGCATTGACCGGCCTGAGTAACGGTAATACGAAAGCATTCAACCAGCTTATGCAGGCCGTTCCTGACAAAGCAGCCCGCTCGCAACTTATCGCTACAGGCATGCGAGATATGTTGAGGAAAGGAAGCCGGTCAGATCTCGCTAACAACATTAACGGCTTTGTCGATTATTATGGTTCTCTAAAGCGTAACGGCAGCGTCAGGCTTTTACATCGTGAGTTGCCTGCTAATACCGTCCGTCAGCTTGAGGATATGTACACAATTGCCCGTAACGTGAAATCAGCAAATCAGTACTATCTGGCCACCGGCAAGCTGAAATCATTCCTTGATAAGTTTGAGCAGCCTGGAGGCTTTCTGGATAAGTTGGCCACTCACGGAAAAATGGCGACCATTGCAACAGTGCTTGGTCACGTTCCTGTAGCAGGCCCGGTGTTGAATACTGCCATTGCTGCACAAATGGGCGCTAAAGCGGCGACAAGAAAAACCGGATCGGAAGCTGTTCAGGAGTTGATGAGCAGCCCGGAATGGAAACGCCTTGCGTCACTTGCTCGCAACAAACCATCTGCATCGGTACAGGAGAAGATAGTTTCCAGTGCAGAGACCCGGATTGCCAAAACACCAGCATGGAAGGATTTTTACCGGACATTGCCGGCTGCGGAGAAGCAGAGGTTAGCGAAGTTCGGCATCATTGGTTGGTTCTCATATTTGAAGGATGATAGGAAATACTGACTTGAGCAACCATTAAATAAAAATTAACATATCACTAAGAATAATCTTAGGTGAAATTATGAAAACAGTATCATCACTTCTTGCCACTTCCTTTCTTTCAGTGTCTCTTTTGAGTGGCTGCTCAGTTTATGACGCCACTCATCAGCCAGATAAAAAGGACATCTCGCTATTTAAGAATGGGACACCTCGTAGTGACTTGCTTGCGGAGTTCGGAATTCCAACAGCTGAAACACAGCACGATGGGAAAAATTGGGATCTATGGCGGTTTACTCAGGGATATAGCGGGGGCGTTAAAGCATCGAGAGCTGTTGGGCATGGTGTAATGGATGTTCTCACCTTGGGCATTTGGGAGGTGGCTGGAACACCTATCGAGAGCGCTGCTGATGGTACCAAAATGGCGTATGAGGTTTCATACGATAAAAATCAGAGAGTTGACCAAGTGATTGCAATTAAGAAATAGCTAGGCGTCAGTGATATTGCTGGAGGATATTGATGTAATTTCAATATCTCCAGTTATGTCATTGACATTTATTAATATTTTTTGCAGGTATTCATCAGATTTTATTGCCTCAATTTCATCGTTAGTCCCAGTGATTTCCTTGAAGAATTTTATCTTAGCTTCACCAATTATTCTGATTTTCCTGTTACCCATTTTATGTACCTGCAGTATTTTCTGCCAGCATATCACTGGCAGGGTGCAATATAGTGAAAATTATTTCTTATTTTTCCTGATTACCCCGACGGCGATTTCCCTTACTTGCTCTGCTATCTCAGCGGCCAGCTTTTCATCTTCATCCTGGTCAGTTCTACTAAGTGGCATCTTGTAGAAAGAATCATCCAGGGTCCTGACGATTTCCATATTAATAGACCGGCCATGCGATTGCGCTCTGGCCTTTATCTTTGCATGCAGATCGGCTGGCAGCGTTAGGTGGAACTGCGTTGTGTCCCTGTCTTTCATGTAAAACCTCACCTGTAGGGCGGAGAGGAATCATAAAACACCTGTAATTATCCACAATACTACAATTTACGTCCGTTACCATATCGTTTGGCCGCGAGGTCACCGCTCGTAAATTATCAGAACCATCCATTAATTCTGTGAACCCGAACACGTTATACTCCCGATTATTGATATAGGGGGATGAATGAATAGACGTGGTTTCTTTAAGGGATTAGCCGCCCTTACAGCGGGTTTCACAGGCGTTTCTTGTAAAGAGAAGGATAAGCCTAAAATGCCAGAAACATCTGCCAGTATCATGGTTTCAAACCCTGTAACACCGTTCACCATGTCACGCTCTTTCAAAGCCTGCTCAAACGGTAAAATCTTTATTGGCCTGCCAGATACTGACCCGACATTTCCGCAGAACCAGATACCTGTTTATGTCGAAAATGAGTGTGGTAATACCGTTCAGGTTCCCCAGCCAATTGTGATTAATTCAGCTGGTTATCCGGTATATCACGGTCAGGTCGCCAAATTTGTCACGACTCAGAATCACTCTATGGCAGTTTATGATAGCTATATGGTGCAGCAGTTTTATTGGCCGGATTTGGCATCGATAAATCCAGAGGTGCTGCGGCAGGAAATAAGTAGCACACTAAAGCGTAATGAATTTTCCGTCTTTGACTATGCACCATTGAACACAGATGAAGGTGCTGACTGGGGGCCGTATTTTAGAGAGGCTATTTCTGCCGCGGCATCAGCAGGCGGGGGGGTTGTTAATTTCTCTGGCAACCTACATATCACATCATACGACAGCGTGGGCTGGGTCGCTCCGTTTGATGACGGTACTATTGACCCACGTAGGACAGCGGATTCAACACTACTGGCAGAAAATCAGACACTATTCAATGTACACCTCAATCTGCCATCTGGAGTGTCGCTAAAAGCACGTGAACCCGGGAATGACTCTCTGAACTTCGCCTGGGATGGAACCACAATTGACTCAAATCAAGCAATTGGCATTTGCCGACGAGTTAATGATTGGGATGGCTCTTACATAGCTACTGCTACTGCAAGAAATCGAATGACTAAAGTTATTACTAACGCCAATCTTGGTGGGTTCTCAGTTAATAACTGTTTCATGGGTGTCATTTCTGATGGAATAGACGTATACCCAGATTGGGGGGATTTAACATTCAACAATTGTGCGTTACCCATTGCTACTCTCGGATATGAAGCTGGAACTATAGGTACACTTTCTTTTTTCAATTGCCTTACTGGGCTAGTTGGTGGGGGATGGTGGTTGCAGCGAAATGATGTCACTTATCAGGGTGGACTTTATATCCCACCCTACACCGCAAGCACCGATATTTACTCATTAGGATGGATAGATAGCCTTAAAGTTGGAGAGATTATATCTACCTTCGGATTGTTATCTAACTCTGGGACTATTGATAAATACTTATCTTTAGATAAATTCTATGATAAATATTTCTGGAAGACGGCAAACTCCACCTTGCCGGGGAAAGTCACGCCTACTGGTGACGCTGGTTTAGGTCGACTTAGTATTTACGGGGCTAATCTTACCTCTGGAGTTAGTTCTTTGCAGACTTCAAATCCATTCCGAGGCATCGGTGGGAGAGCAATGGTGCTCGCGTCTCGATACAACCGTGGTAATTCAAATAATGAGTTAATTACCTTAAAAAGCGTAAACACACCGAGAGGGCCGATATGGCTTAACCCAGCTGGCGGTCCGAATGGGTTACACACTATTTCCCATAATGCTTATGTTGAGAATTCAGGGGTATTATCCAAAAGTGGATCTAGGGTCGCTGGGTCGTCTAATGACTGGTTTTCCTCTGGTAAAGATATCTGGAACGCGGACATAACAAAAATGCAGCATTATGTCGGGCAAGGAGTATTAACTACAGTATTTGCCAGTCCAACAAACAGTATTGTATGTCCCGCAAGCAATAGTAACCAGGGCGGTAGTAGTTGCCGGGTTAACACCATGACAGGAGTTCTTACCGCAGGGACTCAGGTGGAACTGACGACTATGTATAACCCCTCAACCGGGGAATGGCGGAGAATCAGTACTCGATATACAGATCACGACTTTGTGCGAGGTTTGAGTTTCTCTGAAGATGCTAATTATACGAATTACTTTGTTGCTGCGGAGAAGAATCTTGATGTATCAACATTAAGAATATTCAATGGTGATAATTCAGATAACTTTACAGATGCTGGAGCAACCATATCCCGTGCAGTAATGCGTAGGGTAGGTAATGAGGTGAAGGTTTATTTGACATTTTCTCTACCAGCAGCAGCCGTTTCCATGAACGGTAAAATGGTAATCGGAATACCAAGATATTCCATCTTTGATACCAGCTTATCTGAGGGTTTGGGTAAATATCCAAAAATCAAGATTGCTAAAGGTTCATTTGCCTCACCTTCAGTAATACCTCTATCTGCTCTTCACAGGGGCTACTTCTTAGCTGATGGTACTGCTGTTAATGGTTACCATATTATTCAAATTTATAGTGACTATGGACAAGAAACACCATTCATGCTGGCTGGAGCTTCTGCTGGGCGTACTTTTGTATTAGAGGTAGAATATGAAAGTTACAACACCATTGATTCAATTTCACTTGTATAGGACGTCGTTATGATCTCTATTAGTTCAACACAACCGGTAGGTAAAAATTATCCAAACATCGGAGTTACTGAAAGTGCAACCGGCAGCGAAAATATAACATTTTATTGTAATGTCGAGAGTGTCTCTATTTCTGGTTCTACGCTTACAGTTAGATACAGTGTATATGTGGGGACAGTTAGAGGATCAGATTTGTTATCAGTTTCTGGGGCATATGACTCATCAAAAGATTTGATGATCCAGGCCGAGGACGCGATTAAGAATAATTATAGCTGACTGGTGAGTAGCAGGTGTAGCGATACATTTTAGGGAGGGCGATGGGGTGCTAAAATTAATGGACTGAATAGTAAATATCGTATAGGAACAGTGTGATTTTCAGCGTTAACGGGTAGATTTATGGGTAATTACTCAAAATCGACTTCAGCGATGAATCTAGCATATAAATCAATGGATTTTTTTATAACCGAGTACAGGCCTGCGCCAGAGAGACCAAATCGGGCATTTGAATTTGACGGGGCTAATTCTGAGTTCTGTTCCATTACAGATATTCTATTTATTTTATTGATAACGGACTTGAAGATATTTGGCGTAGAGATTACTTTTGGAAGGTTAGTAATGAAAACTTCTAAAGCTTACTACTTTCTGTGAGTCTTTTATTGATGATATTAATGAAGTATTTGTGAAATAATAAAAAAATAACATGGACTCAGCTTAGATATGCAGGTCCCATCGTTATCTATAATGTCACGCATAATTTTAATATTCTTTTTAAGTTCGAATTTCTCTTGCTCTATTTTTATTTTTATGCTGTCAATTTTGTTACTCCTGCAGTTGGTGAATTTTAATTGCCCCCACCCTCCGAGGCTATCTATTTCTCCAATTTCTGAGTCTTCCATTTCGTCAAAAATAACCGGAGAGTTTATGGTAGCATATTTACCTATGCGGCCTTTTTTTATTGATATATAGCTATTCATAACATTACTCTTTTAATGTGAATTTTTTAATCTGGGTTGGGGCGTTTTATTTTTTCTATCCGTGCCTGTCAACTGGAAGTAAGTATGTGGTAGAAGTGTTCTAAGTCCGGTACCACAGCATTCTGCAACCCTGACCAGACTTTAATTGATGTTACTATAAAATCAAGTTTCTCTTTTAATGTTGATCTTTTTTTTGTTTGTTTCATTTCTTGTAGCGTTTTGTATACCTCTGACTTGAAGCTTTCATTAGTATATGGATTAATGGTGTCGTCCTTTATACCATCCAGCACTATTTCTGAATTTTTTATAGCCTCAGGGTTTTGAGATATAAAAATAACAATATCATCAAATGTGTTTTCAGATGTATCCTTTAAGATAATACCTTTTCCGCCGGAAGGGTGGTCAATAGTAATTTCTACCTTACCAAACTTATTCCCACTTCCACCGGTAATATCTAGGCCTGAATTTGTCATGATTTTAATGTCCATCTTCTGTATTCATTACTACTTATACATATAGCATAATTAAAGTAAAGTGATTTTAAACAGTAGGCGGCTCATTATTGACGGCAGACTATCGAAAGGGGGGGCACTGGACGATGCGCGGGTGATTGGAGTGGTGACGCATTTGGTGAAGAGTTTTTTAGAGGGGATAAAATAGAAGCTTGTACCAAATTTTGTACCAACCTGATTTGATCTTTAATTAATTACCATTTAAATCATAGGATTACGTTTAATTTCACATAATCATGAAAGAGGAAGGTAGGCTGTGCTGCATCATTATTTTTCATCCGTTACCGTCCTCTTTTTCCTGTTAGTTGCATCGAATACCCTGTATTTCGTTCACCTTCGCTCAATGTTCACTTGTTATATGACAGTGCGTTTTCCGGTGATTCTGTTATGACACCGGATATTTTGTACCAAACTGATACTGATCACAATTTATTGACGCTGCGGCCGGGGTCTCTGCGCATGGCCGTGGTGAATTAAGGGATATATGTCACAGCACTATCCTTCATCACTATTAACTGGTGTCGTTGTCGGTTTCCTGCTTCCCTTTACATTAATTTAGTTTTAGATTGTGGGTACTGTAGCTATGAGGGTAGAGATGTGAAAACATTTGTCGGAACTGTCCTGGTGCTGGTTGTTTTATTTTTTGTCTATAAAGTTGTCTTTGATTCACCGATGAAAGAAGCGGCCATGACCAATGCCCGTGAGGCTGTACATCAGTGCAGAGCTAACCTGAATAAAGCTAATTCACTCTCTGAACAGCAACGTCTGGCCGGAGTTTGTGAACAAATGGAAGATGATTTCAGACAGGCCTATGGCACGGCACCATAACTCTATCGTTTGATCCACGGGATCCGCTGCGGCGGATCTTTTATATAACCTCTGCTGTATAAATGGCTGTGCCGCTGTAGTGAATAAATACAACTCAGGGGACTCTGACCGGGCTGATGCGGCCTGCTATACGCCGTTGCTGTTGCAGGGTTCGCCGTATTGTTATTCCGGAAACCAGCACCAGCACAATACCGGCCAGTGAAAAAGCCTGCATTGAAAACAGGTTAAATGACAACACGCCAATAATACCTCCGGTAATAAATGCCCCGGTGGCAGTCAGGTAAATACTGAGCAGATACTGGTGATGACGACGTTCTTCCGCCGAATACCGGAGTACCCGGTGAAGTAACAGGGTCGCCAGGGTTATCCCCGCATCTGTCAGCGTGCCGGTAATATGAGTGGTTCGGACTTTTCCCTGGGAAAGCTGGGTGGACGTCGAATTATGTAAACCGAGCAGGAAGCCCAGCATATTGACCAGCAGGGTTTTATCGACAGGGAGGCTTAACCATAAACTGCCAATAGCCGGTACTGCCAGTATAATACCTTCGCCCAGCAAAATATGTGCGTAAATAGTCCGCAGATGGTATTTTTTGCCGAAAGAAACCAGTAACCGTGAAGTAAATGCGCCGCCCATAAAACATAGCAGTAGCAGTAACAACTGCCACATTTGTCGCTGATCCCACTCCAGTACCTCGGCTGAAAGCTGAGTTGCATTCCCTGTCATATTCGACGGAAATAACCCGAAAGCGCCCAGCGCCAGTACATTCAGTATACCGGCAGTACCGGCAAGGGTAACCGCCAGCCTGCGGTTCTCTGTGGCCGACCGGCCACTTTTCTTTTCTATCAGCATCGTTACCGCCTTATAATAATTAATCACGTTTATTAATCATTACTAAACGGCTAACCGGTGAAGCAGTGGATAGGTATTTTCTTAAAAGATATTGGTGAGATCACAGATTTACATCAACTGACAATTCACTGCACAGACCGGCAGCGGTTACAGGAACCGCATCCGCGCTTCAACGGCAACACCGATAATTCTGCAGTTCCCGTTAATGGGTATCGCTGGCCAGGCAGGATTTAAGCCTTTCAGGTATTTCTGACCGCCATCAATAATCAGTTTCTTGAAGGTGGCATCATTCGAATCGACCAGCTTGGCGATCACCAGGCTGCCATTAATGGCTTCACGGCCGGTATCAAATAAGACATACATACCTTCCGGTACGCTCTGACCGGTCGGGGAAGTCATTGAGTCGCCCTCAACTTTCAGCCAGAAAGCCTCTCCCTGAATATGTGCATCAGACTCCAGCCAGACACTGATATCTTCGAGGGTATAAGCTTCCACTGCTTCAGACCAGCAGCCCGCCTGCACCGAACTCAGTACCGGGTAATGTTTTCCGGGAACATAGGGGCCTGCATAACGCACATTTTTTTCTGACGCACCGTGCAGTGCTTTGGCCTCTGCAGATAGCGTTTCACTGAAATCTGCAATCGAACAGTGCAGCAGTTGCGAGAAAATAGCGGCTACTTTTACATTCAGTGCATTTCTGCCATTCAGATAGTGTCCCACTGCGCCCTGAGTAATATTCAGCTCATTGGCGATCATCTGCTGGGTCAGTTGCAGCTGTTTTCTTTTTGACTCGTACAAAGCTTTCAGACGGCTGGCATCTTCTAGCTGTTCTGTCGTCAGTTCTTTTCTCTTTTCCATGATTTATTTTAATACCCCTGCTATTAAAAATAAAGTACCCGGAGTATTGAAAATAATATTACCTGAGGTATTATTATTTTGCCGGTGGATCATTCAGTCCCGGCACTCCGTCCCTGTAAACAGGGGAACAGTTAACCTTCAGAAAGGCCCTGATTATGATGCGTTGTCCTGTGTGTAACCATACATCCCATACGCGGACCAGCCGCTATATTACCGATAATACTAAGGAAGCATATTATCAATGCCGGGATTTGTCTTGTTCCTGCACTTTTAAAACCATTGAGAGTATAGATAAAATTATTTGCGCACCGTCAAAACCGGCAGCGGGGCAGGCAGTAACACATCCGTGCTGACCGCCGGGAACCACGGCAGGGCGGACAGGACGTTTGTCTGCAGATTAACGATCGGTGTCGGGAGGGCCCCTGTATCCGGTCAGGTTTTATTCAGTTCATTATTCCGGCAGATAACGCTGTTATGTCCGGTGTTACCTTTAACCGTCTTTTGTACCAGAGCCCTCCCTGTGTTGCGGAAGCCGTCTCACAGAGGCTGACACAGTACTACCGACTGTGAGTAAATAATTCCTTTCAGGGGATAAAATGACAAATCTGTACAGAGGGTTGTGACAGCATTTGGCTGCAGTATAGCGCCGGGATAAGTAAACTCATCCCCGCGGGCTGACTATAAGCAGCAGATTCTGTTTCAACTGGCGGTTTTACAGCAGATATAGCCAGATTCAGTGTTACATTTTCTCACAATTGATAGATGCCAGTGGCACTGAAATGCCGTAAAAATGCGACTAAATCTGTCTCTCCACCCTAATTATTGAGGAACTTAGCTTGAAAAGGCGTCTGCTTATTACTGTACCGGGTATGATATTACTGGCATCAACAGCGTTTGCTGATGACAATGCCCTGCCTTTTTCCATGACGCCCCCGACCATTGATGCTGCTTCATGGGTATTAATGGATGCAACGACCGGACAGGTACTGACTTCAGGAAATCCCGATGAACGCCGTAACCCTGCGAGCCTGACTAAGCTGGTTACAGGTTATGTGGTTGACCGTGCGATTAACCAGAAACGAATTACCCCGGATGATATTGTGACGGTAGGGACTGATGCCTGGGGTGCAGGTAATCCGGTATTCAAAGGCTCATCGCTGATGTTCCTCAAACCCGGTGATAAAATCTCAGTACGCGATTTAAGCCGCGGGGTGATTGTCGACTCAGGGAATGATGCCTGTGTTGCTCTGGCCGATTATGTTGCCGGCGGTCAGGATAATTTTGTCAAACTGATGAACCAGGTTGTGGCTAATCTGGGACTGAAAAATACCCATTTTGAAACGGTTCATGGTCTGGATGCCCCGGGGCAGTACAGTACCGCACGGGATCTGGGGATTGTCGCCATGGCGATTATTCACGGTGAGCCTGAGTTCTATCATATGTACAGTCAGAAGACGATGACATGGAATGGTATCACGCAGAATAACCGCGTCGGTTTACTGTGGGACAATAGCCTGCATGTTGACGGCATGAAAACCGGACATACGGAAACCGCCGGATTCAATATTATCGCATCAAATATTATTGGCCAGCACCGCCTGATTGCGGTTGTTATGGGAGCCAAAAGTCCGAAAGGTCGTGAAGACCAGGCCAGGAAGCTGCTGGTCTGGGGGCAAAATAACTTCGATACTGTACAATTGTTCCACGCCGGAAAAGCTATCGGTACCGAGAATGTCTGGTACGGCAACCCGCACACGGTGAATGTCGGGTCAGCGAAAGATGTTTATCTGTCATTACCGCGTGGTGACATCAGCCAGGTAAAAGCCCGCTACGTGATTGATAAGAAAGAACTGGATGCGCCTCTGGCAGCTGATCAGCAGGTAGGTGAAATCCAGGTAATGGATAAAGACAAACAGATTGCCAGTTATCCGCTGGTGGCACTGCAGGAAGTCAGACAGGGGGGGATCGTGACCCGGCTGACGGATTATATTAAGAAAAAATTGTAACTTCCCGCCGTACCTGCGGGTATTCAGGCCACTTTGTGGCCTGAATAACTGAATACCCTCGCCCCGCAACCAGTGCGTTTTTTTCCAGACATAATCATCTAATGATTTATCACCACAGATCTTTTCCCGGGAATATGCGAAAATAGCGATTCAGTTAATGACCGGAAAATAAGTGTGCGTCCCGACAAGCCTGTATCCCGCCCGGAATTTTGGTTATACCGCCATTACAAGTTCGTTCACGGACTGCGTATTGCTATTGCTTTTTTACTTTCTTTTCTGCTGGTCAGGTTGCTGCATATACCTGAAGGAAGCTGGCCACTGATCACTCTGGTGGTGGTGATGGGGCCCATTTCTTCCTGGGGAAATGTATTTCCACGCGCAGTCCAGCGAATTATTGGTACTGTTGCCGGTTCTGTTTCCGGGCTGATAGCACTGAAACTGGAACTGATTTCGTTACCGGTCATGCTTGCCTGGTGCGGGGTGGTCATGTTTATCTGTGGCTATTTAACCCTGGGAAAACGCCCGTATATGGCGCTGCTGATCGGTATCACCCTCGGGGTGGTGGTCGGCGCGCCTGCCGGTGACTTCCTGACAGCATTATGGCGGGGCGGCGATGTTATCTTCGGTTCGATACTGGCGGTAATCTTCACCGGTATCTGGGCCCAGCGCGCCTATACTTTCTGGCGTATCCGGATGTCTGATGCCCTGATCGCTTCAATGAAAATTTACCATACCGGGGTATCTCCCAATCTGCTGGAGAAACCACGGCTGAACAAACCGATACATCATCTGCTGACCGACGTAGTGAAAATGCGATCACTGCTGGAACCGGCCTGTAAAGAAACACGGATACCGAAATCAGTATTTGAAGCCATTCAGACAATTCAGCGTAATATGGTATATACCCTGGAGATGCAGATAAATGCCTGGTGGGCATCCCGTGAAAGTCATTTATTACTGCTGAATGCACCAACCATACGCCGTACTCAGGTGTTAACCGAGAATCTGTTCCGTACCTTATCTGATATGCTGACCAGCGGTATTACTGATCAGCTGGCGAATACTACTGCAGAACTGGAAGAAGTTGATCGTGAGCTGAAATTACTGCTCGCCAAAGCTGAACATGCCAATGCTGAGGCGGCACAGGTTTACGGATATGTATGGCTGAGCCTGGAGCTGCATGGTCAGTTATTAAGAATGAATGAACTGATCCGCATGGTGTTGAGAAAGTAATCTGTGGGAGAATTGAATTACAGTTCCTTTGAGCTAAGATAAGGTACTGAAAAGTTTTAGAAGTCACAGTAGTACCGCCGGGGACTTATCTGAACCCGATTGATTCTGAAACTCATACGCCTGCCAGAACAGGCATCAAACTGAGGTGTTATCATGGAAAATGCCAGACAATCTTTCCAGGACGTACTTGAATTTGTACGTATGTTTCGTCGCAAAAATAAATTACAGCGCGAGATTGCCGACGTTGAGAAAAAAGTCCGCGACAATCAGAAACGCGTTTTGTTACTGGATAACCTGAGCGAATATATTAAGCCGGGGATGAGTATTGAGGCTGTGCAGGAAATTATTGCCAGTATGCGCAGCGATTATGAAGACAGGGTGGATGAGTACATCATCAGGAACGCTGACCTGTCAAAAGAACGTCGTGAAATCTCGAAAAAACTGAAGCTGGCGGGTGAACAAAAACCCCTGTCCGCAGAAGAAAAAAAATAGTCCGGTCTGCTGAACACACTCTGCCCGGGCTCAGTGTCCGGGCTTTTTTTTGCTCTGCCTAGCTCTCCGCCTGGCGGGATCTCAGGTAGACCTGTAAATTCACAAAAACAGCATTCAGCAACGGAACCGTAATTGCATGCTGACGCGCCCTGTCAACCAGATCGCCGATAATCGGTTCTGCTTCTATCAGTGCGCCTTGTTGCAAATCACGGTACATCGATGATGTCATCGGGGTTTCCGGATTACTCAGTGTCTGCAGAATAGCGGCGATTATCGCCGGGCGCTGGCGGTAGCCACTGGCCGTGATCACCGCCAGTACTTCACTAAAAATACTGTTAAGCAGAGTTTCTCCGCCTGCAGATGTCAGTATCTGCCTGGTGTTACCCCGTGATAAACAGGTCACGGCCCCGAGAGTGCTTAGCAATAACCATTTCTCCCACAGATCACTTTGCACCGAAGATGACAGTCTATTGTCAAATCCGCAGCCACTCAGCAGTTGATCGAGCTGTTGAATACGTGATGTATTACTGCCATCAAGTTCTCCGTAGCATAGCTGGTGCAGGGGCGACATTTGTAATACTTCACCTTTATCATTCAGAGTGGCGTGGATTTTACACAACCCGCCGATGACTTTATCGTCGCCGAACTCGCGGCGTAAAGTATCGATATGTTGCATGCCATTAAGGACAGGCAGTATTAGCGTGTGTTCACCTGCTGCCGCCCGCAGATCAGTGATTGCTCCCGGTAAAGCAAAACTTTTGACGGTGATAATAATCAGGTCATAAGGTGTCGTAATCTCTGTTGCCAGCAGCGTATTGGGCTGCAGTGTGAAAGTGCCTGAATCAGCATGGATCACTAAACCCTGTTGCCTGAGTTTTTTTGCCCGCTCACCACGTACCAGAAAAGTCACATCGCGACCATGCCGTGCCAGACATGCACCAAAATATCCGCCGGTCGATCCGGCCCCGACAACCAGTATCCGCATTACCTTTCTCCTGTGTTCCGTCTCAGAATAACTACCATAAAAGGCAGCCATCGTAAAAGCCAGCCGGTATGACTAAAAGTTATCTTCACCGGGGAATTGCAAATAGTAAAACCGGCTGTTCGCCACCCCGACATCAGACGTGTGGTTTCCTGATACATTTATACCTATAAAAGCCGTTTATCCGGGAAGCTAAACCCCGTTAAAATAGAGGCTACTTGTGATTAAGGAACCGGGAAGCATGACAAAGGATACAACTCCGCCGCTGTTACAGCTGAATAATATTTATTATCAGGCGGGGGAAACACAGATACTGCGTGATATTTCTCTCAGTGTAAGAGAAGGGGAATTCACGCTGATCACCGGCCCTTCGGGATGCGGGAAAAGCACCTTACTGAAAATTGCCTCATCATTAATTAGCCCTGACAGGGGGGAATTGCTGTTTGATGGAAAAGAGATCAGCCGCTACACGGCGGAGGAATACCGGCGACAGGTATCATACTGTGCCCAGACCCCTGCTTTATTCGGGGATACCGTGGAAGATAATCTGACATTTCCATGGATGCTGCGTAATAAGAAAGCTGACCCCGACCAGCTGCGCCATGGCCTGCAGCGGCTGGCATTACCGGAAGATATACTGAAAAAACCGATAGAGAAATTATCTGGCGGGGAAAAGCAGCGGGTATCACTGCTGCGCAATATTCAGTTCCTGCCAAAAGTACTGTTATTGGACGAAATTACCAGTGCGCTGGATGAAGCCAATAAACAGCGGGTAAATGATGTTATTCATCAATATGTTCGTCAGGAAAAACTGGCAGTGCTATGGGTGACTCATGATCAGAACGAAATCAGCCATGCAGATAATGTGATTACCTTACCAGCCAGAGCCAGCCAGCACGGAGAAAACAGTCATGAGCCAGCATAATATTACCGACAGCTCCCTGATGATGTCTCTGGCGCTGGTACTGGTGGCGATCCTGATCAGTCACCGTGAAAAACTGGCTCTGGAAAAAGATATTCTGTGGAGTATCGGCCGCGCTATTGTCCAGTTGATTATTGTCGGTTATGCCCTGAAATATATTTTTGATCTGAATAATATTTTACTGACCCTGTTTATGGTGTTGTTTATCTGCTTCAATGCCGCGCTGAATGCAAAGAAACGCAGTAAGTATATCGACCGTGCTTTCTGGATGTCTTTTATCGCTATCACCAGCGGGGCTGTGCTGACACTGGCGGTACTGGTTGCCAGCGGATCTATCGAGTTCCTGCCGATGCAGGTGATCCCTATTTCAGGAATGATTGCCGGCAATGGAATGATTGCAGTAGGGCTGTGTTATAACAATCTCGGCCAGCGTTTTGCCAGTGATCAGCAATAAATTCAGGAGATGCTCAGTCTCGGGGCGACCCCGAAACAGGCATCGGCACGCCTGTTACGTGAGAGTATCCGCTCATCACTGATCCCTACTGTTGATTCCGCGAAAACTGTCGGGCTGGTCAGTCTGCCGGGAATGATGTCGGGACTTATTTTCGCCGGTATCGATCCGGTAAAAGCGATTAAATATCAGATAATGGTCACTTTTATGACGTTAGCGACTGCCAGTATCTCGACCATTATCGCCGGGTATCTGGCATGCCGTCGCTTTTATAATCATCGTCATCAGCTGGTGGTTAAACCTGTGAAATAGTAATTATTATTGCCCGCCACGGCAGGCAACGGCGATGATGTCACCCGCCGGGAACGGGAAACGGCAAATCGCCCGGTTTACCGAGGGGGATCGCTGCCTCAGTCAGACGGACAGGGCGGTACAACGGGGTAATATCCCATTGCCTGCTTTCCGGGGCAGTGGTAGTCTTCCAGGACTAAAACCGGATAAGTAACCGAAACATGCCTCTTTTATCAGATTCATCTCCAGAACAAATCAAAAAAATCAGAGAAAGCCTTGGTCTGGGGCGTACCGAGTTTGCCAATGTTCTCGGTATGTCAGCCACCGGGGAACGGACTGTCCGTGGCTGGGAGTCTGGTGAGCACACGCCGTCAGCCGGAAAATGGCGTGCGATACAAACCCTCGAAACCCGTCTGAAACAACATTTTCTGGATGCGCCTTTCCGTCAGCCGCCACCAGAGCAATGCCGGTTCACTTTTATTGATCTGTTTGCCGGTATTGGTGGTATTCGTTTGCCGTTTCAGCGGCAGGGAGGCCATTGTGTATTTACTTCTGAGTGGGATAAGTTCGCCCAAAAAACCTATCTGGCAAATTACGGAGAACTGCCGGTGGGGGATATTACCCGCGTAAATGCGCGTGATATAGCCGATCATGATGTGTTGCTGGGCGGTTTCCCTTGTCAGGCATTTTCTCTGGCAGGGCTGCGTCAGGGATTCAGTGATACCCGCGGGACCATGTTTTTTGAAATCCAGCGTATTCTGGCAGAAAAAAGACCCAAAGCATTTTTGCTGGAAAACGTTAAACAGCTGCGGGGACATGATAAAGGACGCACTCTGAAGACCATTACCGGTATTCTGCAGGGTACGCATGGCGGAGCAATTCCTGATGATGTACCGATGAGTGATGAAGCCCGGCGTGCGCTTTCCGGTCAGCTTAATTACTGGGTGGATTTTAAAGTATTGCGTGCAGGAGATTTCGGCGCACCACAAAACCGTGAACGTATCTATATTATCGGCTTCGATAAAGATTACTTTTCCGGTGTCGATTTCGACCAGTTATTTCGCTGGCCGCAGGCACCCCGTACCCCGACCCGTGTCGGGGATATTTTACTGACCCCTGAGCAGTTAGCTGAGCTGATAGCCCGTAAAGGCAAAGACGTTTATACCTTATCGGACAAACTGTGGATCGGTCATCAGAAACGGCTGGCGGCACACAAACAACGCGGCAATGGTTTTGGGTATTCACTATTCAATGCCGACAGTGAATACGCCAATACCCTCAGTGCCCGTTACTATAAAGACGGTTCTGAAATCCTGATAGACCAGAGCGATACAGGTAAAAACCCCCGCAAACTGACCCCGGTGGAATGCGCCCGGTTACAGGGCTTTCCGGATAACTTTATTGTTAATGCTGTATCTCATGGGCAGATCTATAAACAATTCGGTAACTCTGTCTGTATGAACGTTATTGATGCCGTGGCCGGACAACTGATCACGGCCATGAACAGTGCAGAACAGTTACGCCGGCAAAAATAACCGGCACTGCCTGTCACGTGGCGTTTTATTGTGCAGACCACTGTACCCGTTGTCATCCTTCCATCGATAATCTTCTGCCGGGCCGCTGACAGTCAATGCGGCCCATCGTTAATTCTTATTTATTTCTACCGTAATTTTTAGCAGGCTATTAATGTTCCCGGTCGGTAACAGTATCCGCTAAAAATATCTTACGGGGATATCAATAGCCCTGAACCGTCCGGTATTTCGGCCATCTTCTGCGTCTGGTTTTATACATAATTAATTTGAAAACATGGTGATAGAGTTAATTCCTTTGAATATTCTCGCATCAGAATAGCGGGCAGATAGCTGTTTATCCGCCAGCCGTGACAATAATCTTAACGTCAGATGATCATGATCAATGTGGTATCAGGGATGACTCACCATCATAAACCTTACTGATAACTTGCCGATGGATGGCCAAAATGATTAAAGAAACTAAACTTCCACGTACTGTAACCTCACCGAAAAAATTTTTTATCGGTACCGGGATGCTGTCTAAAATTGATAGTTTTGTAAAAGATTTTGGTGACAAGGCGCTGGTTATTACTGACGAATTTATGCTGCCCGGGGTCAGAGAGCAGGCCTTACCCGCACTACAGGCTGCCGGTTTACAGGGGACGGCAGAAAAATTTAATTATGAATGCTGTCGCCGGGAAATAGATCGCCAACAAGCGCTGGCCAGACAACTACAGGCTAATGTTATTGTCGGTGTTGGTGGTGGTAAAACTCTGGATACGGCTAAAGCGGTAGCATATTACCTGAAAATGCCAGTGGTACTGTTCCCGACGATTGCCTCAACAGATGCCCCCTGTACTGCACTGGCGGTTATTTATACAGAAAGTGGTGAGTTTGAGGAATACCTGTATTTACCACAAAATCCGGATGTAGTGGTGGCGGATACTTCAGTAATTACTGCTGCGCCGGTGCGTTTTTTTTCGGCGGGAGTTGGCGATGCGTTAGCCACCTATTTTGAAGCGCGTGCCTGTTATGCGGCCGACGGACTCAACCTGGTACTGCATAAACCCTCACGTACCGGCCTGGGGCTGGCAGAATTATGCTACCGGCTGATCAGTGAGAATATAGACGCGGCTATGGCGGCGGTGACTCATCATCTGACGACTCCTGCACTTGAACAGATTATCGAAGCTACTATTTATCTGAGTGGTGTCGGGGCAGAATCCGGCGGGCTGGCGGCGGCCCATGCTGTCAGTAATGGTATGTCGGTGGTTGCAGATTTACATAAGGCACAGCACGGAGAGAAAGTTGTTTTTGGTCTGTTAACTCAGCTGGTGCTGGAAAATGCACCGCAGCAAGAGTGGCAGAATGTAGTACGGATTATTAAAGCCGCAAACCTGCCGCTGACTTTGCAGGATATGGGACTGAAAACCTTTTCAGAAGCCGAATGGCGCGAAGTTGCGCGAATAGCCTGTGCGCCGGGTGATACCATGAATAATATGCCTATGGAACTGACCGCTGATGACGTCTATAACGCGATGCTTGCTGCAGATGCCATAGCACACCGCATGAAAGCCTGATATCTGCTCTTTACAGACGGCACCGCCCCGCGCAACTTTCTGCCCGGGGTGTGTGCTGCACTGTCGTTCACCTGTTGGCCGTAATTTCCCGTTTCGGGACCTAACCTGATGATATCTAATCCTTATATGCCCATCATTTATGCAACTCATTATTGCAAATAATTATCGTTTGTATAATAATTCGCATTAGTGAATTTCCGGCGATATATCTCCTGAGATATTTTGCCGGGCACCCGGGCGGAGATGATGTTGCGGCCGCGAAGATATGATGTGAAGTATGTAAGGATGCAGGGAATGAGTAGCTCGTTAGTCCGGGATAACAGATCTGTGATACCCGAGGCTGAATCCCCCTCTGGCAGTGCCAAAAAGATACCCCTGCTATCGTCAGTGCTTCTGCACCTGATGGTGATTGCGGCCATAATTTATCAACAGTCGCCGGTACCTGCGATAATGTCCGGAGGTATGGCCGCAAGCAGTCCCCGACAGCCTGCGGTTCCGGCAGTGTTCACTGTTTTACCTGTGACCGGTATTCAGGACAGCATCATCTCTGGCCCTGCCACGACCCGTGCATCTGAAACTCGCCCTTTACCGGTGACTGCTCAGGGCAGTTTACCGGTGAGAGCGCCTGGTACTGGCGTTTCACGCCCTTTGCCAGCAGACAGGCAACGGTCGTCAGACAGGCATTCTGTGAACAGAAAAAAATATCAGTCGCAGGAAAAAGCCACTCAACACCGGTCACCTCTTCAGCGTGCCTCAGAGCATCAGTCGTCAGTGCTGCCGGCAGCAGATTCTCCGCATTCACCGGCAACTTTGCCGGTAAATACAGAAAGCCATGCTGCTGATGCGCATACAAACCCCCGCGATTCAGGAGATACCA
Organism: Tatumella sp. JGM94; assembly: GCF_018257595.1. Lineage (NCBI taxonomy): Bacteria > Pseudomonadati > Pseudomonadota > Gammaproteobacteria > Enterobacterales > Erwiniaceae > Tatumella > Tatumella sp. JGM94. Next base: position 64,535 of record NZ_JAERJN010000013.1, on the reverse strand, counting down.
GTGACTCAGGAGCAGGGGCCGGTCGTCATTCCAAAGCCGTTGTAAAAGCATTGTACCGGCGGGTGAATTATCCCGCGCGCGCGAAAGCGCTGGGTGTTGAAGGCCGGATAAAACTGCGCTTCGATGTGACTGCCAGCGGGACGGTGAATAATGTACAGATTATAGAGGAAATACCTCGTGGTGTATTTTCCGGGGATATTGACCAGGATATTCGTCGCTGGCGTTATGAAAAAGGTGCTGCTGCAGAAAATCAGCAGGTTACCATTATATTCAGCCTGAGCGGCAGGGTCGCTGTGGAAAATTAAAATTTAGATATATTTTTATATTCAGTAATTTCAGGGAAATCAGGTGAAAAATACCGTTAATTTATTTACGGCAATATTTTTATTGCCGGGGTTAGCTATTGCTCAAAGCACAGAGAGCAACAATATGACGTCTGATGAGAGTGATTCGGATGACACTATTCTGGTCCGGACAACACCGACCAGTCAGTCAATGGGAACTCAGATCATTGACAGACAGCAAATAAACAATTTCCCGGAGGCGAACGGTAATATTACCGGGTTATTAAAACATAATCCGAATGTCCGTTTTGCTGATTCTACTGACAGCAGTACTACTGCCGGAGAAATCGCACCGGAGAATGTGTCATTTCATGGTGAAAAGTTTTATAACAATAACTTTATGATCGACGGTTTGTCGAATAACAATACGATTAATCCCGGTGCCAATGGTGGCGAACTGACAAATTCGCCAGATGGTTACTCACCAACCGACTTGCCTGCCGGAGGGACCCAGTCATTCTGGATAAATTCCGAACTGGTTGACAGACTTGAGGTCTTTGACAGTAATATTTCCGCAAAATACGGTAGTTTTACCGGAGGCGTCGTTGATGCCCGACTGAAAGATCCTCTGCCAGGGCGGGCATCGGGAAAAATAACATACCGGACGACCCGTTCAGCATGGACCCGTTATCATATTGATTCCGGCAGTGCTGCAGATGTTGCAACTGCGAGTCATCTGACCAGTCAGCCACAATTTACCAAACAGTTTTATTCAGTCAGTGTTAATCAGCCATTGAATGATAAAGCAGGGATTATATTTTCTTATAATCGTCAGCAGTCTGTAATTCCTTATTATCAGACTTATCTTCAGCAGTGGGATAATCAGAAAAGAATTGCTGAAACCTATTTATTGAAAGGAACATACCTGGCTGATAATGGCGATACTCTCCGTCTGACAGGTATGTATTCTCCGCATAAGTCAGAATACTTTAAGGAGAATGTAAAAAATGGTGCTTTTACGAATACCGGAGGCGGTTACCGCCTGAATGGCGAATGGGAACACCTTACCAGTTGGGGTAAGGTCACTAGTTTGGCAGGTTATCAGTCTGAGCAAAATAAAATCAGCCATCAGTCTGATCAATTTCTTACCTGGTACCGGTATTATACCCCGCAGAATTTTGTTTCTGATGCAATCGACTGGTCGAGTTCTGCAGCCGCAGCTAACTATCAGACAGGGATGATCGGTGGCTACGGCAGCTACTCAACGGAGAAAAAGACCATAACCCTTAAACAAAATTATGAACTTAATCCGTTGATGACCGGCCCGGTTCAGCATCAACTGGATTTTGGCTGGGAAACAGATAGTTACAGTGTACAGTATCAACGATTCAGGGATGTTACTGTCAGTCGCGGTGTGGCGACGGTTAGCCCGGCGGTAGTATGCAAAACGGGTGATGACTACTGCATTACCGGTGAGCAATATTTTAAGAACCTGACGGTTTATCCGGCACGAAAAGTTTCGGCAAATTATACGGATTATGCGGCGTATTTTCAGGACAGTATCAGTTACGGCCGGCTGGAAATGACTCCCGGTGTACGTCTGCAATATGATGATTTTCTGAAAAACCTGACGCTGGCTCCACGGCTGGCGGCTTCCTATGATGTTTTCGATGACCACTCGACACGGTTTTTTGGCGGAGCCAATCGTTACTATGGTCAGAACCTGCTGGCTTACAAATTGCGCAATGGGATCAGCAGCTACTATACCAGGGCCCGCAACAGTGCTACCGGAACATGGACTGACAGTGGCCTGAAAACCGCTGCGATAGATTATGATTCATCCTCTCTGAAAACCCCTTACAGCGATGAGTTATCACTGGGTATTTCACAGCGTGTGACGGGCACCCTGTGGACGGTCAAATGGGTTAACCGGCAGGGGAAGGATCAGTTTGGTCGTGAAACAACCACCGGCAGTGACGGTAAACGTTCCTATATTCTGGCCAACAACGCCAGGACCCGCGGCGATAGTATTTCATTGACAGTCGAGCCTGTCAGCCCTGCTATCTTCTCTCTGGGTGAAATAGGATGGACGCTGGGCGCCAGTTATGGAAAAAACCGGTCCAGTTCACAGAGTTATTATGATGTCAGTGATTCTGATGATAATAAAGCTATCTACCATGGCCGGTTAATGGATAAAAGGGATATGGAGGCTCTGGATTTTAATACGCCCTGGACAGCTTTTATCAATGTTAATACCTATTTTCCTGCATTACGTCTGAACTGGAATCAGAACCTTGGATATACCGCCGGCTACCGTGGATATACCACTACTACCACTTCCTGCCCTGCGGAAGGAAGTGTCTGTGGTGATTACCAGGGCAGCGTAACCCGCTATGACGAAACCCGTTATAAAGACTATTTCTCCTATGACTGGAAGCTGAGTTATCTGCAGCCTTTATCCGGGCACCAGACTCTGGAACTCAGTCTGGATGTTATTAACGTGCTGGATAACGTCATTGCTGCCACCCAGACCAGCAGCAGTGGCAGCAGCAAAACAGTGAATTATAAAACCGGCCGCCAGTTCTGGCTGGGTGTGGCCTACAGCTGGTAACTGCCGGTTATCCGGTGGTTGATATTAGATGAATAATGCCACAGCGCTGTGGCAGGGAATGATTACGTAATGCATTTATTTATACGCAGATGTTTGCTGGCAGCCATTGTTTTATTCAGCCAGGCGGGAATTACCGCGGACAGGGTCAGCCTCGCCCCGCAGATTATTGAAGGCAGACTGGATAATGGGTTCAGCTATACTCTGGCCCCGATGAGAGAGGCAGGGCAGCGGATTGATATCAGGCTGAGTGTTGATGCGGGCTCCCTGGACCAGCAGGAAAATGAACAGGGTGTGGCACACATGCTTGAACACATGCTGTATCGCGGTAGTCAGCAATTCCCGCAGGGGATCGGCAATATGCTACAGCAGCATGGCTGGCAGCGGGGGGTTAATTTTAATGCGATGACAAACTATGAACGGACATTGTTTATGATGAGCCCCCCCGATGGAAGCCATGGTTTGCCGCTGGCGATACATGGACTAAGTCAGATGATGGGGGCCGCAACGATTAGCCCGCAAGATTTACAGACTGAACGGCAAATTATCCATGATGAGTGGCGCGATAAACTTGGTGTGGCTGAACGTATGAACCAGCAACGGTTAGCGGCGATACGCGCTGGCTCCCGCTACCCGTCGCGTCCGCCGATCGGTAATGAGCAGGCGATCCTCAACACTGATGCCGGCACCATAAAACAGTTTTATCAGCGCTGGTACCACCCGTCGGTAATGCGTTTACTGATCAGTGGTGATTTTGATACCCGCCAGGCACAGCAGCTGATTGCAGAGTATTTTTCCGCTCTGCCTGATACCGCGGTTGTTCGCCGGGATTATTATGAACCTGAGCTGTGTCAGCAACTACGTATTGTCCGGTTACAGGACAGTGAAAGTGGTACCAGCCAGGTCTCTTTTGTCACTCGTTTCAATGAAACAGCTTCCGGTTTACAGCAGCGGCTGATCAGTCAGATGGCATTATCAGTCCTGAGCCGGCAGTTTCAGCAAATGCCAGTTTCCGGGCTGGCCAGCGACAGCCATATTATCGTACGTAAGTCTGATATTGGCCGGAAGACCCGTGCCCTGGGGCTATTTCTGGATGTTATGCCGGGTCAGCATACTCAGGGCTTAACTTCGTTATTGCGGGAACGGGAAAGAGTGCTGCGTTACGGCGCAGACTCTCGCTATATTGCAGATGAACGTCATGAAATACACCAGACCGCACTGGAGATGGTATCAGCTCCGGAAAAACGGGATTTTTCTGGTTGGGTGAGGACAATAGCCAGCCGCTGGGAGCAACGCCGGTACCAGACGGACCGACAGCAATTGGGGCAGGAAGTCCTTCGGATCGAAAGCCGTATCACCGATCAGCAAATAAACCAGCAGATCCGGCAATGGTTAATGGCTGGAGATCAGCTGATCCAGTTTGGTATTCCCGGAAACAGTAAGGCGGTATTACCGGATATCCGCCAGGCGGAGCAGCAAATAAAACAGATTGCCGATCTGCCGTTACAGCCTTTCAGCCCTGTAAACGCGCCGGTGCTCCCTGAATTACAACCGGTTCGTTCGACAGGGAGCCTGAGTAATATGAAAGACTATCCGCAGCAGCAGGTGCGTGAATGGACATTGAGTAATGGCGACCGTCTGGTATGGTTGCGTTCTGATTTGGCTAAAGACCGTATCTGGTTATCGGCAACCAGCCAGGGCGGCTTTATGATGGACGGTTCCGACCCCTGGTGGTCACAACTGGCCAGCCAGCTGGTTAATCAGAGCGGCCCCCGGGGATGGCAAGGCAAATCCTTTGATGGCTGGAAAAAGCATAACGGGGTCTCTCTGATAATCAGCCAGCAAGCCGACATGCTGCATATTGACAGTACCGGGAGCCGGCAGTCCCTGGAAAACCTGCTGGCAATCAACCACGAAATACAGGTTAACCCCGGCATTGACCCTCAGGTCAGAGCAGAAAGTATAATGAGGATGCTTCGCCAGCAAGCCGCTGCTCCGCAGGCGACAGGAGGTAATGCGGAGCAGCAAATACATCAGTTACGTTACAGTAAAACCGGCGGGGAAAAACCCGATGCTCGTCAGCTGAACAGTATTGATAACCGGCAATTACTGGCCCAGTGGCAACATACCACCGCGACACCTGTGACCTGGTATCTGGTTGCGGATATGGAGCAACAACCGATCCTAACCCTGGCCGCGCGCTATCTGGCAACGATACCACGCACCCTGAATGGTGAAGTGCAGCCGCAACTTGCGGACGGGGGGTATCGCCAGCAGATCAGCACGATTAACCGTGAGCCGCAGGCGAATGTTAAGGTCTGGAGCTTTACGCCCCGTGACTGGTCTCCGGCGGCGGCAGTGCAGGTCAGTATTGCAAGAAACCTCGCTTACCAGGCATTAAAAACCAGCCTCAGAGATAATGCTCTGGGGGTTTACCGCCTGCAATTTAACAGTGAACTGAATGATCGCTCAGGCAGGATTGAAACCGGACTTAGTTTTACTGCTGATCCCCGACGGGCCGAAGAGTTATGGCAGCATGCGCAACTTGTATTGAGTGAATTAGCGGGAACAATTACCCGTCAGCAGATTGAACAACAGCGCAGTCAGTTTATACGGGCAGAGCAGTCGCGCAGTGACGATATTGACAGTCTGAAACGGCGGCTGATCCTGAGCTACCGTCACTATAATGACCCGCGATATCTGTCACAGACTGCCGGACTGGCAGAGGCCATACAGCCGGAAGCTGTCAGGACAATGGCGGGCTTGTTACTGAATCCGCAAAATCTGAAAGTGTATATGGCGATGCCAGTACAATAGCCTGACTGGCAGTGAAAGCCTAACCGCCCCGTCAGGGGCGGTTACAGAGCCTGGTAATATCAGCCAGCTAAATCATTCAGCGTTTATGGCTGCCGGGCTTTAGTCCGCGGTGTAATTCCTGCATACGTTTCATGGATTTAATCGTGCGTTGCGAGGCTGATGAGGCAACCGCCAGCACCAGCATTTCCAGACACACCAGTACAGTACCATGTAACGGGACTTTACCATTTTCGCCGCCACGCGGAACCCGGATAACCACATCAGCAGCTTCTGCAAATCTGGAATCCGGCGCATTGGTCAGCAGGATCACCGGATTCCCCAGCCGTCTGGCTTCCCGCAGAGTGGTCATTCCTTCACGATGAGCTGATTTCTGTGCCATCATGATCAGAACATCTCCCCGTTGCAGGGTCAGCAACTGTTCAGCCAGCCCGACACCGGCACGGTTAAGCGGCATACAGGGCAGGCCAATACGGTTAAATAACCGCGCCGTATATTCCGCCAGAATCCCTGAAGCATTGATACCAAAAATAGCCACCTGTCTTGCTTCGAGCAGCAGAGCAACTGCGGTGGAGATAGCGGCCCTGTTTTCTGTTGTGGATAATACATCACAGGTTCGCCGGTGGCCTTCCAGCACAAAATCAATACCTGAATTAATATCAGAGCTGAACTCATTCACCGTACTGCTCATTTTATCGGTGGAATCCGGAACGGGCTCGAACCATAATCTGAGGGTCTTTTTCAGGTCCCGCAGCCCGGCAAATCCCAGTGCCTGAACGGAACGGACGACAGTGGCATCTGAAGTATTACATGCCGCAGCAATCTCCAGTGCTGTTGACTCCAGCACCCCGGCACGGTGCTGATTAATATAATACAACACTGCCTGCAAACCGGCGGACAACTGCGGGCCCCGCTGGCGTAACCGGTCACCGAAAATATCAATTCTGTGCTTTGTTTTCTTAGTTTCGTACATCCCCGGCTCCGGTTATTTTTCGCCCGGCACAGCCAATCCGGTGACCTGTGACTGAACGACCGCTGCCATCAGACTCATGGCGGCAAATGAATTAGAAATAGCCTCTTTACGGGATACCATAACATAGTGGCTTTTGCGACAGGCGCTGAGAAACGCACACCAGCCCGGGATAACACTATCCATCAGGTTTATTTCATCCTGCGGGCCTCCGCCATTATCTGCCCGCCAGGTATTAAATATCAAATCTGCGTCCAGCACAGATAACGGAAACGATAAGGACGGGGAGATAAATAACAGATTGTCATTACGGGTTACCTGCTGTCGCCGCGAACGGGATAAAAAAGTCTTACCGTTCAGTGGACTGACAGAGCGGCGGGCCTTCAGGCCGAAAACGGCGCTGAAATAAGGTGATTTTGAGTGGCTGAAGTGTAGTAGTCAAGGTGAATTAGTCGTGTTAAGTCACTTTCCACGGGCTCTGTATTTTTGTTGTTGATGTGTTTAATGTTTTTATTATTGTTATTTATCATTTAGTTATTTTTTCTTTTTAACACCATAACTAATTTGAATATCTTAAGATGATGTAGTGATTAGGGGTTATTTATAATTTACTACTACATCCTCCTGTGTTTGAATGATTATCAATTAGATTTATGTTCTCGTTCTGTGGCCGGGGGATTACGGACTGTTCCCGGGGCGTAGCCGATGGTTCCGGTTATCTGACTGACAGGCTCTCGACAGAATTTACCTACTGGCAAGGAATACACCCTGTAAATGAAAAGAAATACACCACTATCCGATCACCGCAACGCATCACGAAAAATTATGATGGTGGTTTGCAGCAGCACTTTTATCTTACCGTCGGCCGGTTTTTCCGCCGATAGCGGGGATAATAATACCCTGACGGTCACCGGCAGCGCGGCAGCGGGCAGGACAGAAAACAGCTATACCACTTCAGCCAGCACTGTTGGCAGTAAAACTCCGGTTTCACGGTTAGAAGAATCACAGTCGGTCAGTGTGGTCACACAACAGCAAATGAAAGACTTTCAGACCACCAGCCTGTCTGATGCGATGCATTTTGTCAGTGGCGTTGCCCGGAGTAATACGCTTGCCGGTACCGAAGACGGTATTTTACGCCGTGGTTTCGGGTCTAACTCGGATGGTTCAATTTTCAGGGACGGTATCCGCAGTAGCCAGGGCCTGAACCTTGATGCCACGACGGACAGAGTAGAAGTGCTTAAGGGCTCTGCATCACTGCTTTATGGTATCCAGAATCCGGGCGGAGTGATTAACATTGTCAGTAAAAAACCGCAGTATCAGTGGAGTACCACAACTTTCGGTCATTACAACAGTACCGGTGGCGGGGCCGCAGGTATTGATATTACAGGCCCGCTGGGAAATGGTTTTGCCTTCCGCCTGATTGCCGAAAAACAGGCTCAGAATTACTGGCGTGGTTTCGGTAATGATAAGCATAACCTGATTGCCCCGTCATTACAGTGGATAGGTGATAAAGCCAGTTTTGATATCAGTTACGAAAGCTTTCAGTACGATATTCCTTATGATCGCGGAACAGCATTTGTTAACGGAAAACCCGTATCAATCGGCTATAAAACCAGACTGGATGATTACACTAACCATGCCTGGGGCCGTAACCAAACCTTTAGCAGCCACTGGGATTACCAGTTTAATGATATCTGGAGTACCCGCATCAGTGCCGGAATGAACCAGCGGCACTACAGTAATAATGAGGTCAGGGTAACAGCGATTAACACGACCACCGGAGCGGTAACCCGTAGGGCCGATGCTAATCGCGGTTTTAATCATAAAACCAAATATCTTTCCTGGGATATGATCGGTACCCCGCAGCTTGCCGGTATGACACACAATATTGTGGCCGGGGCAGATTATGAAATGGATCAGACATACCGTGCTCATGCTTATACGGGGAAAACCAACACCATTTATAACCTGAACCGACCGGTTTACGGGATGGTTCCGGTAACTGACAGCAGTACCGAAAAGAAATCCACCGCCAATCTGCTTAACCGTATCCACAGCCGTTCGGTATATGTCAAAGACAGTATTGAACTGACCGGAAAATGGACCGGGGTATTGGGCGGGCGTTATCAGCATTATGAACAGCGGGAGTCGAGTGGCTTCGCTCCGGTCAGCGAAAAATATAATGATATCGGGAATAAATTTCTGCCCCAGACCGGTGTTATCTATAAGCTGACACCGGATATTTCACTGTATGGCAGTATCAGTAAATCTTTCACGCCATCAACCAGCATTGATGATAATGGCAATGTCGAACAGCCGGAAAAAGGGACCACCTATGAAACAGGGACTAAGTGGCAAATTACGCCGGCGCTGTTCGCTTCCCTGGCATTATATAATATTGAAGAACGGGATCTGTCATTGTCCCTCAATGGCTCAACCTATGCCGTGGCGAAAGCGCGTTCACGGGGTATCGAGGCAGAGATCAATGGTGAAATATATTCTGGCTGGCAGCTGAGTGCTAACTATAGTTATGATCAGGCGATTATTACCGATGACCAGAATAATCCGGCCAATAACGGAAACCGTCTGCAGAATGCGCCCCGACATTCGGCAGCAGCCTACCTGAGTCACGGGATAAGTATTCCGGTCATTGCCGGTAATATTCGTATTGGTGGCGGAGCCCGTTATATGGGGACCCGTGCCGGCGATCCTGATAACAGTTTCAGCCTGCCGGCATACACGGTCGCTGACAGTTTTATCGCCTGGGACAGTCATCTGCTGGGTAAAAAGACCCATTTACAACTGAACCTGAATAACCTGTTTAACAAGCATTATTATACCTCCAGCGGTGGTAATCTGCGGGTTGAAGAAGGAGAAACCCGTAATGCAGTCCTCAGTGCCAGCGTTGAGTTCTGAGTATGACTGAGCAGGGGATTGCTCTGCCGGATTTTCTGTGCAGGGCAAAACTCTGTCAGCGGCAGGAGTGATGATTATGGTCAGGAAAAGAGACTGCCAGGCTGCGGAAAACAGTCCCCGGCAGTCTCTGAAGATAGCAGTGTATTCTCGTCAGTGACTTAGCAGTCTGGCAGACTTATTACCTTGCGGCAATAACATCAACCACGACCAGAGGCTGTTTACCGTTGTTGGTCAGCCCATGAGACTGGCCTTCACGTACAATCGTAATATCTCCTGCAGTGACCGGATAGTCTTTACCGTCAGTGTCTTTAAAGATCCCGCTGCCGGAAACAATAATATAAGCATCTTCATTATTAATATGTTTGTGATAACCGATAGAGGTTCCCGGCTGTAGTGTCAGCCAGCTTATTTCTTTGATTGCCTGGTCAGCACCTGCTTTGTCACGGGTAAAGGCGAATGCTGCTGCGACGGTTCCTTTACCACCGCCTAATCCCTGTTTTTCCATTTTTTGTTGTTCAGCACGGGTAATGACCTGAGCATTGGCAAAAGACAGCGGGAGTACAATTGCAGCAGACAGTAAAGCAGTGGTTAATTTACGCATAATTCTCACCTGAGAATGGTCAGTGTATTATCCGGCGGGAAGTCACCGGACCCCTTGGGTGGAAAGAGTGTACTCCCGCAGGCAAAAAAAACGAACCCGGAAAGCGCTCATTCACTGTGATTTTTACGACAACCGCTGACCGGTTATCTGAATATCCCGGTAAGCTGTCTGAAAAACAGACACGCAGCCGCTAAAGCGTAAAGTGTTATTTACTTTTCCTGACGATACTGCGGAGGGAATGACAGAAAAAAAGATATAGCAATGCTATTATCCCGGGCTTAAATAACAACAGTGATTAATCAGACTTTTACCAGGAATTAATTATGACCCATGGGGTGCCTCTTCAGTTTTACCATATCCTTGATGAATACGCTGCGGGATCTGATATACCGGTAAAAGATACCGAACGGGATTCACTGGCAACTTATTTTCAACTATTGATTACCAGGGTAATGAATAACCAGGACGTCAGTGACCATGCACAACAGCAAATGGCCGGCGATTCAGGCATTGACCGGCTGCGGGCTAATGATGCCATACAGTTCCTCTCTCACTGGCGTGATGAAGAGTAAACAATTTTTATTGCCTGAACTGTTGGTGGATATTTTATAAATAAAAAAACTCTGCCTGTGTTAATTTATATTTCCCCGGGGTGTATTTGAATTAACCGCGAAATTACAGGCTGTAAATAATCAGATTCTCGCTGACTGAATATTTCACCAACGATTATTCGGGGCATTGGTTATCTGAACTTCAGGAGCATCGCGGAAAAGCACCGCAGATTAGTGAAAACCCGGCATAAGAGTGCCGGGTATGACTTATTCCTGTTCAGTCACAATATTATCTGCCCGCCATTAGCGGAAACAGAGCCTCCGTGGCGTCACAGGGTTGTGCTGTGCTCCGTTATCCGGGTAAGGGAAGGGGGTTATTCATTACCCCATCGGTTAAGAAACATAGCGATATCATCGATACGCTGTTTATGAATACCGGCTTCTGCAGCAATTTCATGCTGTGTACTTTCACTGATCTCCTCATTATTACTTAAACGAGTAAGCAGTAATTCGAAGTACGCCGCCAGTGCATCGTACTCATCCTGTGTAACGGGAGTTTCGGTCTCGTCAGCATATTCATCGACCATATCGTAATATTTATCAGCTATATGATGCATTATCGTTTCTCCGGAGCGCTCAAAAGGTATCAATGGGCCATGATATACCATCTGCGCGATATTTTCTGAAGATAACCGGGATGCCGGCCCGCATTATCGCAGACTTTTTTATGGGGACCGGTCATATCACCGGGTATCGTAAGCGCTGTCGGCGGCAACTGACCTGATTTTCCTGCAGGTCTGTCGGATTAATCAGGGGAAAGTCTCCGGGGCTGTCACGTTGTTACGCGACAGGTCAGCGCAGATGATTTCATATGTTTTTTCTGTCACCGGCCAGGTGCGGCTTCCCTTACTGGCAAAGGGGTATAGCATCGGGTGTTTTTTAACAGACGCATCCGGACAAGAGGAAGTAATTGATAAAAAGCAAAAAACCAGACGCCCGCAGACATCTGGTTTCTTTAAAATGGCTCCTCTGACTGGACTCGAACCAGTGACATACGGATTAACAGTCCGCCGTTCTACCGACTGAACTACAGAGGAATTGTCGTGAAGACGGGGCGAATCATAACGAGGCAGGAGGGGATTGTCAAAGCTGTTTTACCATGCCGCAGACTGTTTGCTGATAAAATCAGCATCTGAGAGCGGGCAACAGCTAACCGTGTATATGCCTGTTTCCGGTACAATCTCTTTTCTATCGGGTAACGCTAACTCTGCCAGATAAATAAAGAAACGATAACACCATTAATCCCTTAAGCCGAAGGTCCCTGTTATAGTTTTTTCTTCTTTAATATTCTTCATATCATGACGGGCATCTCTTTTCAGTCAAATTACAAGCCGGTTAATATTGCATCAGTTACCCCCTGGCGCTGACAAGGAAAAGCCAATGGATCGTCAATACAACAATGGACGGACCGCGGACCGGTTTTCAGCCACAGTGCAATCCCTGTTTACGGCGGAAGCACCGGCCACAATCACTGAGGCAGCGCGTGTGCTTATCGCTGGCCCGCAGGTATATTGCTGGCATGTTAATACCCTGTACCGGGCTACAACAGAGGGCAGACAGAGTAATCTCGTGCCGGAGGATTGCCTGCCACCCTGTAAGGTGGCGTAATGGGAAACCGTTCGAACTGTTATGGCCGGGGAACCGCACTGGAGGGTGATAAAACCACCACCGGTGCTGTGTGTATCGCCTCCATGTCCAATGATACTGAACACGGACGCAGGGTGGTTCGTGTCGGGGACAAAACCACCCCCTGTCCTGTATGCGGTGAGGCAGGGGTTATCGTCTCCGGTGAACCCCGTGATACCAATGATGGAAAAATAGCGGCGGTGGATGGTTCAGTTGTACGCTGTGCCTGCCCGTCAGGGTCTAACCGGATTATCGCGCCGGCAGGACAATGGGTTGGCAGAGGCCCGGATCCTTCTGTTGCAGCACTGGTTGCTGAACGTCAGGCCGCAGCAGAAGAAAGAACTAAACAACGGGCGGAAGAACGTGACCGCAATCGTGTGTTTGCCAAATCCTGCCTGCGGGGTGAAGGTTGTAATGATGCCGGGGAAGAGCAGGAACCCCATACTCATTTTGCGGCGATGGCATTTTATCAGGCCGTTCCCCCTGCTGATCCAGCTTCCGATACTGATGTTCCCCAACATGCTCAGACCGCCAGGAAAAACAAACCTGCTGAAGATATTCCACAGCCGAAAAAGCGAAGCGCCCTGTATAAATGGTGGTTCGGTAATTATGAAGAAGTGGAATACCAGCGGGCAACAGCCGCAGCGACAAGTGCTGCTAATGTTCAGACGGCTGTTGAAGGAGCCAGTGTTCTTACCCTGATTGGTGGAAATGCCATTACATCAGGAACGTGGGCGGTAAAACTGGGTGAGATGGCTACAGGACTTGGAAGGATTGCTGCCAGTGGCCCCGGTGCTCCCATCGCCGCAGTCGTGATGGGAATGATGCCCGGAAGGCTCAATGACGGAGAGCAGGATTTCATTGACCGTATGCGTCTGGAACAGATGCGTGAAGCGCCAAGCCGCGTGCGTTATACATGGGAACAGGATGATAAAGGTAACCCGGTTCCTCATGGCTGGCATACGCCACCGGGTAAAGACAGGGTGCGTGTGCGCAAAATGGAGTGGGACAGCAGCCGAAAAGCCTATACGTTCACCACAGAGGAAGATCCGCGTATCACCATTATCTGGACGCCCGACAGTTCAGGTGTCAATGTTCCTTCAAATACGGGCAACCGGCACCCGGTAAGGATACCAAACCCTGTTATTGTTGATCCGCTACCGGAAAATACCCGCATCGAGGCGACAACCACTCCTGCGCCGGAAGAGAAGACATTTGCGGATTATATTCTTGTTCTGCCATTGCCGGATATTCCGCCGATTTATGTATACCTGAGCAAGCCACCTGTTGAGTTTTTAGAGGTGGATTTATATAGTAATCTCGAAGGACGTTCTCGTGAAGGTAAATATCATGCTGATCATATACCGTCAAAGGCAGCAGTAAAAGAATATTATCGAAACTTAGATCCTTTATTGGACAAAGATGATATTAATGATTTAGCAAATGAGGTGGCAGCAATTATTGTTCCAATAGATATTCACCGAAAAGTCAGCGAAACTTATGGGCGTAGGAATAGTGAAGCTCAGATTAAATTAGATGCTTCTAATTTACGGGCAGCAGTGGACAGAAACCTTGATGCAATAAAACCAGCATTGAAAGAGCATTGTGCTACAGAAGCACAAATAGAAGCAGCAAGGGTTAAAATGCATAAACTTAATTCATCAGTAGGATTGTATAAATGACAATAAATATTGAGGCATTGATCCGTTGCTTAAACCAAACGTATCACGAAATAGTTGTTCAGGACATTATACCGTATAAAACGAAGCCTTCTGGAGAATATGGAGATCCTGACCTTAGTCTTGATATGGTCAAAGAGGGAGTATTTCTTTCTTTCAAACGAGATGGAATGATCCTTCAGGAAATAACGTTACGAATTCAGCGGGATGGTATAAAAGGGTGGATTTTTCCTAATGATTTACCTACACCACTCAAAGCAGAAATGTCACGACAGTGGATGCATGATACCTTCGGGGAACCAGATAAAGCAGCTCCTCCACGCAAGGTAGCAAACAAATCCTTTGGATGGACTGAACGTTATGCCATAGAGGATTTTCATATGCCTATAGCAATGCAAGTCAGTTACGACCTGGACGAAATGGTAAAAAAAATAACTTTCCTCCCAACGTCAGATCTTCGTTGGTAGCTTTTACTCTTTTTGTAAAAGCAGCACGGCAAATCCCGGGTGCTGCTTCATTCCTTGTCCCCTCGAACATCCAGCCAGGGCACCCCGCTAATCCCCCCGAAAAACCGGTGTGTTCATAAACAGAATTTTCTACTAACCTGAATTCAGAGGGATTTCTATGACCCGAAGGGCTGCGAAGCTCACCGATCACGTTTTACTGACAGCCAGAGCCCTCGGTAATTTAGTAAAAAAGGCGTTCGCTTAGGTACATATGATAAAGATTTAAACAGGGTAAAAGGAGGGTGACATGTTTGGTATTTTACAGAAAATAAATCTTTTAAGTCTGAATTTAATGAAACAGTCTTGCCAGATTCAATTACCATAGGTGATTTTAAAGAAGGGATGCAAATCACTATAGATTATTGGAATATCAAACAATACTATGCAAGTTGGCTATCTTCTTTAAAAGAAGGGATTTATGGAAAAAAATAATGCGACACTAGTAGTTTCAATGTATCCGCCTAAAGATGCGAGTTTTTATTCTCATGGATTTTATACTTCATGCAAGGGAAAGTTATTGTTCAGAATAAAATGATTTTCCCGGATGAGATAAGTTATTTTTCCATGGATAAAATAAATGAATATACTGGTGAGTATGAAGCCTGTTCAGGAGGTGAAAAAGTATCAGAGTGGTACACTACTATTGATGAGGTAAAAGGATTTATGTCATATCCTGAAAGGAATATATCATAAAACTATATATTGAGCAGTATATTAATACATGTACTGCTTTGCTATCTTTGAATTGAAAATACATAGTAGAGAGGGAATGTTCCCGGAGCAATCAATCAGCCGCATAAAGAAATCTGTTTTAACAATACAGAACACCCGGATAAAACCAAAATATATATTTGCTATTGTGATGGCATTGGTTGCAACGCTTCGACCAAAACAGCGATGAAACTGATGACGCCCGGTTTTCAGGTAAAAGAATTATCAGGTGGGCTGGACTGGTGGGCACGGGATGGTTATTCCACTGACGGTACTGAGGGAAAAGAAGGAACCCCTGTTTCCTGCGGTTGCTGAGTAACCAGAAATAAACTCGCCCCGTGTGACCTGAGTAAGCGCGCGGGGATCTTTATTTTAATAACCTACTGATAAATATTTATAATTGACTCGAGGGTGTTCATTATTCTGTGTCAAGGCTTACAGGTCGATATGATTATCAAGTCGACCGGCGAAGTGGATCGACAACTGAGACAGTGTCAGATTCCAGTTCTGTACCGGGTGGGTCCAGCGCTCTGATGCTCGTAAAATACCGGCATAAAGTAACTTCAGCAAGCTGTTTTCATTAGCAAAACCGCCTTTGGTTTTCGTCAGCTTGCGGAACTAACGGTGGACAGCCTCTGCCGCATTGGTGGTGTAAATTGCTGTTCGAACATAGTCGGGATATTTAAAATACGCTGATAACGTCTGCCATTTGTTACGCCAGGAGTTAATAACAACCGGATATTTTTCGCCCCAACGGCTCTCCAGTTCGTCCAGCGCCTGCTCTGCTGCATTCAGTGTTGCAGCCTTGTAGACACACTTTAAGTCGGCCATGAAGGCTTTCTGGTTCTTGCTGGCGACATATTTAAGTGAGTTGCGTATCTGGTGGATAATACAATGCTGAATCTCTGTTTGTGGATAGATGGATTCTATAGCTTCCGGGAAACCTTTAAGACCATCAACACAGGCTATCAGGATATCTTTCACGCCCCGGTTATGCAGGTCGGTCAGAACGCTGAGCCAGTGATGAGCGCCTTCATTTTCAGACAGATACAGGCCCAATAGTTCTTTTTTACCCTCGATATTCAGTGCCAGAATCGTGTAAACCGCTTTGGTGATGAAGCGGCCATTTTCTTTGATTTTATAGTGAATGGCATCCAGCCAGACCACTGGATAAAGCGGGTCAAGGTCACGCTCACGCCAGGCCTGCAATTCAGGTAGCAGCTTGTCAGTAACAGCATTCAGGGTGCCGTTGGAAACACTGATGCCATAAATTTCTTCAATATGATTGCGGATATCCTGGTAACTGGTACCCAACGCGAAGAGTGCGATAATTTTACGTTCCAGCTCGTCGGTCAGATGGGTCTGATGCTTTTTAACCATTTGAGGTTCAAAGGTTCCGGCGCGATCACGTGGCGTGTTGAGTTCAAAGCTGCCCGCCGGGCTTTTAACGGTTTTTGGTGTTGAGCCGTTTTTGCGGTTTGCAGTTTTATCCTGGTTGAGGTGTTGCTCAAGTTCAGCGGCCATCGCCATTTCGGTAAGCTGCTTAATGAGTGGTGTCAGGATGCCGTCTTTTCCGGTCAGATCCTTGCCTGCGCGAAGTGCGGCAATGGCGGCTTCAATGTCTAAGGTGGGCCTGGTCATGTGTCATCTCTTTTTTTAGATTAGTTTACTGAAATGACACAGAATTTTGAACACTACCGGTTTACCGACAGGAATAGCGACCATATCCTTTTCAATTTTTTCTCCGAGTCTGAGCCCGGCATCAAAGCCTTATTCTGAGTCGCTGATCAGGCTGTTTGACAGTATCAGGACAGGGATGAGGAACAACGTTCCCGTTCTGTTTGATGCGAAGCATCGCGAGATATTTTTCTTCCGCCCGATAGCTGAACTGGAACTGGCTGTCGGCAGCCACGACTAAATGCCGTCAATGAGAAAATCTATGGCGGCCTTTACCTGAGAGCGATACTGAGTAGCATTACAGAACGCCGCTCCCAGAGCCCGGACAGGGACACTTGCCAGCTCATGAGCCATAACAGCGTATTCTTTGCCGTCCGATAGTCTAACAACGGGGATAAGGCGATCCGGGCGGTGGCCTGGCGGATATTTTTCAATAGGCAGCAACGGAATCACTATCCGGCGGTTCAGTTGTCCAATAATATCGCTTGTGACATCGAGTAGTAGTGGGTAAAGGGTGCTTTTACCGGTATTCCTATATACGGTGAACTGCATAGTTAAAATGTCCTGTATTCATCACTGAAACAGTCATGTTCATCATGAAAACCGTTTAATGCGGCTATGGCCTCCCTGTTCTCTTGCTGCCATTTTTTCGCTTCATAGTACCGAAGCTCCGCATCGAGGGCGGCTGTCAGGGTCGCACTCAGGTTAATACCTGCCTCACGCGCACGCAGCAGTAAAGTACGCTCTACCGTCATGGTCACACTCTGCGTGCTGCGTTGTTTTGCTGTCATAGTTCCTCTCCTGTAATGAATACGTGCAAACTGCACAGCCTAATACACCCATCATAGCACCAAAAATAGGTCCTGCTACCGTTACAGTCTTTCACATTTAACAATCAGTCGTTTGTTATCAACAGCAATGACCGGTAAATGTCGTTTGCTGGATGGGCGGACTCTTTACCGCCCGCACCGGCAGCCCGGGATGTTCAGGACAGAGAACGCCCAGAACATCGGGGGTAACATTAACGGCCCGTTAAACTTTCCGCATCGATACTCTCGTCATACTGCGACTGCGGGGGCAACACGCTGTCTGTAATAGGTTTTTTGCAACGACTGTTGGTTTTACCCGGTAATAGTGGATATACGACTAAGTGAGTAAACCCTCAGCCAGAGGTGACCCATGATAAAACCGACATAAATCAGCAAGAAGCCCAGAAACACGCCTGAACTTGGTGATGCAGCCCTGAAACTGGCTGAACGTATCGGCGTCGCTGCTGCCCGCCAACTCAGTCTTTACCAATCGCCGTTCTATACCCGGGCAGTAAGCAACAGCAACAAATGACCTCTTCACAACGTGAAAGTGAACTGGCCGCAGAAAATGTCCGGTTAAAGCGGCAACGGGCAGAACGGGATGAGGAGCTGGTCATTCCCCCAAAAGGCCACGACATAGTTCGCGAAGCGCCTGAAATGAAGGTTGTCTTTATTGAAAAATATCAGGCGGAGTTCAGCATCAGGGTTATGTGCCGGGTGCCGGGTGTCACCCGCAGCGGCGGTATGCCTGGCTCAGACGCCGTGACCAGGTCAGCCTGCATCAACAGTTCCGTCTTAACTGCGATAATGCGGTTCGCAGGGTATTCAGTGCGGCAAAACACCGGTATGGTGTGCTGCGTCTTGCAGCCGAACTGCCGGAATACAACGTAAAACCATCGCTTCCGGCCTCATCACTGCATTGTTGTGCAGCAGAAAGTGAAACAACAGGAAGATATCTATGGAAACGATTTTTTGCTTGCCGTCGAAGCGGTAAGCCATCAGTCAGCTTATATTCCTTACCGAGGGGCCTGGCGTTTTTACTTTAGTATCAGTAAGTGGCATAACGGCATCCTTCGACTGTTGGTAAAAACGCAATCGCACTGCCATTACCACCAATTTACCTGCAAAAGGTATAGCTTCGGGGATTTTTAGTGGGCGAGTGCATATCCGCGGGAAGGGGATAACCAATTGATAAAAAGCAAAAAACCAGATATCCGAAGACATCTGGTTTCTTTAATATGGCTCCTCTGACTGGACTCGAACCAGTGACATACGGATTAACAGTCCGCCGTTCTACCGACTGAACTACAGAGGAATTGTCGTGAAGACGGGCGCATAGTAACGGCGGGCACCCGGCTTGTCAAAGCGGTTTTATCTGCCGCAGGATTGTTTGATGATAAAAGAAACAATCTGCGCTGTATTGCCGGAAAAAGCAGCGATATTCTGTCTGTTCCGGCAATTGGCGGCAAAAACCCCGGCAGCGGGGACGTTTCTGCCGGGGCTACAGATGGATATCTGCGCGCAGTCGCTGTCAGAACGGTGCATCAATATCAACGATATCAATCAGTTTATGGTTAACAAACTCTTTCAGACCCAGCCCCAGCAGTTCGCGGCCATAACCGGAACGTTTTACTCCGCCAAAAGGCAGGTCTGCTTTCACCATTGTAGGGTGGTTAATATAGACCATTCCGGTAGTGATTTTTTTCGCCAGCTGATAACCGTATTGAGGATCAGCGGTAAATACTGAGCCACCCAGCCCGAAATGAGAATCATTGGCTATTCTGACCGCATCTTCGTCATCTCTGGCTTTAATTATCATCGACACCGGACCAAAAAATTCTTCATAATACGCCGGATTATCCGGAGTTACGTTTGTCAGAATGGTTGGCTGAACAAAAGCGCCCTGTGCCGGAACTTTATCGCCGACTTCGGTGGCGATGGCACCATGTTCCACCGCTTTCGCTATCTGCTGCTTCAGGTTATCTGCAGCACGCTGAGAAGACAGGGGAGCCAGCCGGGTTGTATTGTCCATCGGATCACCGGCTTTCAGGGCGGCAACCCCGGCAGTGTATTTTTCAAGGAAAGCATCGTAAATTTTTTCATGGATAATCATACGCTTCGATGACACACAGACCTGGCCTGCGTTCCAGTGGCGACCGAATACCGCCCATTCAACCGTTTTATCTAATTCAGCGTCGGCCAGTACCACAAAAGCATCAGCACCGCCCAGTTCGAGGGTGGATTTTTTCAGGTATTTAGCGGCCGTCTGCGCCACGCTGGCACCTGCCGCTTCGGAGCCGGTTAAGGCAACACCATGTACCCGCGGATCTTTCAAGACATATTCTATTTTACTGTGTGGCAGAAACAGATTAGTGAAGCCGCCGGCCGGTAAACCAGCATCCAGCATCAGTTTTTCAAAAGCTTCTGCACACTGGGGAACGTTAGAAGCATGTTTCAGTAACAGGGTATTCCCTGCAGCCAGTTGAGGTGCAAGGATACGGGCAATCTGATAGAACGGGAAATTCCAGGGCTCGACGGCCAGCAGTACTCCTAAAGGCTCATGGACCAGAACGGCCTGTCCCTCGGCGGGGTCAGCGACCGGCAGGGGCTGGTCCTTCAGTAATTGTTCAGCGTTTTTTACATAATATTCAAAAATGCTGGCCGATAATTCGACTTCTGCACGTGCTTCACCAATAATCTTACCCATCTCAAGGGTAATGATTTCTGCAAAAAACTGTGTTTTTTCCCGCAGGATATCGGCGGCTTTCTGTAAAATGACTGTACGCTGCGCGATAGCCAACTGACGCCATTCGGCAAAGGTCTGGTCTGCGCGACTGATCGCCGCTGAGATTTCACTGTCCGTTGCATCATTAAACTGCTTAACAGTTTCACCGGTGTAAGGATTAATCGTTGAGAATGCCATAACAGGTACCTTCTTTTTATCAGACTATTGCGACAGGTGTTGCCAGCATGTAATCATTATCTGCAGATGCTGACGCCAATACAGAGGTTATAGATAAAAATTTATTATCATTCCAGCCGGTAATAACTATCAGTGTTATAGGTCACATTTCTGCTACTTTTTGATAAACGAATTGTATAGTTTGTCAGGATATAACAAGAAAACTTTGTATTAATTGTTAGCGTCGGATGTGAAATAAAAAATGTGGCAGCTATCAGGACAGGGTTAAACAGGTTTTTAGCCGGTTTATTTGGTGGTGAGGATAAAAAATATTTATCGTATTATGGCCGGAGAAACGGGTTCACCGGCCATTATTACTCTGCGGGCTACTGCAGGCTGATACGCACCACACTGTCGGGACCCGTCGTCGAAGTATCTTTGTTGAAATCCTGTTTCACTGTCACATACAGGCTCTGACCATCCGGCGATATCAGCAGACTGTTTGGATGACTGTCAAATGACCAGCTGTGTTTCAGCACGTAACTGGTTGCATCCAGTTGCAGAACTTTTTTCGACTGACGCTGGCTGATATAGATCTCGTTACGTACCGGATTGAATTTAATACCCAGAGCATCGCCGTCAATACGTTTAATTACCTTACCGCTGTGTTCGTCAAACACCAGGGTGGTTTTACCCTGAGAATCATCCGTTACAAACAACCGGCCGGTGGCAGGGTCTTCAGCCATATTCAGGAACAGATATTTTTTACCATCTCCCGGTGTCAGACGCCGTTCAATTTTATAACTCCGGGGATTAATCACCAGTATTTCACTGCTGCCGTTAGCCGCATAAATACGATCAGTCAGTGGTGAATAAATAATACCGGTCACCCATTTACCGGCGTTATTAATACGGGTTTTCAGGCGAAATGTTTTGGTATCTATGACAGAAATAAAGCCGGGGTCTGCTACTGCTCCGACATACAATTCATTGCCATGCCACAGGATTTCGCGGGCACCGATGTTATAGCCTTCTTTGTTTTTACCGCCAAGGACCAGGCGTTGCAGCACTTTACCATTGTGCGCATCCACTTTAGAAATACTACCGTCCAGGGTATTGGTGGTGTAAAAAACATCGCCCTTCTTATCACTCGCCATTCCGAAGTTTTTCAGGTCCGTGTGGGTTTCACCCAGAGTCTTTAGTGTGCGCGGGTCGAGACGGTACAGTATACCGCCATTCACATTTTTAAAACTCTGTGCGCTGGCAACATACAGCACACCGGCCGACGGGGAATTTGCCATTTCGTATAACCCGTCACCTAACTGTCTCTGAATGAGTGTGCTGTCTGCGGGGGGAGTGACAGTATGTGTTACGGGCACTGCTGAGGTCTTTTCGGCAGGAGCCTGGCAAGCCGTCAGACTAAAGGTGGTAACAATAGCAGCAGCGAGTAAGGTTTTACGCGGGCTGAATAGCAATCTCATGCTTAACTCCGGGGAAGTAACGGACCCGTTATCGGGCGGAATCCTTATTAAATTCTAATGATAATCATACGCATTACAATTTAATAAGTAAATGTGACTCCCTGACCCGGGAGAAGGTTACGCTGTCCATTGGCAGTGATTACCCAAAAGATACCGGCAGTTATATTTATCGTTTATGTTCGGATAGCCTGAGACCGGTGATTTACTTCCCTTTTGTCAGGGAATAAAGGTGTCTTTCAGTAAACCTGTCGCTGCAGGGAAGTGCCGTTTGTCCGGCGGGCGTAATATTTTTCACTTATCCTTACTGGCACTGACCGTGCAGGTAAGGATTTTTACCTGTTACAGCTGTACACTGTACGATACGGGCTGCTGGCTGTGACTATTCCGGCAAAACAGTGATGGCAGAAAATCAGCCCGGCACGCTTCCGCAACTGGTAGTTACGGCAGACTACGGTCACTCCCTCGGGTCAGCCTGTTTTTTCGTTATCAGTTAACCCGCCAGATGTCGGGACAGGCGAACATCAATAATCTGTTTACTCGCCGTTATTATACTTATCTGAATAATCATCTGTATGGTGCACTACGCAATTTCAGTCTGTCTTACCAGCCCTTGCCTCCCGAATCCGGGGATAACCCGTCACTTAAGGGAAAATATCTCCGGTGTATGCTGTTGCAGAAACTCGATAAATTTCCCGGTTGCCCGTGACAGGGTCGGACTGTCGCGGAATGCCAGCCCGATATCGCGGCTGGTCCGGGGAATAGTTTCTGTGGTCCTAATCCGGTAAGGGATATTTTGCAGGATCAGCCTTGGTAACAGACTGATGCCCAGTCCTTTTTCCACCATAGCCATCACTGCATAATCGTCCCATAATGTATAACGTACCCGCAGTTTAAGATCATACTGACCGAAAATATGGGTAATCTCATTATTATTCCCTTTTTCCAGTAACAGAAACGGGTAGTCACAAATCCGCGCCAGCGGAACGGCACCGTTTTCGCACAGCGGGTGATTCTCCGGGAGGATCAGTAAATAATCATCCCGTTGTAAAAAAAGGGTTTTTAACGGATTTCTGGCCGGTAGCCGGATAAACCCGCAATCGACAGTTCCTTCGCTGATCCGGGTCTCTGTTTCGTTATAGTCCCCCGGGATTAATTCAAAATCGATACCGGGAAAGTGCAGTTGAAAAGTACGCAGAACCTCAGGTAACCAGTGAATAGCAACACTGGAGAACGTGCCAATTCTGACGGTGCCCGACTCCAGTCCGTTCAGGGCATCCACTTCATTCTGCAAAGTACGGTAACTCTCACACAAACTACGGGCAAAGGGCAACAGATGCCGCCCGTCTGCGGTCAGCGTTACTCCGCTTCGGCTGCGTTCGAATAATGTCAGGTTCCACTCTTTTTCGAGATCATTAATCATCCGGCTGATACCTGACTGGGAGTAATAAATTTTCTCTGCGGCACGGGTAAAACTGCCGTATTCAACCACGCTGATAAAGGCCTTGTACTTCTGAAGATTCAGGTCCATAAGAGATATCCATCTGGTTTTGTCATGAATAGCATGCTAAAGACTCGCTTTTGTCATTTCAAGCGGCGTGCCAGAATGCGTTCATTATTCAGAGAGCGGGCGATGAAAAAATGTCTGGAAGAAACGCAGGATTATCACAAGCAGCGAGCGGGGTATTTGTATTACTCTGGAGCGGTGGTGCCATATTCACCCGGCTGGGATTAAATGATGCAACAGCGCTGGCCTTACTGATTGCCCGATTTTCTGTGGCATTACTCGCCTTAGTGCTGATTTGTCTATTACGTCGGCAGTGGCTTCCGGAAAAAGGGACCCGATTACGGGTGGCAATAACAGGCGTATTATTTATTGGTGGTTATTCTGTCTGTTACTTTCAGGCCATGGCACATGACATAACCCCTGGTCTGCTGGCAGCTGTGCTGGGTATTCAGCCAATACTGACCTTGTGTTGTACCGAAAGAGGCTTCAGAGGGTGCAGGCTGGCAGGGCTAATGATTGCTCTTGGTGGGCTGTTTTTACTGGTCTGGCGTAGTCTGCTGGTCTCTGGTTTCCCGTTATCCGGAATGATATTTTCCCTGTCGGCACTGGCATGTATCACCACGGGAACAGTAATGCAAAAACAGATAGAGCAGCCTCCGGTAAGGGTACTTCCGTTACAATATGCAGCCAGCTTGCTGTTATGCTTATTGATGCTGCCGTTCAGTCCGGTGACTATATGCCTGACACCGGAGCTGATTCTGTCGGTGGTATTTCTTGGCCTGATTGTTTCTGTTGTGGCTCAGTTGTTATTTTACCGGATGCTGATTAAAGGCAGTCTGGTCAATGTGACCAGCCTGTTTTACCTGGTGCCGGTGACCACGGCACTACTGGATTATCTGTTGCTGGGGAACCGGCTGCCGTGGTCAGCAATGGCCGGAATGGTGGCTATTTTTGCCGGTATCTGGCTGGTATTCCGCTCAGCCGAACCACAACGCGACCCTGACCGGGATAGTTTGCCGGATAAATTATCCTGAAGGTAGCGACCAGCCATTGAAAGCGGCCTGCTGTGCCCGGGCCGCGGCTGAACTGCTACACTGTAATTATCCTAGTCTGTACCATGACCCTTAATCCCTGAGCAAATAAGCAGTAACTTCCGGATCCAGCGACCATTTCAGGCCTTTTAATGGCGGAATAT
This sequence comes from Tatumella sp. JGM94, assembly GCF_018257595.1. Lineage (NCBI taxonomy): Bacteria > Pseudomonadati > Pseudomonadota > Gammaproteobacteria > Enterobacterales > Erwiniaceae > Tatumella > Tatumella sp. JGM94. The sequence continues at coordinate 39,641 of NZ_JAERJN010000013.1, read as the reverse complement.
AATGCCCGTCATCCTTAGTACCTATTTCTTTACGATAAAGACGGTTAAGTTTATCGTTCATATGGTCGACCAGAGATGAATACTGTTTATCTGCCGCCAGATTATGCATTTCCTGCGGATCACTTTGCAGGTCGTAGAGTTCGAGATCGTTATAGCGACGTAATATTTCCGGGGTTTCGGGAATATGGTGTTGTTGCAGTGAAAAGTAGCGGGTGAATTTATATTTCCCGTCAAAGATCATTCGGATCCCGCCGCGCTTGTTCAGATCTGGTGTAAAGGTATTGAAACGGTGTTTTTTCTCTTCACTGCTCAGGGTCTCATCACGAATAACCTTAAACATATTGCCAATATAAGTAGCATCTGAATACATCAGCATATCGTAACAATAAAGGATAGCATCCCGAAGATAATTGACCGGGTAACGTTCCGGGAAAAACAGCAACGGACTAATATCTGCACCTTTGCGGGATGCCAGCAGTGCATTATCCTCTGTATTCTTCCGGCCGGTTAATCCGGCGAGGGTCGGAATAATATCCAGATGACAGGTCAGGGCATGGCAGTCTTTTCCGCCGGGAAAGTCAGGATGAACAATAAACAACGGGACCCGGACCTGTTGTTTATAGGTACAGGTGCCTTTACCATTCATCTGATGAGCACCACACAGCTCGCCGTGATCAGAGGTAAAGACAATAATTGTTTTTTCGCTCAGGCCGAGAGCATCAAGCTCATTGAGTATTCTCACTAGCTGGGTATCATTATCCCGTATGCAGTTGAAATAATAGTCCTGTAACTTACGCCAGCGACGATCCACATTAGCGATAGTTCCTACCTGAATGCCGTTACATAACTGGTATTCAAGATGTGCTGGTGGCCGTCCGGCGGCGGAAAAAGACTGGAACCTGGAGTCTTCAAGTTTTGCCTGCGGCCAGCGATACCGGTACAGGGCGTTATCGGGGGGCTGTGCCGGAAAAGAGCTGTTATTACCGGTAATCAACCGGCCCTGCCATTGGTTTTTTTCTCCGGGATCATCGGTATTCAGGTACATCACATCGTGCGGGTTGACTAAATTAACCGCCAGTAACCAGGGCTGGTGGTGATCCTGTTTATCCCTGCCGTTCCCCCGTAACCAGCTGATAGCCTGGCTTGCTGTCAGTTCATCGTACAGATAGCCTCCCTGGCTGTGTCCGATAATATCTCCCACCCCGGTATAGTCATTGAATCCGTACTCCTGCATCAGGGCCGTCAGTTCGCCACGGGGAATGGAAGCGATATCCGTTGAACTGACGGATATTTTGTTACCGGGACTGGACATCTGGCTATTCAGGTGCCATTTCCCTTTATAAGCCGGGTAATAGCCCAGTTGCTGCATTATGTGCCCCAGCGTTCCCAGCGTCGGATCCAGGCTGGCGGGCATCCAGGGGAACCCCGGGTTATCAAACATACCTGTTTGTGGCATATGCAGGCCGGTGTATAACACTGACCGTGACGGAGTACAGACACTACTGCAAATATGATGATTGGTGAAGCGGACTCCGCGCTTTGCTAACCGTTCACGGCCGGGAACAGGGAAGGGATAGTGAGCAAAATATTTTTCCTGGTCTGAGACAATAAACAGAATGTTATATCCTTCGGGAAGAGATTCCGGCGGCAGCGCCGGGCAAGCCGGATCGGCTCCGGGCGGTGGATTTACCGGAGTATCTGCAAAAACAGTTTTGCCGCTGAGCAAAGATACCGCCGTAATGGCAGATCCGATACGGATAAAATCTCTGCGGGATGAAGAGGTTTTATTTTTCATATTCCTGTTCCTTATATTATTTATTAAATAATCGTAATTAATACTCCTGAGATGATTGCCGTTTTAATTCAATTGTTATTTTTACAGGTACTGATGAGTTTATCCGGAAAGAACGGGCGTTTCTTTCTTTTTATTGCGGTTAATTCAGTATGGAAATACAGGTTCGTTATTATAATATGCTTTCCTGGCGTGGCTTTATCAAAAGATGAACGGTATTTATTGCCGGAGGAAGGTTATTGCGTGAATATCCTGACGCGGGTGACAAGCGAAATATCCTTTCAGGAAAGTAAGCTACAGTAATCACTGCGGTTACCGGTTACGGAGTGCCACCGTTAAGCTTTATGGCGCAGGCTGTAATTGGTAAACCCGGGCACTGATTTACCGGGTATCGAAGGTAGTGATTTCAGCTCTCACCCGATCATAACCTTCTATAAAAGATGACGCGAACATCGCCGGCCAGCGATTATCTGCCGGTATTCTCCGGCAGCGGGGGCATTATTCTGGCCGGAGGTCATATTTCTAAACGAATCCGGGGATCATATTACCTCGGATAATGTTTACCCTGCCAGGCAGCAGCTGTTTTCCAAACGATGTGCATCTCTTCCCGCCGGCAAAACGAGTCTGACGGGCAACTCAGTGTTCAAGGGAGCGCATAAACAGATCGAGTATAGCATTCGGACGATGGCCTTTACGGGTAGCTACCGCGATAGTCGTACTGAAAGATAAAGTATCCGGAGCAAGGGCTCGCATCATATTCTTCTCCAGCCACAGGTTTGCATAATGCTCTGGCAGATAACCAACAAATTTTCCGGTCAGAATCAGAAATGCAATCCCCTCCCTGTCAGTCGCCGTCGCACTGCCGTTCAGTTGCTGGTGTAATCTGATTGTCTCTGCAGTCATTCTGCATGAAGGTACTACTGCATCCAGCGAGCTGAGCAACTCAGGCCCCGGATCGCCCTGGTAATGAAACAGCGGATGGGTATGGCCGCAGTAAAGACTGGACTTTTCCTCATACAGAGGCCGGTAATTCAGCCCCGACAGGGGAGAAATCAGGGGTAATGCACCTGTATGCAGATGCCCGTCGATCAGCCCCCTTTCTATTTCCGCGGGGGTACACATACTCAGATTAATGCGAATATTGGGCCCGTCAGCGCGGAGTTTTTGCAGTGCGTGGGTAATACGCATCATTGGCTGGGTAACCAGATTATTAATAATACCGATAGTAAATTCGCCGCGGAGTTGTTCATGCATCTGATTAACCTGCTGACGGAAAAACTCAACGGAACTCATCATATTCTCACTGAGCAGCAGGATTTCAACACCTTCGTCGGTCAGAGAAAATCCGGCCCGGCCACGCTGACATAGTCGCATTCCCAGGCGCTGTTCCAGATCACCCATATGCAGGCTGATGGCCGAACGGGTGATACCCAGCAGGCTTTCGGCGGCAGAAAAACTGCCACAGTCAGCGACAGTTTTAAAAATTCTGAGCAGTTTCAGATCAAAATCGGTGACCTGATTAAGGCTTTTCTTCTTCATACAGGTGATTTTTATATCTTAATCGGCAGTGTTAAGCATATAACTCACCTGTCAGTAAAATGCAATTAACGGAGCCAGCTAGCAGGAAAGGTATATCATTCAGCGGGCTAATAGCCCGCGCCCTTTCACCGGGGGAATGAGTACCTGATTTTCTTACGCCGCAGTTCATTGTGACATTACCCGACTGCCGATACAGTTATCATCTGGGCTGCATAGCAGAACGCCCATTCGGGGAGAATGGAATCAATGCCCCCCCGTGCAGCCCGCAGGGTCATCCGGAATACGCGTTTAATCACCAGAGCGTGAGTGATAGCAAGATCAGGGGAGTGGCAGGGCCTTCCGTGGGATAGGGGGGGCTGACTGATACCACGTTTTAATCGCTTTATCATCCAGCCAGCAAGTTATAGAGCCGCAATTGATGAGTGTTTTGTTGCTGATATACCGGTTGTTAATACTCTGAATTACTGCTTAGCCATGGGACTGTCTGCATTGTCAGGGAATCAGCACTCAGATGCTTCAACTCTGCGAATACCCGACTTATTCAACAGAGCCTGTCTCTTGCTCAAGTGTATTGATTTTAATCAACTGAAGATTAATTGTTTAATAACTAACTGCTCATTTTAACTATTTCGATATAAATATTTGCTTACTGCATTTTCCGTAGTTCGGCTTTCTGGTGTATCAGCGTAATCCGTCATTAACATCTGGTGTAAAATTCTTAGTTATTAACTTTCTGTGAATTAAAGATCTGTATATTTGATCTTGGTTAGATCATTATTCTGCCATCGGGTGTAAATTACTTTAGTCTGAAAGTGTGCACAGCGATAAAGCGAGGGGTGATGAAATGGCTGACAGTTTCCAGAACGAAGTGCCGAAGGCACGTATTAATCTCAGGCTTGATCTGCATACGGGGGGCGCGGGTAAGAAAACTGAACTTCCTCTGAAATTACTGGTAGCGGGCGACTTCAGTCATGGCCGGCAATCGGCACCACTGTCTGAGCGCAAAAAAGTGAATCTGAACAAAAATAACTTTGACGCTGTGCTTTCTGAATATTCCCCGCAAATCAGTCTGACGGTTAAAAATACGCTTGCTGATGATGGCAGCGAAGACAGCATCAGCCTGACCTTCCGCAGCATCAACGATTTCACTCCGGAGCAGGTCTCCCGGCAAATACCTCAGCTGAAAGCCATGCTTTCCATGCGCAATTTACTTCGTGATTTAAAAGCTAACCTGCTGGACAACCAGAACTTCCGCAAAGAGCTGGAAAAAATTATGCGTGATCCGGCGTTAAGTGCAGAACTCAGATCCGAACTTGCAGCTCTGGCAACCAAACAGCCATAACGGTCACAATGATCTCACCGATTAATTAAGGAAGATGCTGATGTCTGTAAACAATGAGAATGCCGCGGGTGGCGAAAGTGTGGTGACCGACGCGCCGGCGACCGGCGGGGTTTATGCGTCTCTGTTTGAAAAAATCAATCTGCACCCGGTCCCGGGGCTCAGCGCACTGGATATCTGGCAGGATGCGCAGGTAATGTCAGAAGCAACGGTGGATGAACGATTAACGGCCGGTATGAAGGTCTTTCTGGAGTGTCTGGCAACATCGGGCTCAAAGGTTGAAAAGCTCGACAAAAACCTGATTGACCATCATATCGCTGAGCTGGACGGGCGGATAAGCCGTCAGCTTGATGCGGTGATGCACCATCAAGACTTTCAGGCGGTGGAAAGTCTGTGGCGCGGCGTGAAATCCCTTATCGACAAAACCGATTTCCGTCAGAATGTAAAAGTGGAACTGCTGGATATGTCCAAAGCAGACCTGCGTCAGGACTTTGAGGACAGCCCGGAAATCATCCACAGCGGCCTGTATAAACAGACTTATATTGATGAGTATGATACCCCGGGAGGAGAGCCGATAGCGGCGCTGATTTCCGCTTACCAGTTTGATGCATCCGCTCAGGATATCACGCTGCTGCGCAATATCTCGCAAGTGTCTGCCGCAGCACATATGCCGTTTATCGGCTCCGCAGGCCCGGCATTTTTCCTCAAAGAGTCGATGGAAGATGTCGCGGCGATCAAAGATATCGGTAACTACTTTGACCGTGCTGAATATATTAAGTGGAAATCCTTCCGCGAGACGGACGATGCCCGCTATATCGGACTGGTGATGCCACGCGTACTGGGCCGGCTGCCTTATGGTCCGGATACTGTACCGGTGCGCAGTTTCAACTACGTCGAGGAAGTGAAAGGCCCGGATCACGATAAATACCTGTGGACCCATGCCTCGTTTGCTTTCGCGGCTAACATGGTACGCAGCTTTATCAGCAATGGTTGGTGTGTACAAATTCGTGGTCCGCAGGCTGGTGGTGCTGTCCGGGATCTGCCAATCCATCTTTATGATCCGGGGACCGGCAATCAGGTGAAGATCCCGTCAGAAGTGATGATCCCGGAAACCCGCGAGTTCGAATTTGCCAGTCTGGGGTTTATTCCGCTGTCCTACTATAAAAACAGAGATTACTCCTGCTTCTTTAGCGCCAACTCAGCCCAGAAGCCCGCCAGTTATGATACGGCTGACGCCACGGCCAACAGCCGTATCAATGCCCGGCTGCCCTATATCTTCCTGCTATCGCGTATCGCCCATTACCTGAAGCTTATTCAGCGTGAAAATATCGGTACCACCAAAGATCGCCGTCTGCTGGAGTTAGAACTTAACAGCTGGGTGCGCAGTCTGGTGACGGAAATGACCGACCCGGGTGACGAACTGCAGGCCTCTCATCCGTTACGGGATGCCAGAGTGGTGGTCGAAGATATCGAAGACAACCCCGGCTTCTTCCGCGTGAAGCTGTATGCGGTCCCGCATTTCCAGGTGGAAGGGATGGATGTCAGCCTGTCACTGGTTTCGCGGATGCCGAAAGCAAAATCGTAACACGAGGTGAAATCAGGGATGAAAATTTACCGTCCGCTTTGGGAAGACGGAGCCGCTCTGGCTCCGCAACAGTTCCAGCAGCAGGATCGCTGGAGTGAACACGTTGCCGACATGGTCGCCAGAATGGGGATTTCTCATCCCTGGGGCGTGGTGGCGGCTGAATTTGATGATGCGGCACTTGCGCTCTCACGCCTGAATGCCACCCGTCTGGTGGTGCGCTTTCAGGACGGAACCCTTGTTGATACCGACCTGGCAGACAGGCTTCCTCCGGTCTGTGATGTGTCTGTTGCCGCTGGCAGTGAAGCTGTTGAGGTGGTTGTCGCGCTGCCGTTACTCAGCGCCAGTGGCGGCAACCTGGATAATGGTCAGGACAGTGAGCGCCCGCGTCGCTGGAAAGCTGAGCGTGTGGTGGTACAGGAGCTGGCCGGGCATGAAAGCGGGGAACTCGGGATTCTGCGTCATGCGCTGACTCTGCGCCTGTCCAGCCAGCAAAACGCGGCATATCTGATCTGTCCGGTGGCCCGGCTGGTACCTAATGCGCAAGGACAGTGGAGCCGCGATCCGGCTTTTATTCCGCCGATGCTTTCTGTTGCTGCCAGCCCTTGGCTGACGACTGAACTGGATGGCCTGCTGGTCCGTCTGCAGGCCCGCCGCCGTCGCCTGATGGTCATGCGTCGTGAAAGCAATGCGCGGATGGCCGACTTTGCGGTCGCGGATGTATCTCTGTTCTGGCTGCTCAATGCCCTGAACAGCGCCGGACCGGTGCTGACTGAACTGCTTCAGACGCCGGAACGTCACCCGGAACTGCTGTACCGCGAACTGACCCGTCTGGCCGGCAGCCTGCTGACCTTTTCACTGCAGCACGATATCGGCGATATTCCTGCTTATCAGCACGATGCACCGGAGCGGGTATTCCCGCCGTTGCTGGCCCTGCTCGATAAGCTGCTGGAAGCGAGCCTGCCGTCGCGTGTGGTCAGTATTCAGCTTGCCCATCAGGAACAAATGTGGAAAGGCGTCCTGCATGATGCACGCCTGCGCGAAGGGGCAGACTTCTACCTCTCCGTACGCTCCTCCATGCCGAATCATGAACTTCAGGAGAAATTCCCGCAGTTGTGTAAAGCAGGCAGCTTTGATGATGTGTCTGATGTGGTGAATGTGGCTCTGAGCGGGATGGCTATCAAGCCTTTGGCCCATGTTCCGGCGGCTATCCCGTTACGCCTTGAGAACCAGTACTTCTCGCTGGATCTGACTACGGAGGCGGGGCGTGCGATGCTTGAGATGGGCAGTTGTACTTTCTATACCCCGCGTTCACTGGGGGATGTGAATCTTGAATTATTTGCGGTGCTGCGCTCATGAATAAATCCGAACTCAGCCAGACAGAACGTATTTTCTACCCGGGCTGGCTGATGGCCAGTCAGCTGCGGGGCGGTCAGGAAATCCGGGACGGGGAGGGGCTTTATCGCCGGGCCTGCGGCCTGGTACAGGAAGCGAAAGCTGCACTCACAGAGGCAGGTAACAGCGACATCAGCCGTGACCATATGCTGTATGCCCTGTGTGCACTGCTTGATGAGAGTGTGATGAACCGGGGAACTACCGATGATGGTTATCTGACCTGGCGTCGTGACCCGCTGCAGGCACACTTCTTTGGCACCCTGAATGCCGGTGAGGAACTGTGGGCAAGGATCCGTAACCTGCTGAAAGAAACTGCGCCGGATACAGCGGTACTGACCTGTATGTACCGGACCCTGCAACTGGGATTTGTCGGTCAGTATCGCGCCCGGCATGATGAGCGCCGGGAAACTATTGTTCGCACACTCGCGGAGCGGGTACCGGCTTTCACGCTGGCACAGGACACCCCGATGATTGTCCGGGGATCACGCTTGTACGGTGGCCGCCCTTGGTACTGGCTGACCTGGGGTGTGGCCGCTGTCGCCCTGGTTGCGCTCTGGTTCTTCCTTTCGTCTTCACTTACTGATCTGGTAAGCCAGACCCTCAGGCCGGGGTAAGCGATGCGGGATACGTACCAAAGTTTGTTAACTGCTCTGGGTGCCGTACTGGCACTGTGGCTTCTCCTCGGATTCTGGCCACTGTCCACAGGCAGCCGTGTGGCACTCAGTCTGCTGGTCGTTCTGGTGTCCGGAGGGATGTTCTGGCGTCAGCGCAGGGCTTCTCAGGCACGGGCGACCGCTGTCCCGGAGATTATGGATGAAAACCTGCCACCGGAAGATTTCCAGGGGGCGGTGATCCTCGTCTGTGGTGACAACACCCTGCTGTTTGTGTCTGGTTCACGCCACCGGGAAACCCGGCAGGGATGGTATCTGTGGGTGAAAGATGCGGAACAGCTGCCACTCTTTGCCCTGCACCTGAGCCTGGTGCGCCCCGCTCTGGTATCGCAAATCTCCGTTATGCTGGCGGTGGTACCTGAACAGCACAGGTCCGGTGATGATTTTACCCAGTCTCTGCGGGGCTGGCAGCGGGCTGTCGTCCAGTGCCGGGAGGCATTTGGCATGATCCCTCCGTTGTGGACCGTGGTCTGGGTGTCACCTCCTGCTGTCTGTACCGGTGCGGAGCCGGTCTGGTTTACCACACTAAGCTCGCGGAGTGGTATTCAGGCGTATCCGCCCGGCCCGGGCAATCTGTCGCTGACGGAGTGGACCCGCGAAACAGTCCCGGAGGAGCGGCTTTCGCGTCTGAGCCAGGGGCTGTGGCTGGAGAGTCTGCTTGACTGGCAGAACAGTGTGGTGAATGACCTGTTGTCGGTACGACGGGGTGAGTTACCTGTGATCAAGCTCTGCGTGCAGGGCATATGCATGGTACCGGTGAGCGGTATCGCGGGTAATCTCTGGCAACAACACATCACTTCCGTAACGGCGCTGCCACCGGAGGTTGTTGTGACCAGCGAGCCATTACCGCTGCCTGAACTGCAACTGCCGGCGTTACCGCGCCGACGTGGTATCAGCCACAGAATGCTGTTCTGGCGCTATGCCGGATTACTGGGCGGGATTTTCCTCGCACTGGCCATGCTGGCATCCTGGGTGAATAACCAGCGCCTGATTCGTAATATTGGCGATCACCTTGCGTTATATCAGCAACTGACGGGCAAGCCTGTTGCACCGAAACTGCGTGCGCAGCAGCGCCTCAGGAGTGATAGCGCATTACTGGACGACTGGCAGCGTCGCGGAGAGCCACTGCGTTATCGTCTGGGGCTGTATCAGGGGCTGCACCTGGTGCCAGCCATTGAGGCCGCCATCAGCGACTGGGCACCGCCGCCGCCGCCTCCCCCGGTTATTAAGACAATCATTCAGGGGCCGAAAAATCTGCGCCTCGACAGCATGTCGCTGTTCGATTCCGGCAGCTTCGATCTCAGGCCCGGCTCCACCAAACTGCTGGTTAACTCGCTGGTCGGCATCAGGGGCAAACCCGGCTGGCTGATTGTGGTGGCGGGCCATACGGATAACACCGGTAAGCCGGCACTGAACCAGACGCTGTCCCTGAAGCGTGCTGAAGCGGTGCGTGACTGGATGCGTGACACCGGGGATGTACCTGAAAGCTGTTTTGCGGTGCAGGGCTATGGTGCAAGCCGTCCGATCGCAACCAATGACACCCCGCAGGGCCGGGCGCTTAACCGCCGTGTCGAAATCAGTCTGGTACCGCAGGCGAATGCCTGCCAGCGACCGGGCCCACCCCCGGCGCCATCGCAGAATAATGGCGCTTTATAAAAAGAATACACAAAGTCATTCGGGCCGGATCGCGGCGGCAACGGAATGAGTCCCCGGCAGCAGAGACAGCTCTGTGAACGGGGCGAATGACGGTCGCCGGCAAAGAGGCAGCCTGAAGGATGATGTGTATAAATGGAGAAATTATCATGGCAATCCCTGTTTACCTCTGGCTGAAAGACGATGGCGGCGCGGACATCAAAGGGTCTGTGGACGTTCAGGATCGTGACGGCAGTATTGAAGTGGTGGCGCAGCAGCATAACCTGTATATCCCGACCGACAACAACACCGGCAAGCTGACCGGTACCCGTATCCATACCCCGTTCCAGTTCACCAAGCAAACCGACTCGTCCAGCCCGTACTTCTACAAGGCGGTAACGACCGGTCAGACCCTGAAGTCCGCGGAATTCAAGTGGTACAAAATCAACGACGCCGGCCAGGAAGTGGAGTACTTCAACACCCTGCTGGAAAACGTGAAAGTAGTGAAAGTGCATCCGGTGATGCATGACGTCAAGGATCCTGCTTACGAGAAACATAACCATCTTGAGCAGATCGAGCTGCGTTACGAAAAAATCACCTGGACCTACAAAGACGGCAACATCATTCATTCCGATGCCTGGAATGAGCGCGCCACCGCCTGATTACGCGTCATCTTTCGTGCCGCAGGCGCGTTGGCAGAGTTCGTTCACCCCGGCCACCGGGTGATCTGTGCTCCCGGGGACTGACAAACCTGCCGTCTGCCTGCGACACGAACTCTTTCGCGTAATCCTCGTTTTTAAGCGGAGGGGAATAATCATTCCGCTGTTTTTGCTGAACGCCGGCCTGTGCGGGCGTTCAGCAAAAAACTTACAAACTGCCAGCACGACCGTATGCGCTCTGGTCCCCGGCACGGGAAAAGCGATGGGCGGTAGCGTGTCCGGGAACCGACAAAGAGAGACACTTATGGAAAAGTCAGCCATTCTGCTGCGACGTCTGAACCCTTACTGTGCCCGCGCGATGGAAGGGGCTGCTGCGCTCTGCCAGACTCGCGCCCATGCGGAAATTTTTCCAGAGCACTGGCTGCTGGAACAGGGCGAAGGGGACCTCTCTGTGCTGGCCCGCCGCTACGAGTGGGACATGGACAGCATCTGGCAGGATTTACTCGGCTGGCTGGACAAGCAGCCGCGATCGGTACGCCACCGGCCACAGCTCTCGGACAACATCCGGATGCTGATGCAGGACGCCTGGCTGCTGGCTTCACTCGCCGGAGAGCAGAGTATTCGCAGTATTCACCTGCTGATGGTCCTGGTGGAAAAACAGAACCTGATACGTTGTGATGGCCTGTGGCCACTGCTGACGCCCGGTCACAGCCAGTTCCCCCGGTGCGGTAGCCGGAATTATTTTTTTCCGTACTCACAGAGTACCCCCCGATTCAACCTGCCATTTGCTGACCGGCAATAGCGTTATGGACCGCAGGTTATCCCATGGAGCCAATATCATGAGTCTGACCGATACGTTTAACAACACCCTGTCTGCGCTGACTGAAGGCGGGCTGAACCGCTATCGTCTGGATATTCCGTCCTGTACAGCCTCACTGGATGTGGAAGAATTCAGTGGCCGGGAGTTTATGAGTGAGCTTTACCACTACACAATTCTCTTTACCAGCAGTGACCAGCATATCAGTTCATCACAGTTGCTGGCTAAGCCAGCCACGCTGACCATGGGGTCCGGGCCACTGGCGGGGCTGACCGTGCAGAAAGTGGTGCACGGCGTGGTGACACACTTTAAGCGCATCAGTGGCTCACGTGACCAGACGAGATACCAGATTATTATTGAGCCGTTCTTATCTTTGCTGGGCCATCAGTTTCGCACCCACCGCTTTTTCGTCAATAAATCGGTACCGGAAGTGGTTACCGAAGTATTGCAGGAACATGGGCTGAAAGACTGGGAGTATGAGTTTACCCTCAGGACTCAGTATCCGCAGCGTGAGCAGATTAACCAGTATCAGGAAAATGACCTCGCGTTTATTGAGCGTTTGCTGGCGGAGGCGGGGATATTCTACTTCTTCACCCTGCAGCCGGACACCCAAACCGAAGTGGTGCATTTCGCGGACAAACAGAGTGCCTGGACGTTTGGTAAATCGCTGCCACTCAGCAGCCCGTCAGGGATGAATGATAATGCGGCCGGCGCGGTGTGGGGCATAAATGTCAGCCACAATGTGGCGGAGCGTTCGGTCACCGCCAGTGACTACAACCACCGTGAAGCTCAGAATGTCCTGGTGTCCGTACCGGCGGATATGACCCGTGGCGACGGCGAAGGAAACACTTACGGCGATGTGTACCATTATCGCCCGCGTCATCTTGAACGGGGGGACAAAATTACTCCGGCAGCGGAAACCGGTAACTTCTGGGCGCGGCTGGAGCATGAACGTTTTCTGTCCGGGCAGACCACCGTGACCGGCAGCAGTACCGACCATAACCTGGGTCCGGCTCAGGTACTGACCATCACCGGGACAGCTGTCCCGCCGACGCTGCCACGTGAAACCGAAAACGGCCTTGTTATCATCAGTGCCGGTTACTCCGCCAGCCGTAAAAATGCGCTGCAGGTTACCTGGTCGGCGGTGCCGTACTCCGAGAACCGCTGCTGGCGACCAGCGGCTAAAAAGCGTCCGGTAGTCAGCGGCACCCTGATGGCGCGCGTGACCAGCGCCAGGGATAACGATATTTACGCCTGGCAGGATGCATCCGGCATGTATCGGGTTAAGTTCGATGCTGACCGGGACGATAAACAGCGGGGTATGGAAAGTATGCCGGTGCGCTTTGCCAGGCCATACGGCGGCGATAAGTACGGCTTCCACTTCCCGCTGATCCAGGGCACTGAAGTCGCCATTGCCTTCCACGAAGGTGACCCGGATCGCCCGTATATCGCCCATGCCCTGCACGACTCCCGCCACGTCGACCACGTGACAGAAGCCAACAGCACGCGCAACGTGATCCGCACCGCCGGGCTGAACAAGCTGCGGATGGAGGATAAGCGCGGCGAGGAGCACGTTAAACTCAGCACGGAGTACGGTGGCAAAACGCAGCTTAATCTGGGGCACAATGTTGATGAAAAAAGAGTGCTTCGCGGTGAAGGTGCAGAACTGCGCACTGATGACTGGGTGGCCGTCAGGGGTGGAAAAGGGATTTTATTAAGCGCTGACTCTCAGCCAAATGCTGATGGTATAATGCTCGATATGCATGAAGCTATACAGCAGCTGGAACAGGCTCTTTCTCTCGCAAAAAGTCTCAGCAAAGCAGCTGAGACAGCAAAAGCAATTTCGGCGGATTCAGATAGTCAATCGAGTCTGAAAAGTGCGCTATCCGGGCTGCAAAAACCAGGGATATTAGCTCATTCCCCAAAGGGAATTGGGCTGGTTAGTTCTGAAGCTGTACGGATTGCCTCAGGAAGCCAGAGTGTAGGAATAGTATCTGGCCGCAATACCGACATTAGCGCAGCTCAGTCAGTAACTGTTGCTGCATCGAATACTGTCAGTTTATTTGCGCAAAGTGCAGGGGTGCAACTTTTTGCAGGGCAGGGCAAAGTGGATGTACAGGCTCAGGGAGACGCTCTGAATGTCCAGGCGCTGAAGGACGTCACAGTTACCAGCAATAGTGGTAGCGTAACGGTAAACTCCAGCAAGGAGTTAACTCTTGTTTGTAATGGCGCTTATATCAAAATTAGTCGCGGAAATATTGAACTTGGGTGCCCTGGTAATATCCTGCTGAAAGCAGCAAATGTACAAAAAATGGGCGCGGAAAACTTAAATCTGTCTCCTCAGGAGCTGCCTAAAGGATTTAAAGGTGGATTTACAATAACTAATCAAGAGACGGATGAGGTGATGCCGTACACTCTTTATAAGGTAACCACCGCGGAAGGTGACGTTTATTCAGGGACAACAGATAAATTTGGCAATACCATGCCAATTTACACAGCGTCGCCATCATCAATAAAAATTGAATTTCCTCTAAGCAGTACTGACAGCGAACAAGGAGTGTCATCATGAGCGAATCAAGAACATCAGCGGTGGGAATATTCGGAAAAGCCCAGGCTCCAGCGCAAAAGAAATGCTGGATTGAGATTCAATTGGTTGATGAGAATTATAACGTCGTAGCTAATATGCCATGGAGAGGAGAGAATGAGGCTATCCGTGATAAAGTTATTAAGCCTTATAGAGGAGTTACTGATTCAGATGGTATTTTGAGAATCGATAATTTACTTCATCCTGATTTCACCCTTTTTGTTGAAGCTCAACCACTTGTTGACGAAATGGAGCAAAGATCTTTAAGTATAGATAGAACATACTCCTATTCGATGAAAATGTCGCCGGTGACAGTTGATAAGAAGACCAATAATATTTGTTATTATGTTGTTGTCGGTCAATTGTGCGATAAAGCTCCAAATATCCCTGGCTGGAATAGTAAAGAATTACCAGCCTTTCATTTTCCTGATTCTGATTTTTCCGGATTAACCATTTCGAACATGTACTTTAATTCGAGGGTTATAGTGAAGGTATGTCCATTTAGAGCATGGAATATTCTTCTTCATCATACTAAAGATTACTCTATCGTTAATGGATTTAATCTAGGCTTGTTGGCTGACTTTGCTTATGCTAACGGAGAAAAAGTATATACATTCTTTAATGATGAATGCCTGGATCTCTCACGGGTACCAACTTTGTTATATCAATCTATTTCGATTGATGTCCCATTTAAAGAACGATATAGAAAGACAGTATTTATTGATACTACAGCAGGTGAAGATGGAGAGGGAGGAACTCAACTATTTTATGTATCATCTCCTAAACAAATGCTAGTATGTTGGAGAGGGACAGAGCCTAAAAAGCTCGCAGATATCGCAGCGGATGGAACATTTAGACCAATACCTTGTCCGGATATAATTTCTGGTGGACAGAGTCATAAGGGATTTCTTGATGCATTCAATTTAGCTAAGAAGAAATTTTCAGAAGATTTTGAGTGGGTTGAACAAAATGCAACCAGTCGGGAATTGTTTATCTGTGGTCATAGCTTGGGAGGCTCATTAGCATTGATCCATTCGGCAATTCTCAAGGATTCAAAACCTTGTTTGTACACTTATGGAATGCCAAGGGTTTTTACAGCCTCCACGATAAAGATGCTGGATTCTATTACTCATTATAGACATGTTAATGATTCAGATTCAGTTACTAGTATCCCTCCGGAATTAGAGCTAGATAATAAGCTATATGACTTGTGGGGGCCGTATGGTATTGTTTACGGATTTATTGGTTCTGTTTGGGGAATGGGGATTCAGACTGCAGGACTTAAGTTTGGTGATCCATATTGGCATCATGGTAATATAGTTTGTTTTTTTAAAGCTGAGCAATCCTTAGTTAAATATACCTACAGAGTAACACCTTTAATAGGAATGGATGTGAAAAATCCATATATGAAAATAAGAGAGATTTTGTTTAAAAAGTGTAAGTTTTATCTTGTTTCAAATCTTAATAGCCAAGTATTTTGCAAGTCTGGCAATGAACAAACGGCTTTCTTAAAATGTCTTGATGAAAATAGTGTGGGGCGTTATTTTCCTAAAAATACAAACCCAGATCTAGATTCTATTACAAATCCTATAAATCATTTGATGTCGAGCCAATATTTGCCATATATAAACAACCAACTTATTGAACTTGTTGATCCTCAGAGAGACTTAAATAGGAAAATGATAAGAGAAGAGTTTTCAAAGCAGGTCGAAGATTCGGCCAAGTTATCTAATAGCGTATCAATCGATGAAATTACGAGAAATAGATTATTCTTGATGTTACAGAGCATGCTTTCCAAAACCCTGGATATTTCCACTGCTAATACTATTTGGAATAATAGTCTTGTTCGCTTTAAAAAAATCGCTAAGGAAGAGTATGAAAGCAACAGCTAAAACTATTTTTGTTATACTTCTAACCTTACAATTTACTGGGTGTGATGGAAGTGACAAACTAACAACTGACTCTAAGCTTGGAAATGTTAAATTGGTGGTGAAACTTCCTGATGAAATAGATTTATTACCTGCTGGGATCATGTATCGTTCAGATCTGTGCCCAAATATAACCTTAAGTAGCAGAGGGGAGAAATTGACAGCGCCGGGTTTTCATTATGTGAAGTCCGAATTTTTGAAATCAGCTGATGATACTTATTTACTTCCAATTAATATTGATGGTGGAGGTAAGTGCAAATGGAAGTTAAGTAATGCTACGATTGATGTAAAATATAAGCTTAGTTCATTTGGTAATGGAGTTGAGCGATCGATAGGATCTGGTGTTATAATTGTTTTTGATGATAATTTGCCACAGCGATATGATGGTAAAATCAATGCGCTTCCATCAGACTTTTTAATAAAAAAAGATTATTACCCATGGGTAAATGAAAAGTTTTTGAATGGTCATTTGAAACAGATTTGGTTGTATGGTGACAATTTGTATTCAACATATAAATATTCTAACCCCAAAGATAAAAGCATTATTTTTGAGCCGATATCACATACAGATCTAATCATATACTCTACTGGGCCAAAGGTAAAAATAGAGGGTGGTGACAATTATACTGTGTTTAAGTATCCTGATGGTACTATTGATTACAAAGGAAAGGATTTTCCTGATTTTGATAAACTCCAGTCCCTTTCAAGGAAAGAAAATTAACCGTGCTTATGTATTAACTAGTGGAGTAATAAAAAATGCCTTGTCTTTTAAAGTTAGCAGTACTTAGTGTTTGTATTGATTAATTTTAAAACAGCAAAGGAGTAATGTGAATATATTACTTGCAATCTCAGTACTAATTTTTCTTTTCTTCTATCAGGTTATGACAAAGATGAGTCTTTAAATTCCTTTCCGGATGGTAAAATGGTATCTGTAATCGTTGAAATACCATTGGATAGTGAGATATTTCTGCTGGAAGTTATGTGCCGTTCAAATTCTGCTTAAAGAGTCGTAAAAATCTGAATGAGGACGAAGTAAAATAACCAGTATGTCATTTTGTCAAGAAATAATTCAGCCATACAGCAGATGATAGTGTGTTTAACTTTACGATTGCACGTAATGGTGGCGGGAAATGAAAATGGATGTTAAGCAACATAACATTGGGGTTTAACATAAAAAGAAGTATCTCTGGCTAAAAGTGAAAATGCAGAAAGAATATCAATAAAAGAAATTTTTGTATTTAATGATAATTCACCTCAGAGGATAAGTGGATCATCCGAAGCTATCAATGGGAATGTCAATCTGGAAGGGGATTCTTTCCATTTATTTACAAAGCGTAGGGGTGGACATGGCCCATTATAATATTCCATTGTTAGATACTCACCTGATGTGATTTATAAATCGATATCGGAAAAGTAAGTTATATTTTTCCGAGACTTCATTTCACCAGGAATTTACGTGCTACAGAGCCTCAGGTGCAGAAGATTGGGGAGTATAGTTCAGTATTATATTCAGATGGCACAACAGAGAGTAGCCGATACTTCCATAAGTAAAAAAACTTCAATCCATATTGAAAGATAATAATTAGTAATAAGGTTTGAGGTGTAATTAATTAATATTTCATTTTTCACCCTTAATCGATTGATGAGATAGAGAGGTGCTTAAATTTCAATTAACTTAACTTAACTTAACTTAACTTATATTTATTGATGAGGGTTAACATTGTTGGTCTATAAAATGTCAAATGGTTTTGTATTGCTCGGTGATAAAACAACGCTCGGTGGCGAAGTGATCTCATCTTCATCAACTATTATCGTTAATAATAAACAAGTGGCCTTGGTTGGAGATAAAGTAAGTTGTTCTAAAGAAGGCCACGGAATAAACGCTATTATAGAGGGTTCGCCTGAATGGTCCTCCGATGGTAAACCAGTTGTCGTGGATGGTTGTCATTGTGAATGCGGTTGTCAGGTCATCTCCATCTCCAGTGCGCCGGATTGCGCTATAGGATAATTAATGTGTTGGGAGCGTAAAAAATCGCAAGTTACAGCTATGCCGGAAGAACCTTTTCTTCTTATCTGGCTTATTGGTGGTCTCGCAGCCCTGATCGCAGGAGGGTTGATCTTCGTTCTCCATGCTAATCAATTGCTGGGAGCAGGGCAGAATTACAATATTTGGGTTGTGTCCGGCTCTCCACCAGTTATCTGGATTTTCTGCATTTGCCTGAGAGCCTGGCTCTATAAAAATGGTGTTGATAAGCACGAATTTGAATTGAAAGAAGCTGATTACTCTCAACAGCAATGGACCGAATGGGCCGGGCATTATTTGGCCGTAATGAGCAGCGAAGTTATCCTGCCTCAGTCACTGACAGTACCAATGTTTATACCTGAAAGTAAAGGGTTAGAAGAATACAACGGGTTGATCACGCGGCTTGATATTAGCCCAGTCAAGGCAGCATCATTAATACAGCTTGAGGGGGTTAAAGATGCGCTGATGCGATTTCCGACAGATATAGCGTTGAAGGTATTTCTGCTAACTGATTCTCCCGAAGAAGACGCTGAGTTAAGAACGGTCTTTTATGATTGCTGGCGTAAGTTGGTGCCAGCAGAGCGCCCAGTCCCCGCATTGTCAGTGCAACGCTCTCTTTCTTTTGATTTCGTAGAACAAAGGATTAAAACACCAGATATTTCAGTTGAGCTTATCATGGTGCAACAGCTGTGTGGTCGTGATCGGTATAGCGATGCGCTTGCTACGCTGTTGCTGACAACTGATGATGTTGCGACCAAATATGAACTAGACCACGACGTACGTTTGCTCCGCCCTATGTCTCTGGAAGGCGATGACCTGTTAAGTGAATTGGATCTCTATTTTTCTACCCAGACCCAGTCTATCAACACACAGAATATCATTGGTGACCACGTTCGTTGGGGGCAGTCGTTTTCCTTGATGCTTAAAGCCAGTGAGTTATATCAGGGGCACTGGGAAACTGAACAGCTGCACTGGCTTGAGACATATGCCGGGCGCTGCGGGCCATTTTCCCCCTGGATAATGACTGCCATAGTCAGTGATGCGGTACAGCTACTGAAGACCGACTGTCTGATGTTATCGGAAGGCGAAGGACAGAAATTTATTAATACCGTGACAACAGGGAATAAGAATGAAAACAGTTGAGGATACTGTATGGCGTGGTAACTGGGGGCGTTTCGGGCTGACAATAATTATTACTGCTGTAGTCGCCTGGCTAATCTGGAACTACGGTGACAAGGTTAGTTTGGATACTTCAGGCTTAAAATGGCTTGGGTTCGCAGGCGCTATGATTTTAGTTTTATTTATTCGCCATAGTGGGATCGTGCGTCATGCAATCCAGGAACGCTGGCATCGCTTTCAGGCTAAGCGAAAGAATGTTCTGCCTGCCGATGAAGGCCGCGTCAAGCAGACTCCGCCCCGTAACCTCACCGTTGATACCATCCGTGCAGCCATGCGTAACCTCTATGGCTGGCGCTGGAGGGGTAAAACCCGTATCCTGCTGATCACCGGTACTGCCTCTGAGGTGGAGCAACTGACCCCGGGTCTTACCAGCCAGCTCTGGCAGGAAGATCGCGGCACCTTGCTGCTGTGGGGTGGTGACCTCAATACGTCAGCGGACAGTGCCTGGCTGAGCGCGCTGCGCAAACTGCGCCGTCGTCCGGTGGATGGCCTGGTGTGGGTCACTTCAGCTTTTGACCAGCTCTCAGCGCCGGGGATGGAGCAGCCGCGACCGGTCCCGTCTGAAGGGGCGATGGATTCCCTGTCCCACGCTATCAGCGCCCGTATGGATACGCTGGGCTGGAAACTCCCGTTGTATATCTGGTCCCTGCATCCACGCGGCGGTAAGCCGGAGGGGCGGGTTGTGCAGGCGGCAGGCTGCCTGCTGCCTGCCGGATGCCGTATTGAGGGATTAGCCGGACAGCTCGCGGCGCTGACACCGCAACTAACCTGCCGGGGGTTACAGCAAATCTGTGATGAGGCGCAACACAATTTCCTGCTGATGCTGGCTGACCAGCTTATCCGTAAACCGGAGAGCCTGAGCGGGCCATTGTCGGTGATGCTCAATCCGTACCGCCCGCTGCCGCTGGCCGGGGTAGTGTTCAGTCAGCCCTCTGCCGGTGCTGAACGTGTCGTGCCGCACCACTGGGGCATGGACAAGCGCTGGGATGTTCTGCCGGACTCTGTGCGGATGCTCCCTGCCGGGCTGCGCCCTGTTAAACCGGGTACTGCATGGCGCAAGGTCGTGGCGCCTGCTGTCGCCCTGGCAATGGCGGGCTGGGCTGTGTGGATGGGTATCGCGTATATCACCAACCGCAGCCAGATTGACGGAGCCAATGCCCGGGCCGCAGTTGCTGCCCGACAGAATCAGCCACTGGAACAGCGCCTGTATGCTCTGTCTGAACTGCAGAAAACCGTGGCCCGCCTGCAGTACCGCTCTGAGCATGGTGTCCCATGGTATGAGCAGGCCGGGCTGAGCCGGAATAATGAGCTGCTGGCCGCACTCTGGCCCCGCTACCAGAATAGTGCGTTGCCACTGTTACGGGATGCAGCCGCAGACCACCTGCAGAGGCAGCTGAGCGCCTTTAATCGGTTGCCGCCGGGCAGCCCATTGCGTGAGCAGAGAGCAAAAACCGCCTGGCAGCAGCTCAGGCTCTATCTGATGCTGGCCCGTCCGGAGCATATGGATGCAGCCTGGTTCAGCACCACACTGACAGCAGACTGGCCGAAACGCGGCGGGATTAAAGACGCTGAGTGGCAGGGCATGGCCCCGTCATTGTTTGCTTTTTATGCCGCCAGCCTGATTACCCATCCGCAATGGCGGGTGCCTGCAGATGAAAATATGGTCAGCGAGGCGCGTTCGCTGCTGGTCCGCCTGATGGGGGTACGCAACAGCGAATCGACCCTCTACCAGAAGATGCTCTCACAGGTCGCGCACCTGTATGCCGATATGCGTCTCGGGGACATGACCGGTGATACCGATGTCGCGCGGCTGTTCAGTTCCAGCGAAGCTGTGGCGGGGATGTTTACCCGCCAGGCCTGGGAGCAGGCGGTGCAGCCGGCTATCGACCAGCTGGTGAAGGCGCGCCGCGATGAGCTCGATTGGGTACTGACTGACCGTAAACGTCAGGTGAGTAAACAGGATGAAATCTCGCCGGAAGCGCTGAAGAAGCGTCTGACGGAACGTTACTTTGCCGACTTTGGCGGTGCCTGGCTGGAATTCCTCAACAGCCTGCGCTGGACCCCGGCTGGCACGCTGTCAGATGCCATTGACCAGCTGACCCTGATGGCTGACGTGCGTCAGTCGCCACTGGTGGCATTGATGAATACCCTGAATGAGCAGGGGCGCACCGGCCAGATCGGCGAAGCGATATCAGATACACTGGTGAAATCAGCAAAAAATCTGCTGGGTGGTGATAACAAAGATATCATTGACCAGAGTGCCGGTATCCATGGTCCGCTGGATACGACCTTCGGGCCGCTGCTGGGGCTGATGGACAAAAGCCGCATCGGCGCACAGACGCAAAGTCTGCAGTCATACCTGACCCGCGTAACACAGGTGCGCCTGCGCCTGCAACAGGTGACTAATGCCGCCGATCCACAGGCGATGACCCGGGCGTTGGCCCGGACCGTGTTCGAGGGTAAGACGGTAGACCTGACCGAAACCCGCGACTACGGCAGCCTGATTGCTGCCGGTCTGGGACAGGAGTGGAGTGGCTTTGGCCGGACGGTATTTGTCAGCCCAATGGAACAGGCCTGGCAGCAGGTGCTGACCCCGGCGGCTGACAGTCTCAATGCCCAGTGGCAGCAGGCAGTGGTGGCGGAATGGAACTCCGCATTTGGCGGGCGTTATCCGTTTCACAACTCTGGCAGCGATGTCTCTCTGCCTCTGCTGGCCAAATACCTCAATGCGGATTCCGGGCGTATTGCACAGTTCCTGCAAACCCGTCTTAAAGGCATTTTGCATCGTCAGGGCAGCCGGTGGGTGCCAGACAGTATCAATTCACAGGGACTGATCTTTAACCGGGCGTTTCTCAATGCCATCAACACCCTGAGTCATGTCTCGGACATCGCTTTCACCGAAGGCAATGCCGGTATGAACTTCGAGCTGCGGCCGGGGACTGCCGCTGGCGTGATGCAGACCGATATGATTATTGACAGCCGGAAGCTGACCTATGTAAACCAGCTTCCGACATGGAAGCGTTTCACCTGGCCTGCGGATACCGAATCACCGGGCGCCAGCTTAAGCTGGATAAGCACGCAGGCGGGCACCCGTCAGTATGCGGACATGCCCGGCAGCTGGGGATGGATCCGTCTGCTGGATAAGGCCGCGATCAGTGCTTACCCGGGTATCGGCAGCAGTTATGCTCTTGGCTGGAAAACACCGGACGGTCGCACGCTCAATTACACCCTGCGCACCGAAGCGGGTGAGGGACCACTGGTGCTGCTGAAACTGCGTAACTTCCGGCTGCCGGAAACCATCTTCAATACCACCGGTATCGCAGGCATCAGTACAGCCAGTGACGCAGAGGTGGTCTACTGATAAGCGCCTGCCGGACTGATGACTATCGATCCTGCCCGTGCCACGCCGTTAAATTCACAGGAAAATAAATCAATGGAAGATCTGACCCTGCGCTATTTCGATGCAGAAATGCGCTACCTGCGTGAAGCCGCGAAAGAGTTCGCACAAGCCCATCCGGATCGTGCCGCGATGCTGGACCTGGATAAGGCCGGAACCCCCGATCCCTATGTTGAACGCCTGCTTGAAGGGTTTGCCTTCTCAATGGGGCGACTGCGCGAAAAAATTGACGATGACCTGCCGGAACTGACTGAAGGTCTGGTCAGCATGCTCTGGCCACACTACCTGCGCACCATTCCGTCTCTCTCGGTGGTGGCGTTTACCCCGGTACTCTCTGCCATGAAAATGGCGGAAGTGGTGCCCGCGGGTCTTGAGGTATATTCCCGTCCGCTAGGGCCTGAAAACACGGTCTGTCGTTACCGTACCACCCGGCAGGTAATGCTCAACCCTCTGGCTATTTCGGGCATTACCATGACCACTGAGCCGGATGGTCGTTCGCTGCTGCAGCTGCGTTTTGCCTGCAGCACTCAGGCGGACTGGTCCCATACTGATCTCAGCCGCCTGAGCCTGTACCTCGGGGCCGAGGCGCCCGTCAGCAGCCAGCTGCACCTGATGCTGACCAAACGGCAGGCGGCCCTGTATATGCATCTTCCAGGGCAGAGCGACCGCATCCGGCTTGACGGGTATTTCTCGCCGGGGGGATTTGCAGAGGAAGACGGGCTGTGGCCGAAGGGCGATACCGCCTTCAGTGGTTACCAGCTGCTGCTGGAGTATTTCACCTTCCGCGACAAGTTTATGTTCGTCCACCTTAACGGGCTGGACGGTATTACCCTGCCTCAGGGGACGGGGTACTTCGATATTGAAGTGGTGTTCAGTACGCTGTGGCCATCAGACCTGCCGGTCACCGATGACGCGGTTCGTCTGCACTGTGTACCGGTAATTAATCTTTTTACTCTGGAGGCGGACCCGCTCACTATCTCTGGCCTTGAAAGCGAGTACCTGCTGCGGCCTAAACGTCTGCAGGACGGACATACTGAGATTTACTCCGTCGATTCGGTCACCGGCTCAGGCCGCACCAGTGATGCCGAATACGTACCGTTCAGCAGCTTCCGTCACAAGGGCGGGATGATGCGTCGCCATGCCCCTCCACGTTACTACCACACCCGGGTAAAGCGCAGCGTGACCGGACTGTATGACACCTGGCTTATTCCCGGCGGGCACCAGTGGGAAAATGACCGACTGTTTGAGCGCGAAGCCGTCTCGCTGCAAATTACTGGTACCAACGGCCAGTTACCGCGCAGAGCACTGCAGAGCACGCTTCTGGACCTCTGTGAACAGGTGATGGATACGCCACTGACGGTGCGCAACCTCTGCAAGCCGACGCTGCCGGTATACCCGCCTGTGGAAGACCGTTTCCACTGGCGGGTACTGAGTCACCTTGGCTCCGGATTCCTGAACATGATGAGCACCGCCGAAGTGCTGCGCGGGACGCTGGCGCTGTATAACTGGCAGGAAGATGAACTGAATACCCGTCGTCTGGAAGCGATTCAGCAGGTGACGCATCACCGGTTACAGCGTTTCGAACAGGGCTATCTGCTGCGCGGGCTGGATATCGAAGTGATCCTCGACAGCAACGGATTTACGGGGGAGGGCGACATCCATTTGTTTGGTGAAATGCTCAACCGCTTCTTTGCGCTTTATGCTGACATGAATCAGTTTAATCAGCTGACGCTTATCGTACAGCCAGAAGGAAAATGTATCCGGTGGAAAGAAAATCACAGTCCGCGCCTGCCCGGCTGATGGCGCAGCTACGGCAGTACCTGCCGTATATAAACTTTTATCGCTTTTGCCAGGTACTGGAGCAGAGCCAGCCGGATAAGCCGGTTATTGGCAGCAGCTGGCAGGTTCGTCAGGAGCCGGTACGTTTCCGGCCCCACCCGGGGATGGGCTTCCCGGCTTCCGAAATCAAAGGCATGGAGCTGCCAGAACATCCCCGGCTGCCACCCACGGTGCGCATCACCTTTATGGGACTCTACGGCGTGGAGTCCCCGCTGCCGACGCACTATATCGATGACATCACCCAGCGGCGGGAAGGGTACGAAGCCACTGCAGATTTCCTCGATATCTTCAACCACCGGTTGATTGCCCAGTACTATCGCATCTGGCGTAAATACTCTTACCCGGCGACCTTCGAAGCGGGCGGCAGGGACAAAACCTCGCAGTATCTGCTGGGGCTGGCCGGGCTCGGGGTTGACGGCTGTACGGACAGTATCGCGGCACCGGCCTCACGCTTTCTGGCGCTGCTGCCGGCCATGTTGCTGCCCGGACGGACTTCAGAGGGAATGGTCGCGCTGGT
Source organism: Tatumella sp. JGM94 (assembly GCF_018257595.1). Classification (NCBI taxonomy): domain Bacteria; kingdom Pseudomonadati; phylum Pseudomonadota; class Gammaproteobacteria; order Enterobacterales; family Erwiniaceae; genus Tatumella; species Tatumella sp. JGM94. The sequence goes on along the minus strand of NZ_JAERJN010000013.1, from coordinate 14,748 downwards.
GCGTCTGCTGGCACCCAACACCCGGGCGAAAATCTGGCACCATGACAAACGCAGTGTGCCGCTGAAAAAGCCCCTGACTATGAGCGTGCGTCAGCCTGTTACCCTGGTAAACCGTCCGGTGATGGGCAACTATGCCACCGATGTTAACAGCCAGGTGCTGATGTGCCTGACGACCACACACCCTGCTGAAGTTCAGGGCTGGTTGCCGGGCGGCGATCTTCACACCGACCTGATGGCGCTGCTGCATGTCTATCTCGGGTCACGGCTCGACGTCCGCCTGCAACTGTGTGTCGCTCGCAGTCTGCTGCCTGATGCGATCATAAGCAGTAACCCGAAGGCGGGGGCGGTGCAGCTGGGCCGCACGGCTGTGATGCGACCGCTGAATGCGGCTAACAGTGCATTACACCTTAACACAATCACTATTAACCCGGGCCGCTATCAACGGGTTCAGGAAAATCTGCACCGCAGGGAGACCGATGAATATGGCGAATACCGCTGGTAAATTTCCCCTGGCTGCGCTGGCCGCGTGTATCACACTGATACTGGCGGGCTGTGGGCTGACGCAAAAAGTGACAGACGGCACCGTTGCCGTGACCAAATCGATTTTTTATAAGCAGATAAAAACCCTGCATCTGGATATTCGCGCCCGCGAGGCCGTTAACAGCAATGCTGGCGGGGTTGCACTATCGACGGTGGTGCGGATTTATCAACTTAAAGACCGCAAAACATTTGATACGACGGACTATCCGTCACTGTTTAACTATGACAGTCAGGCCATCAGGGCAGACCTGGTCGCGGAGAAAGATATCCGCCTGCAGCCGGGGGGCGCGGTAACGGTCGATATGCCGATGGAGGAAGACGCGCAGTACGTGGCAGTGGCCGGGATGTTTATGGCGCCGGACCAGATAAACAACAGCTGGCGTGTGGTTCTGGGCCGGGATGCTCTCGACCCGGATAAGGCCCGTGTTATCGAGGCGGGGAACAACCGCTTAATGTTAATACCAGTGAAGGAGTAGCACTGCCGCAGTTTGTTTCAGGACAGACATGATCTGACTGCCGGTAAAACGTGCTTTCTGCAGAGAATCATCCCCGGTTCAGATTACGGGAAAATTCTGCGTATAAACACACCGGTTTTTCGGGGGATTACCGTATAGCTTCGGGTGTTTTTTAACAGATGTGAGTAGACGCAGGGAAAGGGATAACCAATTGATAAAAAGCAAAAAACCAGATCTCCGCAGACATCTGGTTTCTTTAAAATGGCTCCTCTGACTGGGATCGCTTTTACCAGTAACTGGCTAATAATTAAGCTAATCCTGAATTACCCTTTTGTCAAGACCACCAGAATGACCACCAATTGAAGCTGGTGATCATTCTGGTACATTTGGTTCTCGCTTCTTAATTCATGAAGATTGGGTTGTTGTACGGCTTGAACCAATCTCCTTTGTATTCTAAGATCTACAGGTTGTTTTATCTTCTGATTCTATATAAGTAAGTTTTTTATTCTATGCTTATATCTTCTGCAGAAATTAAAATTTTTTCAGGAGAGCCTATTTGCACATAGTTCAGGCATTCAGCAAACAAGAAGTGGTTATTAAGTTCATCACTAATTTGGTTTTTAGATAGGTCTGTTAAATTTTCAAAGAAATAATAAACCCCATCTAAAAAATCGTGAGGGTGATTTTCTAATGCAATATTTATGTGATTTCGTAATTCTATTAATATGGAGTTGTCATTAATCTTATACTTTCTGAAAATGTACATTAAGAAATAATCAAAATAAACTCGGCGATTAAGTCCCGTAATGAACTCTGACCACCTTAAACTTTTTTTTGTGGATAAAATTCTTTCAGGTAAATAGTATCTTAAGCGTTTATATAATCGTCCTATATAGATTGCCGCATCTCTGCTTAATATGGGGTATGTACTAGCCAGTACCGTTTTTGCGCCTGCACATAGAAAAGCATTTGCTGCATTGAAATGATTTCTATCGGCTGGGCTTGTATCACAAGCACTTAATACGACTATTGGTGGGATATTTGCTAAACTCATTAATTCATAAGGGTACAAAATTTCACCAGATAACTCAAGGAATCCATGCCCATTACAGTCATGTCCACCGTGCATATCGAATATCACAAGAGCGAATTCAAAGGAATTCAAAGCGTCCACTAGCTCATTTTTATTTGTGACATCTTTAAATATCACTTCCATTTCAAAGTTCGGGATGTAAGACCCCTTACTAGAAACTTTTTCATTGACTACAGAATTAATTCTAGGGTCGTTGCATTCTTTTAATACCCGATGCAATTCATTTTTTATATCATTACTTATATGGTCCCCAGTTTTAAAGGAGCTGATGACTAATATTTTTTTAAAACTATCTATACTCATTGAAAATTCGTTATTATTAAGAAGGATGTTTTGTTTTATAAAACCTGGGGTGTTGAATATACGACTTGCGTTATGCCTTATCATCAACGGTAAGCCATTTACATTAGTCCATTCCAAAGGGAAGTTTGAGATTATTTTTATATTCTTATTTAATGTGTTAGAAAAATAATCAAACATAGTGTCAGATTTATCAATTACTTCAGATGAGAAAGTCTTTATCATTTTTTGTATTTTTGATATGTTATTATTTCTAATATTTTTACCAATGTCTGAAACTAAGCTGAAAAGATCATTGTTGCATATTCTTATTTTTATTTCTGGAGTTAATGTCGAAGAAGCATAAATGGATGATAATAGACTGTTGAAATATAACTCATTCCGATATTTAGTGATATAATTGTTATAATGTAAACTATCAATGTCTGTTGTTGTTTTAGCATATGAGATTGAGTCGGAAATCAGCTCGTAGTCTATGGTTTGATTTTTCATTAATGTATGCTTTGAGTATTTCTTTGCATTTATAGAATACTCCAGATCAATGGTAAAATCAGTGATTAAATAATCTGCACTTGGTATTGATAATTCAATGTGCATGTTGTTTTTTATTTCATTCTTAATGTGATTTATAAGATTGATTGATGTTTCAATATTTTTATTTTTGTCTTTATTACAAATGTTTTTAGGTTTAAAAATGAGATTTATTGATTCTAATGTTTTTATATTGCAAAAGGTAGAAATATTCTCGTCTATGTTAATATCGGTTTCTATGTGTTCTTGTTTATAAGTATCAGGTAGGTTGGTATAAACCGAATCTTGTTCTTTAATTTTGGAGAAGAAAAAATTTCTCAGTACGTCGATATTAATTTCTTCATGTATGATGTTATTCTCAATTGCAATGTTTTGATTTATTGAGATATATAGTATAGTATCGCATTTTTTCTCCGCGTTGGGGAATTCTTCATCTATGAAAACAACTTTAAAAATATAAGGTAAGTTTTCAATTTCATTATAATCTTTTATGAAATGTATTACTCTTCCGGGGTATATGCCGCTAGTTCTTATTTTTATCTTCTCTTCTTTCTCGCAAAGTAATTCTGGTATGCTTATTGGTAAGTTATTAACCCTTTCTAATAAAGGTGATAATTTAAGTAGGTAATTAGATGATCTTAGAAAAAAAGACTCTCCCTCGTTTTTATCTATTATAATATAACAAATGCTGAATTTATTTTTCATTTAAAGACTCCTTCTGCTAAGTTATTCTGTAATAAATTATCTGGTTGAATATTTCATTGTAAATTAACTGGCTACAAATTTTAGTTATTATGACATTTTGAAATGTATAAGTATAGGTTTTGTATTCAAAAATGAAACGTAGCCATGCAAGTATCTACCCTGTGTAAGACAGTGTTTAAGAAGCTTTGTTGTCTGTACAGTATTAGACGTGGGCATCCTTACACATATCTTGTTATTTTAGATCCAGTTTTCCACTAATGGTAATTTTTCAAGTGCCAGAAGTTACTTTTCCTTTACCCTGTGGCATTGATAAACCGCATCTTGCGGTTTTCCACTAACACTATCATCATAGTTGGTATCCAACTGTTGATATTGAAGGTTTTTTATGAACGACTAATATTTAGTGGACAAATAAGGCGTAAATCCCCAAGCAATTAAAATTTTTTCGACATTAAGTAAGTAGTACTTTCATTTGAAGAAATTACTCCCTGCCAAGCTGAGTCTCTAAAATATTTAGCAGGATAGGAGGCAGCATGCACGCTATAGACATGAGGGTTTAGAACCATTATACCTGATGTCCTGAGAAACATTGACCTACTCCCAGTTGATATTGTGCCGTTTCGCAGAGTTGATAGCCGCTTCGCCTTAGCGCGCCTCGCAGACCGTCACCAACGGTAGCGCGGGAGTCTTCCGGCAATGCCACGCCGGTTACCTGCAATATCAGGCCGAGCTGCGCTACATCAGGTGCCAGCTTTAAAAGAGTGTAGTGCCCATACGGTACGTCGGGAATAAACCGGGCTCAGCATTTTCAAGCACAGGAGAAACATCCTTAGTGGGGGAAGGCAGGGGAGGCGAGGAGGTTGTCGCGCAACCACTGAGCAAGGCAGTGACGACAAAAAGTCGCTTTGTGAGATGGATCATAGGCATGGTTTAGCTCTCTGTTACGATGAACTTTTACCTTCGTCGGACGAATAGATTTGATCAGCAAAAAATGTGCAATGGCCAAAAACCGTTTTGATCGCAACTGTACCCCTCAGCAGATTTGGTCGTGCTAGGCAGTCTCTTGCGGTTTGAAGTCTACTCTTATTTTGGAAGATAATCAGAAAGATAGGGAGGCAGTTATGCGGATTTCCCGAATTCGGTTAATTAATTTCGCCAACTTCTCTGACGTTGATGTTGAAACGGGTGAGAGTATTGTTATTGTTGGTGAAAACAAGGTTGGCAAGAGCAATTTTATTCGCGGCCTGCAGCTGATTCTTGACCCAGGGTTGTCTGAGCGTGACCGTCAACTGGGTTTTGAACATTTTTGGGATGGATTGGGCGAAGAAAAATTGGGGGAGACCATCGAAATTTCAGTGGATCTTACTGATTTTACTGACGATCCCCGATTGATGGCCCACCTGAATGACTGTGTCCTTAATCCGGGGCCTCCGATGGTGGCCCGTCTTACCTATCGCTTTCAGCCCAAAACCGGGTTAAATCGAGCTCCTGAGTCGTTAAAAGATTATGAGTATGTGATCTTCGGTGGCGCTGATCCTGACATGCATATTGGTGGTGCGTTTCGCCGTATGTTACCCATCGATGTTCAAGGCGCGTTGCGTGATGCCGAGAAGGATCTTTCAAGCTGGCGTAATTCACCCTTAAGACCACTTATTGAAGAACTATCCGCATCTCTGGACGACGAGACTCGTGAGGAGATTCAAACCCAGGTTGATGAGGCTCAGCGGGAACTGGCTAATCATGATGAGGTGGCAGCAACAGCCGAACGAATTAGCGAACGGTTGGTTGCTATCGCAGGTGAGCAACATGCCGTTCCGCTATCGTTAGGACTTGCACCGACTCGCGTTGATGCGCTACTACGTAGCCTGCGCTTACTGCTTGACAGTGGCATTCGTGGCATTGGCGATGCCAGTCTGGGGACGGCTAATCTGATTTTTCTGGCCCTGAAAAGCCTCGAACTTGATCGTCTTGTTGATGATGGAGAACGAGACCATACGTTTTTCGTAGTTGAGGAGCCGGAAGCGCACCTGCATCCGCACGTACAGCGTCTGGTGTACCGTTATTTCCTGGGTACTGATGGGGGGAATGATGATGAAGGGACGCCACTGACAACGATCCTGACCACCCACTCCCCACATATTGCCAGCGTCACGCCTGTCAGATCTATCGTTCTGCTGCGTTATGACTCAGAGGACGAGAAGACAATTGCTGTTTCAACTGCGAACGCACCGTTTTCGCGGCGGGACGAAGATGATTTGCAGCGCTATATTGACGTCACCCGTGGTGAAATATTCTTTTCACGTGGTGTAATCCTGGTGGAAGGAGATGCCGAACGTTATCTTGTCCCGGCATTCGCCGATGCTCTTGATATTCCCCTCGATATGCTTGGGATCACGGTGTGCTCCATCGGTGGAACAAATTTCACTCCGTATGTGAAGCTATTGGGGCCACACGGGCTCAATATTCCGCATGTGATTCTGACAGATCGCGATCCTATAGCGGGTAGAGAGCCTCTGGTTCGTAGAAGACTTATCAATATGTTAGGCGTACTTGAGGGAGATGTTGACCATGATGATATGGATACCGATGAGGTGATTGCACGTGCTGGGGAGTATGGATGCTTCGTCAATGAGATCACACTGGAGCCTGAGCTGTTTACCGGTGGATTGGCCGAAGCCATGCAGTCGGTAATTGAGCGGGAATTGTCGCTGGCGCAAGTTACCCTAGATCGGATACAGGCATGGGTGGATGACACGGACCAGCTTGATATCGTCCGGTTGTTGAAACTAATTGAGCGAATTGGCAAAGGGCGGTTCGCCCAGGCGCTGGCACCTTCGGTGTCGGAGGATAATTGCCCGAATTACATTCGTGAAGCACTGGAGTATATCTGCGATGCCGTCACGTAGTGTCAGTGCAGCCTACTTAGCTCAGGCTGCCGAGTTGGCCGGAAATCCGGGCCAGTTAGCCGCGTATCACTCCCGGGGACACTGCGTGGTGCTCGCCGGGCCAGGGAGTGGTAAGACAAAGACGCTTGTACTGAAGCTGGCCCGAATCCTGGCTGAGGATGTTCAAGCTCCACGTGGTGCGGCATGTATCACATATAGCCAAGAATGCGCACGCGAGTTAACCCGTCGTCTCGAAGCGCTAGGGCTCAGAGAGGCACCGAATCTCTTTATTGGAACCGTTCATGGGTTCTGCTTGCGCCATCTGTTGATGCCCTATGGACGACTTGCCGATCTGCCAATCCCATTTCCGCTGTCAGTAGCGTCTCAGCGCGAGAGCGAACGGTTACTTCGACAATCTGGTGACCGTCTATTTGGCGCAAACCATCCCTATAAGGCTATTGATCTCGGACGGCATCGCCGTTCGGTGTTGAATCGCAATAGCGTTGCCTGGCGTGCAGAGGAGGAGCTCGCTGCATGGGCCGAGGCCTACGAAGCAGCATTGCGGCAGCAAGGGCTAATAGACTACGACGATATGGTGATATTCGGCCAGCGTCTGATCATTGAGCATGATTGGGTTCTGCCCCTAATACAGGCGAAATTTCCGATCCTTGCTGTGGATGAATATCAGGATTTGGGCGTGGCGCTCCACCGTATGGTTAAACGCCTGGCTTTCGAGGGAGGCGTACGCTTATTTGCTGTGGGTGATGCAGACCAATCGATTTACGGTTTCACTGGTGCCGATGGTGCGTTACTCCTAGAACTGGCAGGCAGGAGAGACGTTGAAACAGTTCGGCTCCAGTTGAACTATAGATCAGGGGCGGGCATCGTCAATGCATCGGAGATGGTGTTGGGTGAGGTTCGTGGTTATCGAGCAAACGACCCGAACCGCCAGACAACCATTGCGTTCCAGCTGTGCCCGGATGGTTTGGTGGATCAGGCTGTCCATGCTGTCGCGCAGATTATTCCTGCTGCGTTGGCCGCTAAGCCGGGTCGAACGCTGGGTGACATCGCCATTCTGTACAAGGACTACCATGCCGGCGATGTGGTGGCCGATGCGGTGACAGCTGGGGGTTTTGATTACATTCGTGTGGACACCGCAGCACCTTATCGCAAGGTTACCTTGACGAGCTGGGTGGAGGATTGCGCGGCATGGTGTGCTGGCGGCTGGCGTATTGGGCACCCTCAACTGCGCGGATTGATAGACCGTTATATAGCATTTCATCGGGCAAGGCTGGATGATGCATGCGCCCGGCGTAAGGGGCAAGAATTAACTAGGCTGCTTTGGGCACTTCGTGCAGACCAACATCCTGCGTGCGATTTTGTCGCGTCTTTGCGCAACGGTCTCGTTGATTCCCTGCTGGCAACTGAGCCGTCGCTTTCTGATCAGGCTGAGCAACTAGATCGCATGACTGCTGCACTTGCCGAAGGCGGTACGTTAGCGATGTTGGATATCACGAGCCTAGGTGGTCGTGACGGTTCACCTGAGCACCTCAATTTGCTGACACTTCACTCAGCAAAAGGTTGCGAATATGACGTGGTCATCATGGTCGGCTTAGATCTGGGGAATTTGCCGTGGCGCAATGAGACGCCAGAGAAGCTGCGTGAAAGCCGTCGTCTTTTCTATGTAGGGCTGACCCGCGCACGGGACGAGGTGCATATGCTGTATTCCGGTTTTGTTGATGGTCGCTACGGCCCTATGCGTCTAGGGCGTTCCCCATTTCTGGATGAACTGGAGGAGCGAATGCGAGGGGCCGGTTTGCAGTAGTCGGGAATAAATGCGTGATCGAATCTGTGGAAAGCCAGTAAAAGAAAATGCCGGTGATCGCGCCGCCTTCCAATACTCAACCTAAGGAACCATGCATCTTCCATATTTTAGTCCACCGAGCAGGCAAATCATCACCTGCGAATGAAATTGGATCGAAAATGGTTTGCTACATGCTGAAAGCGCTGAAAAACGACAAATGCTGTAATTTCAAAGCCGCCATCGTGGCATCGAAAATGAATCGTAATTTTATGGACAAAATAAGATTCTGTTAGCGATTCACCAATCAAAAAAATCAAATCAAAAACCCTGCTCAGCTTTACCTGAGTGGGCACTTCAAACTAGTCTTCTATGACTGGGATCGCTGTTGCCATTAAGAGGCTAATAAGTAAGCTAAATTTGAATTGCTAAGATGTCAATACCACCAAAATGACCGCCTTAATTGAATGCGAAAATGCGGTTATAGTCTGATTACTTTTTCAAAAAAAATGGCTGAACAATAAATTCTTTAATTAACTGAAATATACAGTGTTTTTATCCATTCCATCCCCAAGCAATCTGTAGTTAAGTGTTCATTACGGACATAAATTGTCTAGCTTGTTTCCTATCTGCAATAACTGTAAAGAACAGCGAACGCGAGAATTCAAACGCTAATGTTAAAAGGATAAGCATAGAGTCAGCCTAAGGTACACTAAGACAAAGGGGCTAGGTTGTATAAGTTAGATTGCCACTGATCATAACTGGTGAAAAAATTAACTTAATCATGATTCAATTTCGTTTATGACCCTCTAGCGAGAAAATCACACATCAAAACTGATGAAAAATAATTCGAGAATCATTAAGCTCATCTCATGGTTTTGAATGGAAAGCAATAGGGAATTGTGATAAAAATGTACAACGAAGGTTGAATTAAATATTAAAAACTCTTAACTATAAGATTTATAAGGTTTTTATGATATGAATGTCTTTTTAAATGACGCTGGTAATGGTGATTGCATAATAGTAGAAACACCAAGCACAAAAATCATGATTGATGGAGGAACTGCTTCCTCTTACAAGCTCTGGGGTTGTAACTTGGACAGATTGAGTGAAATTGATGCTTTGTTTGTAACACACATTGATAATGATCATGTTAATGGTTTAATTTGCATGTTTGACAAAAGGTGTCATCCGGTTATAAAAGAGGTCTTCTTCAATGGAATTGAGCAATTAACTAATTCCAAACTGATAGAGGGAAGCATTTCTCATAAGGAATCATTTACACTTGACACAATGATATCAAACTTCTCAGATCTTGATGAAGGAGGAGTAGATATAGGATTTTCAGAGGGGACTTCTCTTTCATATTTATTGAAAACACTTAATTATAAAATCAATGAGAGATTTAATGGTAAAGCAATAACAACAGCGACGGTTCCAAATGAATTTTCTATAGGAGACATTACAATTGAAATAATTGGTCCGACCGAACAAAGTATTGAGAGAATTAAAGAAAGTTGGTTAGAGGTTTTCTCAGAATATGATCTAAAAATGAAAGGGTTGCATAAAAAACATAGTGTCGCATTTGAGAGGTATATCGAAAGTCTAAGGCATGAATTCGATTATAGCGATATATGCGAAGAGACGGGTGACAGCATCGAAGTATTGGCTGGTAGAGAGTTTACTGATGATAACTCTTTAAATAATATGAGTAGCATATCTTTTTTAGCAACTAGTGGCGGCAAGAAAATATTATTTCTGGCAGATAGTGATGCTAGGACAATATTAGAATGGATGGATCGTAAAGGGTATGAAACAATCGAAGTGGATGCAGTTAAGTTACCACATCATGGTAGTAAACATAATTATAATAAAAATTTATTAGAAAGGGTGCGCTGCAAAAAATATTTAATTAGCACCAATGGGAATAAACATTCACATCCAGATGTTGAAACTTTAGCTCGAATTGTAAGATATTCAAAAATACAACCAGTGGATATTTATATTAATCACACTATCGAACACATAGACGAAAAATTTAAAGAAACTTTCTCAAGCTATAGTCCAGAGTCAAATATTTTTTTCAATGAAAAAGAGATTTTTATATGAAAATGGATGATTACCCTAAAGATAAAGTATATATATTTAAATCTCAAAAAGGCGCTTCAATTCGCAGGGGTACATGTTTTAGTATTAGCAATAGAATAGTTTTAACTGCTAAACATACAGTTGAACTAGACGGTGAGTATAGTCTGTTTTTATCACCGGATGACTTTGTATCTGGAGCAGAAGTTAAGTTAAAGTTGCTTGCTGGGTATAATAATGCACAAACTGACTTTGTCCTGCTAGAGTGTGTTGACCATGAATTTTCATCATTTATACAAGCTGGAGTAGTGGATTTAGAAATTGATGAGAGAATACATGTTTTTGGATTTCCTGTAGAAAAAAATCAAATTCCAGCGGCTTTTTCATCAGCTGTTAGCAGTTTAACCGGAAATATAAATACAGCTAAGCACAGCTTTGAAATTGCTCAAGTTTCAACAGTATCAAATTATAAAGGAATGTCGGGTTCTCCCGTGCTCTTTAATGGTTATGTAGTAGGAATGTTGATTGTGCAACAGGGTAGTACAACATTGCATGTATTATCCATTTCTGACATATATACTAATCTTGGCGTATCATACAATAACTTCCGATTACAAGCGTCAGTACGTGAGGAGATCGAGTATATTCCCCCTGAACACCCCGATACACCATTTGAAATATGTATTGATTGCAATAAAACTGTTCCAAATGTTAAAGGGGTTGACATTGGATTTGAATATAATGAATGGAGAAAAAGCGATCTTATCGAGTTTACAAAAGATTGGTTAATTGACTATTCTTTAACTGCACAGCATAAGAAAGCCATCGGCAATCGGCCTGCAAAACAACTTGCAGAGGCCATTAAAAAGTACCCAATTGATGACCAAAATGCATTAGGTGATCTTTTTCTGCATATGGCAATTAGACAAACTCACAAAACTATCCCCGTAATCAACGGCGTATACCATATTAATGGTGAGCTGTTGTTTTCATGCTCGCATATAGTTATTAATGGTGGGGAAATTGAATTATGGCTTGGTGCTTCATCAATAAAAGACACTATGAATGAAGCTATATTATCTGTTATAGATAATATTAATAATTTGATCAGTGTTAATGAAATTAAAACAAGGTTCCTAGTAATTACATCGGAAATAGATGAGGATTGGCCTTTCAAAGATAAATTACGTAAGCTTGCTAACAACCAAATCCCTATAGAGAGTCGTGTAGATAAAATAATTCTTCCAATATTTATCGTGAATTCCAGTGAAATAATAAAAAACTATAAAAAAACTGATTTTTTAATAAAGTTTAGAGAAGAGATTGAAAGTTGCCGAACGTTGTTATCATCAGGATATACTAACAAAATTATTCAATTAATAGATGTAAGGGTTTTTCTGTTCCCTGTAGACGACATCGTTTCGTTGTATGATGATTTTAAAAAGGAAGTTTCAAAATGAACATTGATAAGTATAACTATTTAAAAGGTGAAATAAATGATGAGAGCGGTGTTTGGTTAGATATAATTCTCGAGTTGATTAATGAATATAATAAGCATGTAAATCATTTCTTAATTCAAGATTTAGTTTTGCGAATGCTTGATAAAAAAGAGTTATTCAGTTCAAATGTTAATTTATTAAATAGATTGGTTCTGGAGTTAGGGTTGTTTCCCTATGTTGAAAGTAAGGAACTAGATTTTAAAACTAAGTTAGGAATGGATGTTTTTTTATCTCCAATAAGCAAAGGAACTACATTTCACGTTAAACAAGCCGAAATCTATTACAGGATTATTAATGGCGAGAATATTGTTTTAAGTGCTCCTACAAGCTTTGGTAAGAGCCTCATAATTGATGCTTTAATCAGTTCACAAACCTTCAATAATATTGTTGTGGTTGTGCCGACAATAGCATTGATGGATGAGCTTAAGAAAAAGTTTCATAAACACAGTTCAAGATTCAAAATAATAACGCAGTCCAATCAAAATACTGCTGAAAGGAACATTTTTATCTACACGCAAGAGAGAGTAATCGAACGTGATTTTGAAAATATAAAGGTTGATTTTTTTATCATAGATGAGTTTTATAAACTTGCACCTAATAGTGATACAGATTACCGATGCGATAGGTTAAACATTGCATTCCATAAATTGTATAAAAAATGCAAAAGATTTTATATGCTTGGTCCAAATATTGATGGGATTATGGATGGGCTTGAAGATGATCTTAATTGTTCTTTTGTGAAGTTTGATAAATATAAAACGGTAGCGGCTGATGAGTTCTATTATGAATTAGAGTCAGATGGTAAAGATGAATTGGTGGATATAGAGAGAGATAAACATTTAATAAAAATATTAAGCACTATTAACCAAGATGAACAAACGGTCATTTATTGTAAGTCTCCTAAACGCGCTAATGTTTTGATGTCAAAGATACTGTCAATGGGACATACCGATAGATGCAAAGATAATGAAGCATTTACTAAATGGTTGAGAGGTAATTACCATCCTGAATGGAATTTAGCGAATGCCATAGACTATGGTATAGCATGCCACCACGCAAAACTTCCTAGAGCAATTGGCTCGTTTCTTGTTGATTTGTTCAATAAAAAAAGAGTTTCTATTTTGGTTTGTACATCAACCCTCATTGAAGGGGTAAATACTAATGCTAAGAATGTTATAATTTATGATGATTGTATCACTGGCAGAACAAAACTAGACTCCTTTACTTTTAATAACATCTCAGGAAGGAGTGGCAGAATGTTCGAGCACTTTGTCGGAAAAATTCACATTATAGGTAATAGACCAAACCAACAATTGCCATTAATTGACATACCTATCATTACTCAGAGTGATAATGCCTCTGATTCTATGCTTCTCCAAATACAAAATGACTTATCAGAAAATAGTTTATCTAAAATATTTAAATATACACATCAGCAAATTTTACCAATTGAATTGATTAATAAACATCAAGGTGTTCCGCCTGAAAGGTTATTAACATTTGCAGAGGCTTTGATGGACCATTGTGGAAAATGGCATAAGGATATGGTGTGGGATTCGCTTTACCCAACAAAAAATCAGCTTAATCATTTATGTGAGATTTTGTTCAGATATTTTTCTTTGTCAAGAATGGGGAATGGAGCTGTCAAGTCAGCATCTCAACTTCACACAAGGCTGAGATCTATCATGAATCATGATAGTGACCTAAAGTTGATTGATGATGAATATTCTTATTGGATAAAACGTAATTCAAATTATACTGCAGATGATGCAGTTCAAGTTATTTTTGATTTCAAAAGAAACTTAGTTAGTTATAATCTCCCTAAGATAATTCTCGCGATCAATGATATCCAGAAATTGATTTTTTCAAGGTTTAATTATACTTTTGGTGATTATACAGGTTTTTGTCATGCCTTAGAAGCTCACTTTGAAATCCCTACGCTGGTGACACTTGAAGAATTTGGTATTCCAATGCAAATATCTAAAAAAATCACAAAATTAGCTGGCGTTACCAGTGATGATGATATCGATAAAGCTTTAGGGAAAATAAAGAAATTTTCACGGGAGAATAGTGTTTCTAATTTTTTAGATGATTTTGAAAGTTCGCTTTTAGAAAGTGTAGTATATTTCTTATGAAGAGTAGGCAGCATAGCTGCCACTCAGATATTAAATTATATACTTTTCATTTATGTTTTGACTATCGTCGCTAGTCTGTGAGCGGAAGGCATATGTTGGATTTGAATTTTTACTATACAGGTTCCAGTGGGGATTTTTAATATAGGATTTTGTATTTTATTAATAAATCACTTACGTGAAGCATTGGATTGATCAGCGGCGATATTAGTAATATAACTTTCCAATAATAACAACTGCCGCTTCAAATTAGGTTTTCAGTTTCAATACTGTGTCATGTCTTAAGTCGTCATTCGTTCCATTGAACGAGTGGGTCGTTAACATGGTTCTACTACGACGTTCACACTTCACCGCTTCGGACCAAGGGGCGCTACGCCCGACTATGCAGGGGGCAGTTTTTTCTCCCGCGTGATTTCCGCTCCGTATCAACTTCCGGTTAATCGTTTCCCAACACAACCCGTCCCGCAAGGGTAAATGGCACGCATACTGCGCCCTTGCTGGCCGGAATGATGTCGGGAAAGCGAACTGTCAGGCGATACGGTAATCCCCCCATTTTTAACGGAGGCGATAAGTAGAATCAGATAAGCGTTGAATATGTTGCATTGGCGTGTAGCCGGTAAGTGTCAAGGTAGTTGTCACCCCCGATTAATTTAAGCCGCCTGTTTTTCCCGTTCCGGGTTCAACGTTACCGGACCTTCCGGCTGCCAGTTTCTCGTTTTACC
>NZ_JAERJN010000012.1:114136-114396 GCF_018257595.1 Tatumella sp. JGM94 | reverse complement strand
TAAGGCCCGCGCCCCCGGGCCTTAACCCGTCCGCCGCAGTGCGGCTGCTGAAACTCCGCCACTGATGGCGGAAGGAAAATGTACAGGGCCGGACGTTTATGCCCGAAGGCGGGTGGATTAGCACTGGCTATAGATAACGCTGATGCGGGTATGCCGCATATCAATCCGGCGGGATTCTGTTCGCCATTACGTAAAGTCATTTTTTACGGCCCCGCTGCGGGCGACCAGGCAAAGGGCGCAATGGCCGCGCCCTCTGCACT